>JBHEPB010000354.1:0-10900 GCA_046260515.1 Binatia bacterium
TGGCCGAGCGTCCCAGCAGATCCTGGAGGGACCGCAGCCTGTCGTGCGTGGCTTCGTCGACGGTGATCTCGATCTTGAAGCGCCGCGGGCTGAGCGGAACGATGGGCCTCGCCGCGCGTCGCGACTCGGGTGTCCGAGGGATCTGGGCGCCGACAGCCGGTTCGCCGCTTGCCGGAGCCTCCTCGCTCGAAGCCCGGTCCATCGACTCCTGCTCCGGCATTGGCCGACCGACGGCCGGGTCGCCCTTCGCCGGAGCTTCGTCCCCCCAGGCCCGGTCCATCGACTCCTGCTCCGCCGTCGGCCGATCACCTGCCGCCGCCTGCGCAGTTCGAGGCCTTGGCATCGTGGAAATACGCGACGCTGCGTCGGGTCGCGGCGCCAGCTCGGCAACCAGCCGCTCGACCTGTCGCGAGCTCTTGTGCCTGGCGCGCTCGAGCACCCGTTCGTGGTTCTCTGCGGTCAGGTGCCGGGCCAGCAGATGGATCGCACCGAGATGCAGCTCGCCGCGAGCGACCATCTCGAGGACCACAGGAAAGCGGCGCGCCGTGCGCGCAGCCCAGAGTCGCTTGGCGGTCACCTGCTCCGACATGTGAAAGCGTTCCATGCAGAAGATGAACATGGAGGAGCAGGCATGCCTGGCCCAGAGCTTGCGCTCGTCGATCTCGGCGATCGCGACGAGCAGCTCGCTTGTCGTCTGCCGGTCGCGAACGACGAGGCCCGCGAAGTGATCGAGCAGTTCCTGTTCGGAGAGCTTTGCGACGGAATCGAAGAGTGTCGTCATGAAGACGCTTGTACCACGGGTTTTTCCTGCGTCGTTGGCGGCGAGGTCGGCACCGTCGCAGGACATCGCCTCCGGACGCCACGCGCAGGATCTGACGGGCGATGCGCGTGAGTTGGGCAAAAAAGCGATCGGCGCTATTCCGGCTCGCTACAGGCGAACAGAGGAGGCGAGAAAGCGCGTCAAGAGAAATCGACCTCGCGACGACGTTTCCATCACAGAAATGTCATGGCTGGACCTGCCCTGCTTCGGTGGACAGTTTTTGGTTGTTCATGCCGGCCGATGTCCGCGATTGGGTCCCGCCCGACATTCCCCGGGGAATGTTCGTGCGGCACTCACCTGCGCGCCGGAGCCGAGGCCGCCAGTCTCGACCTCCCCAGGGTGATGCTGCTGCGGCCGACCTGACCGTCAGAGAATCCTCGAAAAGCCAGGGGTGGCCACCCACACGAATCCGCGAAGCCCCCCTAAAATGACGCCGGCCCTTCGACGCAATCGACTTCGACGCAATCGACACCTCGTGCACCTGCCCCCGTGCCCCCGCCCGGGAACAACGTCGGGGTCGCCACGACCGGTGATCGAGTCTTCGACTGCATGCCTGCAACGGCGGTGTTCACAAGGCCCATTGCGGAGCACGCCAAACAACTGCACGTCACACGCTACCCGAACGCCGCCGCCACCGCTTCGTGGATCCCCTCCGACAAGGTCGGATGCGGGAACACGGTAGCCAGGATTTCCGCCTCGGTCGCCTCCAGGGTGCGGGCCAGGGCGAAGGTTGCGATCAGTTCGGTCACCTCGGGGCCGATCAGGTGGGCGCCGAGAAGCTCGCCGCTTTCCGCGTCGAATACCGTCTTCACGAAACCCTCGGTGTCGCCGAGGGCTCGGGCTTTGCCGTTGCCGACGAAGGTTGCGCGGCCGCAGCGCACTTCGTGGCCCGCCGCCACCGCCGCTTCCTCGCTGAAGCCGACGCTGGCGACCTGGGGCGTGGAGTAGGTGCAGGCGGGAACGGCGCTTCGGTCGAGGGGACGCACGCCGTCCACGCCGGCGATGCGGTCGATGCACACCTCCGCCTCGCGGCTGGCCTTGTGGGCCAGCCACGGCGCGCCCGTGAGGTCGCCGATGGCATGAACGCCGGGCTCGCCGGTGCTCAACCACTCGTCCACCACGACGTGGCCGTGCTCCACTCGAACCGCGGTGCCCTCGAGGCCGAGGCCTTCCACGTTGGCGGCGATGCCGGTGGCGACGAGGAGTCTCTCGGCGGCGATCGTTTCCGTCTTCTCTCCCGTCGTCACCAGGAGCTTCACGCCGGCCCGGCTGCGGTCGAGGGAACCTGCCGTCGCGCCGGTGAGGACGCGGACTCCCCTTTTCTTCAGGGCGCGGCGCATCGCTTCGCTGATATCGGCGTCTTCTATCGGCAGGATGCGCGGCTGCATCTCCACGAGCGTGACTTCGGCGCCGAGGGCGCGGTAGAAGCTGGCGAACTCCACGCCGATGGCGCCGGCGCCCAGCACCACGATGGATTTCGGCAGCGCAGCGGGGGCCAGTGCTTCGGTGTAAGTCCAGACGACGCGGCCGTCGGGTTCGAAACCGGCGGGGACCCGTGCACGGGCGCCGGTGGCCAGCACGATGTGCCCGGCCTCCAAAACGCGCTCGCCCGCAACGCCCGCGACGCCCGCAACACCCGCGACGCCCGCAACGACCACGCGGCCGCGCCCGGCCAGCCTCGCGTTTCCACGCAGCACGGGAACCTTGGCGGCGCGAAGCAGGGCCTCGACGCCCTTCTCCATGCGAGCCGCCGTTGCCCTCGCCCTCTCCGTGATCGCAGCGATGTCCAGGCTCACGCCTTCGACGCGAACGCCGTAGGAAGCCGCCTCGCGGGCAAGCGTGAACACCTCGGTCGAGCGCAGCAGAGCCTTGGTGGGAATGCAGCCCTGGTTGGCGCAGACGCCGCCGAGTCGATCCTTCTCGACCACGACGACCGAGAGGCCCCTGGCGGCGGCGCGAAGCGCGGCGACGTAGCCGCCGGGACCGCCGCCGATCACGACGACGTCGTATCGATCCGCCTTGCTCATGGCGGCTCGCTCAGACCAGCATCCGCGCCGGCTCTTCCAGCAGGCGGCGGATCTCGGCGAGAAGGCGCGCGCCGCCGGTGCCGTCGAGCACGCGGTGATCGGCCGACAGCGACAGCGTCATCACCGTTCCCGCAACGACCTTGCCGTCCTCGACCACGGGCCTCGGCTCGGCCGCGCCGACGCCGAGGATGCAGGCCTGGGGCGGGTTGATGATGGCGAACATCTCGGCCACCCCGTGCATGCCGAGGTTGGAGACGGTGAAGGTGGCGCCGTCGTACTCGTGGGGAGCCAGGGCGCCGTCGCGGGCCCGTGCGGACAGATCGCGGACGGTCTCGCCGATGGCGCCGAGGCCGAGAGTGTCGGCGCCGCGCAGCACCGGCGTCACCAGGCCGTCCTCCAGAGCGACAGCCACGGCGATGTCGATGCGGTCGTGACGCACGATGCCGCCGTTGTCGGCCCAGGAGGCGTTGGCCTCCGGCACGCGGCCGAGCGCAATGGCGGCGGCGCGGACGACGAAGTCGTTGATCGAGATCGCCAGCCCGTCTTCTTTCAGGCGACGCCGAGCCTCGAGAAGGCGGTCCACGCGGCAGTCGACCGACAGGTAGAAGTGGGGAATCGTCGCCTTGGCCCTGGCCATACGCTCGGCGATGGTGCGGCGGATGCGGGAAAGCGGCGCCGGCGTCTCTGACGTCCGCGTCGAGGCCGGTGCGGCGCCGCGAGCCGCGAGCACCGTGGACGCGGGCCGCGAGGAGACGACCGACAGTGGCGTGGCCCGCCCAAGGGCCGCCTCCACGTCCGCCTTGCACACCTTGCCGCCGATGCCGGTGCGGGCGAGAGAGGCCAGCGACAGTCCGGCCTGGGCGGCCATGCGGCGCGCCAGCGGCGTGGCGGCCACCGCTTCGTCGGTTACGACGGCTGCATGAATCGGAGTGGGCGCCGCCTTCGCTGCGCGCCGCGCCGGGGCCGCGGAACTCGACGTCTTCGGTTCGGGCGCTGGCACCTGCACCGCCGCCGCCTCCGTCTCGATCTCCGCCAGCACAGTCCCCACCGCGACCGCGCCGCTGCCGGCTGCCACGGCGATGCGCGCGAGGGTTCCGGCCGCGGGCGCCACCAGGTCCACCGTGGACTTCTCGGTTTCCAGTTCCGCGATCGCCTCGCCTTCGGCCACCGCTTCGCCCTCGTCCTTGAACCAGGCCGTCACCGACCCTTCGGACATCGAATCGGAAAGGCGCGGCATCACGACTTCGACTCGCATCAGCAGGCCTCCAGCAGGGCGCGGGCGGCGGCGTCCACCACGGCCTCGGCGTCGATCTCGTAGTGGCGGTAGAGGTCGACGGCGTCGCCCGACTGCCCGAAACGCTCGTTGCCGAGAGGCACCACGCGGTAGTCGGCCACGCCGCCCAGCCAGGAGAGCGCAGCCGGATGTCCGTCGAGCACCGTCACCAGCGAAGCGCCGGGGGCCAGCACCGAAAGCTGCTCTTCAATATGGCTGCGCGCGGCCGCGTCGCCGTGACGGCGTTCGCGGAGGGCGGCGAGCCAGTCCGCGTGGCAGCGGTCGGCCGAGGTGATCACCAGCAGGCCGGCGCCGGGAACGTCCTCGCGCAGCAGTTCGAGCCCGCGCCGGGCTTCCTCGGTGACGACGCCCATCGACACCACCGACAAGGCGGCGCCGGAAGCCGGCGGTACCAGCCAATAGGCTCCGTGGATGACATCGTGCTCGAGGGTCTCGTCCAGCTCCCGCGTCGGCTGTTCCAGGTGCCGCGTCGAAAGCCGCAGGTACACCGAGCCGCCGTCGGGCTTCTGCATGTGCTCGAGGCCGAAACGCAAGATGGTGGCCAGCTCGTCCACGTAGGCCGGCTCGTAGGAGAGCAGGCCGGGCTGGCCCATGCCGATCAGCGGCGTGCTCACCGACTGGTGGGCGCCGCCCTCGGGCGCCAGCGTCAGTCCCGACGGCGTGGCCACCAGCAGGAAGCGCGCGTCCTGGTAGCAGGCGTAGTTGAGCGCATCGAGGCCGCGGCAGATGAAGGGATCGTACACTGTGCCGATGGGCAGCAGCCTGGCGCCGAACAGCGAGTGCGAAAGACCGAGGGCCGACAGCGCCAGGAAGAGGTTGTTCTCGGCGATGCCGAGTTCGAAGTGCTGGCCGGACGCGGACGCCACCCAGCGCTGCGTGGTCGCGACGTTCTCCTCCGCGAAGGAATCCGGCCTCGGCTTGCGGTCGAAGAGGCCGCGGCGGCTCACCCAGGCGCCGAGGTTGGTCGAGCTGGCCACGTCGGGCGACACGGTGACGATGCGGTCGGCCAGCGGGCCGCCGCTGCGCGCGAGGTCGCCGAGAATGCGGCCGAAGCCTTCCTGGGTGGACATCGACTCGGCTGTCGGCACCGCCAGCCGTGCGGGCACCGCCAGCGCGGGGGCGTCGTAGCGGCGCGGCGCGTGGCGACAGAGAGGGTGCGAAGCGACGAAGCCTTCGAGCCGGTCGGGGTCGAGGAGACTGCCTTCCCAGGGGTCCCACTCGTGGCCTTCGCGCACTCCCATCAAGGAACGGAAGGTTTCCATCTGCTCGGGGCTCATCAGCCCCGCGTGATTGTCCTTGTGGCCGGCAAACGGCAGGCCGAAACCCTTGATCGTGTAGGCGAGAAAGCAGGTGGGCGTGTCGTCGTCGGCGCCGCGGAAGGCGTCCAGGATGGTCTCCAGGTCGTGGCCGCCGAGGTTGGTCATCAGGCCGTGGAGGGAGGCGTCGTCGTGCTCGTCGAGGATCTCCTTGATGCCGGAGGTTCCCGAGAGGTCGCGCCGGAGGTGCTCGCGGAAGCCGCCGCCGCCGCGGTACACGAGCGTGGAGTAGAGGGAGTTCGGGCAGTTCTCGATCCAGCTTTGCAGGGCGTCGCCGCCGCGCCGCGCGAAGGCGGCTTCCAGGCGGCGGCCGAACTTCATCGTCACCACGCGCCAGCCCATGCTCTCGAAGAGGGAATCGATGCGCTGGAAGAGGCGGTCCTCGACGACGAGGTCGAGGCTCTGGCGGTTGTAGTCGATGATCCACCACAGGTTGCGCACGTCGTGCTTCCAGCCTTCGAGGAGGCATTCGAAGACGTTGCCCTCGTCGAGTTCGGCGTCGCCCACCAGCGCGATCATGCGGCCGTCGCCGCCGCGCGAGCCTTCGAAGTTCTTCGCCTGCACGTAGTCGCGCACCATCGCCGCGAAACTCGTCATGGCCACGCCGAGTCCCACCGAGCCGGTGGAGAAGTCCACGTCGTCCGCGTCCTTGGTGCGCGACGGATAGGACTGGGCGCCGCCGAAAGCGCGGAATCGTTCGAGGGCCCCGCGGTCCTGGCGACCGAGGAGGTACTGGATGGCGTGATAGGCGGGGCTGGCGTGGGGCTTGACGGCGACGCGGTCCTGGGGGCGCAGGCACTCGAACCACAGGGCCGTGATCAGCGTGGTGAGCGATGCGGAGGAAGCCTGGTGGCCGCCGACTTTCAGGCCGTCGCGCTTGGGGCGGACGTGGTTGGCGTGGTGGATGGTCCAGCAGGCCAGCCACAGGATGCGGCGTTCGAGGTCGCGGAGGAGGGCGAGGCGGGCTTCTCCCTCGGGGGCGGGGGACAGGGATGCAGTGGTGCTACCGGCGGGACTGCCGGCGGGGCTCGGATGCGGCGGCATGGCGCAATCCTATACCAACGGCTCGGCCATTTGGTTGCGGATATGCCCGCTATAAGGGTCTATCTGGCAATTTCACGCCGCTTACGTGGCGATTCGGGGCAGGATCGACCTGGAACGGACGCCTCCGTATCCTTCTATATGCCGGCGACAGCGGCGGTCAGGGGACGGCGGGTTCCGGGCCGGGGTCGATGGCGAAGCCGGCCGCCAGGTTGCCGGGCTCCCTCAGGCGCAGGCCAGGGTGGGGCTCCGGCGTGCAGGGCAGGGGCGCGTACCAGCAGACCTGGTTCTCGGGAACCTGCACGACCAGCCCGCTGGCCAAGGTCTCCTCGTGGAGCCTCGGGCTGCTCGTCGGTTCGAAGTCGTCGGCGCCCAGCCAGTACTCGCCGGTGCGAACCAGGGGCAGCGCGGCCAGCGCAAGGGTCGCCACCACCACCGCGCCGCGCAGCAGTCGACCGCCGCCGGCGACGATCGCGGCCAGCGCGAGCACCACGAAGTCGATGCCGAGGATCCACAGCGTCGCGCCCTGGTAGCGCGGCATCGGCGTGTTGACGAAGCTGAACCAGAACGCGGCGATCGGCGCCACCAGCACCAGCACGGTGAGTTCCCTCGCCGGGCGTCGCCTCCACTCGAGAAGCCTGCCCAGCACGAAGAGGGATGCGCCGACGGCCACGAAGGTCAGTGGCCACACGGCGTCCATCTCCGCCCAGCCGAGGGAAAGCAGCCGCGTCTGCCACCAGCCCCATTGCGTGAAGACGGTCCACAGCGGAGCCATCGCCATCGGCTTCTGGATCCACGCCGTCGCGTCCACGCGGGCGATCCAGTCCACCGGCATGGGGAAGACGAAGGCCGGATAGAGCGGATAGCCGCTGGAGACCACGTTGCGGATCATCCAGGTGCCGAGGGGAAACGCTGCGGCCAGCGACACCAGGGCGGTCGCCGCTGCCGCCTGCCCCACGCTCGGACGACGCCGCCACAGCCACCACAGCAGCGCCATGGCCCCGGTTGCCACTGAGAGGCCGGCGATCGAGAGCTTGAGCGTCATGCCCGCCGCGCTGAGGAAAACGAGGCGGATCATTGCGGCGCGCGAGGGCTCGCACTGCGAAAGAAAGACGACGAGTTCGGCGGCCAGGGCGAGGCCGAAAAGGAAGACGCCCGTGTCCGGCGAGGGGCTGGTGAGGAAAAGGCCGACAGCCAGGTCCATCACCGGGAAGAGCGCGAGGGCGTGGAAAAGATCGGCCGCCACGCCCTGCGAATCGCGTCGCAGCAGGCGGCCGCAGGCGACGAGGCCACGCGCCAGCAGCGCCATCACCAGCACGCTGTTGATCACGTGGTAGATGCGATGCGTGAGGGGCCCGCCGTCGAGAAGCGCGCCGTAGAGGAAATACGAAAGGTTGTGACCGAGAGGAACGAAGAGGTTGGCGAGACCCGGGACCGCCGCGTGGCTGCCGTACCAGTGCACGGTGGGGATCAGGTACATTCCGGTGTCGCCGAAGCGCGGGCCCGCCAGTGAGCGATCGGAGAGCCACCACACCGTCGCGGCGATGGCGAGCAGCGGGATGATGTTGCGCGGAAGGGCCTTCGCGAGCAGGCGCCAGGGAGCGGTGCCCGCGACGAGCCAGCCGAGGACGGCGAGCGTGGCGACGGCAATTCGTGCGCGGTCATCGACCGCGAGAAAGAGGTGCCACACCTGGAGGAGACAGAGCAGCAGGGCCCACCCGGTCCAGAACGTGGGCCACAAGTCTTCCGCGCGCTCGAGTCGGGGACCGAACAGGCGGCCGGCGAGAAGGCCGAGTCCGAGGGACACGGCGGCCACCGCGGCCCAGGCGGAGACGACGAGTTGCTGGGCTTCCACGAACATGCGATCGCCCTCGGCTTGGCTGCGGGCTGCTGCCGCCCGCAATGCCTACTCGAGCCTCAGTCCCCCGTTGGCCTGGAGAACGATGCCGGTCACGTAGGCGAAGAGCTTGGGATCGGCCATGGCGGCCACTGTGCGCGCCATTTCCACCGGTTCGCAGACGCGACCGATGAGGGTGGCGCGGGCGAAGGCCTCGATGCCCTCGGCGGGCACCCCGGCCAGCATCGGCGTGTTGACGGGGCCGGGCGCGATGGCGTTGACGCGGGCGCCGTAGGCAGCGAACTCACGGGCCGTCGTCTTGGTCATCGACTCGATGGCACCCTTGGCGGCGGTGTAGTCGATCTGCCCGATGTTGCCGTTGCGCGCGCTCACCGACGAGAAGTTGACGACGAAGCGGTTCTGGCCGTCGCGCAGGGGCTTGTTGCCGTTGGCTTTGAAGCGGGGGTGCCAGTCCTGGAAGGCGACCTCGCGCATGAAGAGGAAGGTTCCGTTCAGGTGGACGCCGAGGACGATCTGGAACTCGGCGAAGTCCTTCTTGACGATGCGGGCGTCGCGGGTGATGCCCGCCACGTTGACCAGACCGTTGATCTGGCCGCTGGCTTCCATCACGGCGGCCACGGCCGCGCGCACGTCGTCTTCCTTGGCGACGTTGGCGGGGACCACCAGGGGCTCGACGGCGGCGTAGGACTTCATCTCGGCCCGCGCCTCTTCGAGCTTGCCGCGGTCCAGGTCCACCAGCGCCACGCGCGCCCCGTGGGCCGCGAGCACCGCGGCCACGCGGTTGCCGATGCCCTGGGCCGCGCCCGTCACGATATGGGTCTCGCCGTCGAAGGCGCCCTTGCGAAGTACCAGTTCCATGTCCGTGTCCTCCTCGAATGCGGGGATGCTGGGGCCTTATGGCCGTGTCCCCCCGCCGCAACAAGGGAAACCCGGGACAGGTACAGGTTTTCCGCTTCGCGGAAAACCTGTACCTGTCCCGGGTTTCGGGGTTGCGCGGGGTGGGGAGGACCAGCAGATTGCGGGCGTGACCGCCGCCGATCGCGAAGCACCGCGCCTTCTTGATGGCATCGACCGCAGGATCCTCGAAGTCCTCCAGGACGATGCGCGCATCTCCAACGTGGATCTTGCCGCGCGCGTGGGGCTGTCGCCGAGCCCCTGCCTGCGTCGCGTGCGCGACCTCGAGGAGCGCGGCATCGTGCGGCGCTACGTGGCCCTGCTCGACCCGGGTGCCGTCGGCCTCGGCGTCAGCGTCTTCGTGCAGGTGAGCCTGGAGCGCCAGGCCGAGCAGGGACTCGGAACCTTCGAGAAGCGCATCCTCGAGAGACCGGAAGTGATGGAGTGCTACCTGATGACGGGCGACGCCGACTATCTCCTGCGCGTGGTGGTGCCCGACGTGGCCGCCTTCGAGCGCTTCCTGCTCGACCATCTCACGCGCATTCCCGGCGTGGCCAGCGTGAAATCCAGCTTCGCGCTGAAACAGGTGAAGTACCGCACCTCCTTGCCCCTGGCGGGAGACGCGGAATGAGCGTCGCCAAGCGCCCCGACATCCGCCTCCTCGACGGCGACTGGTGGGCCCGCGAGCCTTACGCCGAAATGGCATGGATGCGCGAGCACGAACCCGTGTGCCGCGACGACACCGACCAGGTCTGGGGCGTGACCCGCTACGCCGACGTGCTGGCGGTCTCGCGCGATCCGAAAACCTTCTGCAACGGCGCCGGCAACCGGCCCGACTCCGTCGCCTTCCCCTTCATGATCAACCTCGACGACCCGTTGCACCGCAAGCGGCGCGGCCTCGTCAACAAGGGCTTCACGGTGCGGCGCGTGCTGGAGAGGACGCCGCGCATCCGCGCGATCTGCGTGGACCTGCTGGAGAAGGCGCGCGCCCGCGGCGAGTTCGACTTCGTGATGGACGTGGCCGCGTGGCTGCCGCTGATCGTGATCGGCGACATGCTCGGTGTCGAGCCGGAACGCTACGACGACGTGCTGCGCTGGTCGGACGACATGGTGCGCGGCAGCGGCACCACCGACCCCGAGGTCTTCGCGCGCGCCGACCAGGCCTTCCGCGAGTTCCTCGAACACGCCTACGCGGTTCTCCACGACCGGCGCGGCAAGCCGCTGCAACACGACCTGTTCAGCATCCTCTCCCATGCCGAGATCGACGGCGAAAGGCTCGACGACTCCGAAATCGTCGCGGAAGCGCTGCTCATCCTGATCGGCGGCGACGAGACGACGCGCCACGTGCTGTCCGGCGGCATGCAGGAACTGCTCGCGCGGCCGGAGCAGTGGCGGCATCTGGGCGAGCATCCCGGCGCCGTGCCGACGGCAGTGGAGGAGATGCTGCGCTGGGTGACGCCCATCAAGAACATGAACCGCACGCTGACGCGCGACACCGAGCTGCACGGCAAGCAGCTGCGCGAAGGCGACAAGCTGCTGCTGATCTACCCCGCCGCCAACCGCGACCCGGCCGTGTTCCGCGACCCGGAAACCTTCGACATCGGGCGCACGCCCAACGAACACCTCGCCTTCGGCTTCGGCACCCACTAC
>JBHEPB010000015.1:0-20224 GCA_046260515.1 Binatia bacterium
TCGATCTCCAAGCCCTTCGCTTACGCCCTGGCCCTCCAGGACAACGGCCTCGAAGGCGTCCTCGAGAAAGTGGGCCTGGTGCCCACCGGCAACGGCACCGACCGCGTCAGCCTCTTCCAGGAGAGCGGCCGTCCCTTCAACCCCATGATCAACGCCGGCGCGATCGCCGCCACCAGCCTGGTCCGCGACGAGCCGGGCAAGCCGCGCGTGCGCCGCATCCTCGACCTCATGTCGCGCTGCGCCGGTCGCCCCCTCAGCATCAACGAGGCCATGGTCGCCTCCGAGAGGCACAGCGGGATCGGCAACTTCGCCATCGACTACATGCTGCGCAACTCGGGCATCGTCGGCTCGGTGCTGGAGCCCGTCCTCGAGTGCTACTCCCAGCAATGCTCCACCCTGGTGACGGCCCGCGACCTGGCGGTGATGGCGGCCACCCTGGCGGCCGGCGGCACCTGCCCTACCACCCAGGAACGCGTGATCGCGCCCTCCATCGTCTCCAACGTGCTCGGCGTGATGGCCACCTGCGGCATGTACGACTACGCCAGCGAATGGGTGGCCAGAGCCGGCATGCCCTCCAAGAGCGGCATCGGCGGCGGCGTGATCGGCGTGCTGCCGGGTCAGGTGGGCATCGCCGTGTACTCGCCTCCGCTGGATACCCGCGGCAACAGCGTGCGCGGCGTGCGCGTCTTCCACGACATCTCCGAAGATTTCGGCCTTCACCTCTTCGAGGCGACGCGCTCGGGCAAGTCGCTGGTGCGCCGGCGCTACGACGCCGCCAGCGTCAGTTCCAAGCGCATGCGCCGCTCCCTCGAGAGCAAGGCCCTCGTGGAGCACGGCAGCCGCATCTCGGTGTTCGAGCTCCAGGGCGAGCTGACGCTCTTTTCCATCGAGAGGGTGATTCGCGACATCCTGGCCCTGCCCGAGAGAACGGACTGGCTCATCATCGACTTCAAGCGCATCACCAGCGCCGACTGGCCGGCCCTCGACCTGTGGATGTCGTTCTGGGAGCGCAACCGCCAACGTTTCCGCGAGGTGGTGATCACCGGGCTCGACGCCGACGCCGGCCTCAAGCAGTACTTTTCCGCCGCGCTGGCCCGCAAGCCGGCCGCCCTCCTGCTCGAAATGGAAGAGGCCGACACGGCCCTCGAGCTTTGCGAGGACCAACTCCTCTACGACATCCGCGTTTCGGCCCCCGGCGGCATCCCGGTCTCCCTCGAGAACTTCGACCTCTGCGAGGGCGTGGACGAGGTGAGCATCGAGGTGCTGCGCAGCGTGCTCAAGATCCGGCGCTTCAAGGCCGGCGACGCCATCGTCTCCATCGGCGACCCCGCCGACTCGCTGTTCTTCCTGGCCAGCGGCCAGGTCAGCGTCACCATCGACCTGGCCGGCGGCGGCACGAGGCGCCTGACCACCTGCACGCCGGGCATGATCTTCGGCGAGATGGCCATCCTGGAGCGCCGGCCGCGTTCGGCCGTGGTGCGCGCGGACACTCCGGCCGAATGCTGGGAGCTGGCCATCGCCGACTTCGAACACCTCACCGACACGCATCCGGATCTCAAGGTGAAGCTGCTCGAGAACTTCGCGCGCAGTCTGTCGATTCGCGTGAGGCGGCTCACGGACGAGGTGCGGACGCTCAGCGAATAGCTCCCCGCCACCCGGTTGCGTCGACCGGTCCCGTACTGCGAGTTTGATGAAATACGCCGGAGTAAAACCACGGCAGTCCCTCCATCGGGACAACAAAGAGGAGAGCGAGTAGAACCTCTACCTGTCGCGGAACCGCCTCGACCTTGCCGGTTGCAGGATTGGTCCAGAGAGAATGGCTGGCACCTTCGCGCTTGAGGTAGCATCCATGGCGGCGCAGATGACGAAGGAGGCTGCCCAGCTTCACTCGACCGTCACCGTGCCGCGCTCGGCATCGGTTGGCACGCCTCGCAATGCATCGGCGCGACGATCTTCCAGAATCAGCGCGATCGCCTCTGAAAGACTCTTGCGCGCCTCTTCCTTCGTACGGCCCTGGCCCACGCGAGTCGGTAGCGAAGAGATCCCGCAACGAGGACGCGGCTTACGAAAGAACGCCGGAAGCTGGGCGTACGGCAGATCGGCGACGTCGGCATGTCGGACGTCGCGCAAGGTCCCGCATGTTCAAGACGCCGCCGCCGCCTGCCAGCGGCAAGGATCCTGGCGCCAGAATTCGGCCAGCACCCGGTAGAGCTCCGGGTGGCGGCGCGAGAACGTCACCGGTTCCATGAAGAAGTGCTCGGTGGCCACCGCGAAGAACTCGCTGGGGTGCGAGGCGCCGTACTCGTCGATGAAAGTGCGGCGGCGGCGGTCGGCCATCTCGCAGAGGCGGTCGTATTCCTTCTCGAAGATGCGCTGCCAGCGCTCGCGCAGGGCCGGGTCGTCGATCCTCGGCAGGCCGTCGGTGTCGCCGGTCTCGCCGTCCACCTGGTGGGTGAACTCGTGGATCACCACGTTGCAGCCGCGGTCGTTGCCCGCGGCGCCGCGCAGCACGTCCTTCCAGGAAACGATGAGGCTGCCCGTGTCCCAGCTCTCGCCGATGTGGTCCACTTCCTCTTCCACCACCAGGCCGCCGCCGGTCTCGTACTGCACCGGCACCACGTAAGCGTCGGGATAGACCAGGATGCTGAGCAGCCCGGGAAAGTAGTCGGTGTCGCGGTGCAGGAGCAGCAGGCTGGCCTGGGCCGCCACCAGCACGCGCACCTCGTCGGTCACCTCGAAGCCGCCGCAGCCTTCGAAGCGCTTCTCGTTCAGGAGCACATGGACGTGGCCGAGGAGTTCGGCGCGATCGGCCTCCGGGAGGCGGCGAAAAGCGACGAAGCGGTGTTCGAGCAGTTCGCTCCAGCGCGGCGGGACCGGGCGGGCGCTCACCGCCCGGCGCCGACGACGGCGGAAGAAGCGCATCATCGACGGGGCACGGCGGCCGTCAGCTGCGCCGCCGGTGGAGCAGGGCCTCGGCGATCTCGTCCACCATCAGTTCGGCCTCGGCCTTGGGATCGGGAGCTTCGCGGATGGGGCGCCCTACCACCACGTAGTCGGCGCCGGCGGCCACGGCCTCGGCGGGGCCGGTCACGCGATGCTGGTCCCCAAGGGTGTCGGTGCTGCGGCGGATGCCGGGAGTGACGATGAGGAAGCGCGGCCCGCAGGCCTCGCGGATCACGCGGATCTCGTGGGGAGAAGCCACCACGCCGTCCATGCCCGACTCCATGGCGAGCAGCGCGAGACGAAGCACCTGGTCCTCCACCGGCACGTCCACGCCGATGGTGGTGAGGTCGATGGCGGACAGGCTCGTCAGCACCGTCACCGCCAGCATGCGCGGGCGCCTCAGGTGCTCGGTGCGGCAGGCGCGGCGCACCTGGCGCACGGCTTCGCGCATCATCGGCGTGCTGCCGGAGGCATGCACGTTGAACATGGCCACGCCGAGGCGCGTGGCCTCCACCGAGGCCCTGGCCACCGTCTGCGGAATGTCGTGGAACTTGAGGTCGAGGAAGACCTCGCCGCCGCGTTCGCGGATGAAGGAGATGATGCGCGGCCCCTCGCGCAGGAAGAGCTGCTTGCCCACCTTGAACATGCCGACGCTGTCGCGCAGCTGGCGCACGAGCGTACCGGCTTCGCGGGCCGTGGAGACGTCCAGCGCGAAGATGAGCCGTTCGCGGGCCCTTTCGCGAAGGCCGGCCGACCGCACCGTCACCGGCGCAGCTCCGCGTGGGCCTCGGCGATGCGCCGGGCGATCTCGCCGGCCGCTCCTTCGAGGGGAATTTCCTCGGGCGTCGAGGCCGCCCTGGCCTTCAGTTCCACCTTGCCGGCGGCCAGGCCGCGCGGGCCGATCGTTACGCGCAGGGGAATGCCGAGGAGATCGGCGTCGTTGAACTTGACGCCGGCGCGCTCGTCGCGATCATCGAGGAGCACGTCGAGGCCGGCGGCTTCCAGGTCCTTCTCGAGGGAGATGGCCGCGTCCTGGCTGGCCTGGTCGTCCCATTTCACCGGCACGATCACCACTTCGAAGGGCGCCAGCGACACGGGCCACAGGATGCCCTTGTCGTCGTGATTCTGCTCGACGGCAGCGGCCATCGTGCGCGTCACGCCGATGCCGTAGGTGCCCATTTCCATCACCTGTTCGTTGCCGTCGGGGTCGAGGAAGGTGGCGCCGAGCTTCTCGGCGTACTTCTTGCCGAGGTAGAAGACGTGGCCCACTTCGATGCCGCGGTACTGCTGGAAGACGCCGCCGTCGCAGCGCGCGCAGGCGTCCCCGCCGCTCGCAGCGCGCAGGCTGGCGAAGGTGGCAGCGGGAAAGTCGCGCTCCTGGCAGACGCCGGTCACGTGGGCGTCCACCTTGTTGGCGCCGCTGGCCATGCCGGTGGTGCCGGCGACGCGGTGGTCGGCATACATGGGGAGCTTCATGCCCGCGGGACCGGCGAAGCCCTGGGGGGCACCGGTCATGGCCTCGATCTCGGCGGGCTCGGCCATTCTCAGGTCGATGGCGCCGAGCAGGGACTTCAGCTTGGGCTCGCTCAGCTGGTCGTCGCCGCGCACGACCACGGCCACGCCCTTGCCGTCGGCCACGAGGATCAGGGTCTTGAGGAAACGCTCGGGGGGAAGCTCCAGGAAAGCCGAGACTTCCTCGATGGTGCGAACGCCGGGGGTGGACACTTCGGCAAGAGGAGTCTGCGTTCCAGGCGCCGCAGCGTCGGGCCGGATCTCCGCCTTCTCGACGTTGGCGGCGTACTCGCAGGATCCGCAGGAAACGATGGTGTCCTCGCCCGATTCGGCCAGCACCTGGTACTCGTGGCTGAGGCTGCCGCCGATATTGCCGGTGTCGGCCTCCACCGCGCGGAACTTGAGGCCGCAGCGCCGGAAGATGCGTGAATACGTGTCGCGCATCAGGTGGTATTCGCGGATCGTGTCGTCCTTGTCGGCATGGAAGGAGTAGCCGTCCTTCATCACGAACTCGCGCCCGCGCATGAGGCCGAAGCGGGGGCGGATCTCGTCGCGGAACTTGGTGCCGATCTGGTAGAGGTTGAGCGGCAGGGCGCGGTAGGAGCGCACGTCGCGGCGCACCAGGTCCGTCATCACTTCTTCGTGCGTGGGGCCGAGGCAGAACTCGCGGTCGTGGCGGTCGCGGATGCGCAGCAGTTCCTTGCCGTAGAAGTCCCAGCGCCCGCTCTCCTGCCAGAGCTCGGCGGGGGAGACCAGCGGCAGCTGCACTTCCTGGCAGCCGGCGCGGTCGAGTTCCTCGCGCAGGATGCGCTCCACCTTCTTCAGGGTCCGCTTGCCGAGGGGCAGGAAGTCGTAGATGCCGCGGGCCACCTGGCGGATCATGCCCGAGCGCATCATCAGCTGGTGGCTGGCCACTTCGGCGTCGGCCGGGACTTCCTTGAGAGTGGGGATGAGAAGACGCGAGTATCGCACGTTGTCCTGCCTGCAGGCGGATGGCCCGGCCGCGGGCCGGAGGCGAATCATCCGCAGATCGTGATCAATCGGATCGTGAAGCCGCGTGGAGCGGATGGAAAAGGCGGCTCTTCTTCTTAATGGGCGGCGGCCGCCGCCCCGCCCTCGGCCACCGTGGGCGCGTCCTCGGCCACGAACTCCTCGACCGCGCGCACCAGCGCGTCCACGAGTTCTCCTTCCTTGAACTTGCCGATGGTCTTGCCGCCGCGGATCAGCAGGCCGCCATTCTTGCCGCCGGCAATGCCGATGTCGGCCTCGCGGGCCTCGCCCGGGCCGTTGACCGCGCAACCGAGGATGGAAACGGTGATCGGCTTCTCGATGTGGGCCAGTCGGGCCTTGGCCTCGTCCACGAGCTTGAACAGGTCCACCTCGATGCGGCCGCAGGTGGGACAGGCAACGATGAGGGCGCCCTTGGCGCGGATGTTGAGGGTGCGCAGGATGTCGAAGCCCGCCTGCACTTCCTCCACCGGATCGGCCGTGAGCGAAACGCGGATGGTGTCGCCGATGCCTTCGGCCAGCAGCATGCCGATGCCGATGGCCGACTTGACGAGCCCGCCCGGCGGCATGCCGGCCTCGGTGACGCCGACGTGCAGGGGATAATCGCAGGCCACCGCCAGCTGGCGGTAGGCCTCGACCATCAGCGGAACGCTGGAAGCCTTGATCGAGATCTTGATGTCCTGGAAGTCGAGGTCCTCGAGGATGCGCACGTGGCGCATCGCGCTCTCGACCATGGCCTCGGCCGTGGGGTAGCCGTAGCGGTCGAGGAGGTCTTCCTCCAGGGAACCGGCGTTGACGCCGATGCGAATGGGGACGCGGCGGGCCTGGGCCGCCCTGGTCACCTCGCGCACCCTTTCCTTGGCGCCGATGTTGCCCGGGTTCAGGCGGATGCAGTCCACGCCCTGGTCCAGGGCCATCAAGGCCAGGCGGTAATCGAAGTGGATGTCGGCGATCAGAGGGATGCGCATCTGCGAGCGGATCTTGCCGAGGACCTTCGCGTCGCGTTCGCGGGGGACGGCGACGCGGACGATCTCGCAGCCGGCTTCCTCGAGGCGGTGGATCTCCTCGAGGGTGGCCGTGACGTCCTCGGTCTTCGTCGTGCACATCGACTGCACGGCGATCGGGGCGTCCCCGCCGACAGGCACGTCGCCGACGAGGATCTGCCGGCTCTTGCGCCTCTCCGTCATGTCAGTCGAGCACCGCCTTGATGGTCGGCGCAGGGTCCAGTTCCTGGAGGTCGGGGCTGGAGGAGTCCTTCACCGTCACCGTGAAATCCTCGGCCTTCACTTCTCCCTGGAATTTGCACTCGCAGACGGAGACGGGACCGGCGAAACCCTTGATGGCGACGAAGGCCGCGCGCAGGAGCTTCTGTTCGACGATGTGGTTGTAGCTGCTGAGGGCGCCCTCGAGCTTGGTCTCGCAGGCGACCGCGTCGGCGTCGCCGGTGAAACGACCCTCGCCCTTGTAGGCGACGTCGAACTGGAGGGCGCCGACGGTGATGGGCTCGACGAGTTCGAAACGGACGGTGCGGCCGGGGCCGGCCGGCTTGGCGGCGGCGGCCGGAGCGGCCGCGGGCGCTGCGGCAGGCGCGGGGGCCGAAGCGGGCTTCTGCTCGCAACCGGCGAGCAGAATGGGGAAGGCCACGAGGGCCAATATGGGGAAGAGGGGGAAACTGCGATGCTTCAAGAGAACCTCCGTTGGCGGAAAGCGCGATTCTAGGCCGAAACGAGCGACGCTCTCAACGCGCGAGCATGCCGAGGCGGGCGGCTCCGATGGCGCCGGCCAGGGGACCCCGGGCAGCGGCCACGACATCGAGGTCGGCGACGGGCCGGGCGAAAAGGCTGGCGCCCGCGGCATTGCGAAGGCGGTCCATGCGCGCGAGCACGCCCGGGGCGACGCCGCCGCCGAGCACGACGGTGGTGAGGTCGAGCACGTTGACGACCGACCCGATGGCCGCGCCCAGCACATCGACCATGCCGGTCGCGAGGGCTTCGGCCTTGGTGTTGCCGCCCGCGCCGAGTTCGAAGACGGCCTCCGCAAAGCCGCTTCCCCGGGCGGCGCGGCGCTCGTCCACGGCGGCCCGCAAGGACGCCGGGCCCTCCAGGACAAGTTTTTTGGCCGCGGTTTCCGAGATGTAGGCCTCGAGGCAGCCACGGTTGCCGCAGCCGCAGGCGCGACCCTCGTGGACCACCATCATGTGGCCGAACTCGCAGCCGAAGCCGCTGTTGCCGGCGCGCAGCCTGCCGCCGAGGACGAGGCCGGAGCCCACGCCGGTGCCGATGGCGATCATCAGGTAGTCGTCGCGGCCGTCGGCGGCGCCGCCCCAGCCTTCAGCGACGGCGGCGCAGTCGGCGTCGTTGTGGACGACGACGCTGCGCCCGAGGCCTTCAGAAAGTTCCCGGGCGAGGCCGGCGCCCACCAGCAGCGGCAAGTGGGGAGCGCCCCGAAGCGTTCCGCTGCGGTCGAGGACGCCGGCGATGCCGACGCCGATCGTCACTTCGCCCGGCGCCGCGAGTCCCTTGGTGACTTCGTCGCGAAGGGAAGCCAGGGCGTCCACCAGCCGCTCGCTGTCGGTGCCTTCGCCGGTAGGCCGCGATGCCGTGGCCAGCACATCGCCGGCGGCAGAGACCAGCACGGCCTTCACCGACTGACCGCCCACGTCGAGGCCGAGGGCCGGGGCGGAAAGGCTCACAGCACCTCCGCCGCCGGTTTCTCGCCGGTGAAGGCGCCGTGGGCCAGCGCAAAGGCGAGGATGGTGGGCACGATGAAGTAGCAGAAGCGGTAGAGGAAGATCGGCAGCAGCGAGTCCCCGAGCGGCACGCCGAGCCCGGCCAGGGTTCCCGCCAGCGCGCCCTCCAGCACGCCGGCGCCGGCCGGCACGAAAGTGACGAAACTGGCCACGCTGGACACCGAGAACGCGATGGCGATGAGGCTGAAGCTCACCTGGGCGCCGGTGGCGTAGAACGCGAGCCAGAGGGCGCCCATCATGAAGAGCCAGTCGAAGAAGATCCACACGCTCGGCATCAGCATCTCGCCGGGACGGCCCGCGAACAGGGCCATGCCCTCCTCGATGTGAACGAAGAAGCGGCGTGCCCTGGCGCCGAGGCTCTGCTGGCGGCCGAGGCGATCGAGCAGCGCGTCCACCAGGCGCGCGGCGAACATGAGCACCCGCCGCCGGATCGGCGTCGAGTAGATCATCACCAGCAGCAGCCCGAAGCCGATGGCCAGCAGGGCCGTCGCGACCACGGCGGCCACCAGGCTGGCCCCGTCGATGCGCTCGGTGACCAGCAGGTTGACGAGCCCGTAGACGACGAACAGCACCAGCATCAGGTTGGTGAGCAGCGTCTGCGTGAAGGAGATCGCCACCGCGGTGCCCGGTGAGATGCCGCGCTTGGTGAAGAACACCAGGCGCAGGGCGAAGCCCGTGAGGCCGCCGCTCGGGAAGATGTAGTTGGCCGTGTTGGCCACCAGCGTGATGCGCATCATGTCGCGCGAGCTGATCGTGGCGCCGGCGGCGCGCACGATGCCCTCGTAGGAGAGCGACATGGTGATGTAGCTGAGGAAGGTGGCGGCGAGCGGCAGGGTGAGGAAGTGCCACTCCAACCGTTCCCAGGCCAGGCCGAGGCTTTCGGCGCCGGCGATCTGGGACATGGCCGCGTAGGCCACCACGAGGAGGACGACGACCAGGGCGGTCCCGCGCCGAAGGCTCTTCGACTGGGACCCCGGTTTCGGGGCCGGGGGCTCCGGCGACGCGGGCTCGGGGCGCCGCGGCACGGCGCGTTCGGTCGTCATCTCGGGGAACCCGCGGCTGGGGAGGGCCTCAGCCGAAGTGCTCCAGGGTCCTGGCCCGCTGCGGATTGCGCAGCTTGCGGAGGGCCTTGGCCTCGATCTGGCGGATGCGCTCGCGGGTGACCGCGAACTTCTGCCCCACTTCCTCGAGCGTGTAGTCGGTGCGCTCGCCGATGCCGAAACGCATGCGCAGGATCTGCTCCTCGCGCGGCGTCAGCGTGGCCAGCACCTTGCGGGTCTGCTCCTCGAGGCTGAGGGCCACGGCCGCGTCTGAGGGCGACACCGACTGGCGGTCCTCGACGAAATCGCCGAGGGAACTCTCCTCGTCGTCGCCGATGGGCGTCTCCAGCGAGACCGGCTCCTTCACGATCTTGAGGACCTTGCGGATCTTGTCCGCCGGCATTTCCATTTGCCCGGCGATCTCGTCCGGCGTGGGCTCGCGGCCGAGTTGCTGGACGAGGTAGCGCGACGTGCGCAGCACCTTGTTGATCGTCTCGATCATGTGGACCGGGATGCGAATCGTGCGCGCCTGGTCGGCGATGGCGCGGCTGACCGACTGTCGGATCCACCAGGTGGCGTAGGTCGAGAACTTGTAGCCGCGCTGGTACTCGAACTTGTCCACCGCGCGCATCAGGCCGATGTTGCCTTCCTGGATGAGGTCGAGGAAGCCGAGGCCGCGGTTGGTGTAGCGCTTGGCGATGGAGACCACGAGGCGCAGGTTGGCCTCGATCAGCGCCTTCTTGCCGAGCATCGCGCGGTCCTCGCCGCGGCGGATCACGCGCAGGAAATGGTCGAGGTCGTCGAAGGACATGTGCACGGCCTTCTCGATCTCGCTGATGTGGCGGCGCGAGTCCTTGATGGCCGTGGCCAGTTCCTGGGCGGCGTCGACGCTCATCCTCAGGTTGCCGGCAGCCTTGCGCTTGGCGTTGGCGTTGCCGCTGGAGACCTGCTTGACGACCTCGAGGATCTGCTTGGCGTCGCGCTTGGTGCGCTTCTCGGCGCGGCGGATCACCCTCTCGTAGTCGCGGGCCTTCTCGCGCGCTTCCTTCAGCTTGGAGACGATGTTGTTGATGTGCTTCTCGCCGAGGCTCATCGAGACGAGCTGCTGCGAGACCTTCTCGCGGGCGGCGGCGAACTTCTCTTCCTTGGGCGTCGGCTTGCGCGGGGTCTTCAGCGGCACCACCGGCGGCGACAGGCGCGAAGGCACGTACTGCTCGTAGGCCTTGTAGAGGCGGCGCAGCGTGGAGATGTCGTGGAGGAAGGCCTTCAGGCGCTTCTCGTCGCGCTCGGGCGTGGCGCGCTCCTCGTGGGTGTCGTCGCCGAAGATGTCGCGGGGCTCGATCTCGCCGTTCTTCAGCATGTCGGCCAGGCCGAGGACGTAGAGCGAAGCGATGGGCAGGCCGTAGACGCAGTCGCGGACCTCGTGCAGGCCGCTCTCGATCTCCTTGGCGATGGTGACTTCCTGCTCGCGCGAGAGCAGCGGAACGCTGCCCATCTCCTGCAGGTACATGCGCACCGGGTCGGTGCTGTCGGCGCTGTAGTCGCGGCCGGGAGGCGGAGCCTTGGTGGCCAGCGCCGTGGGAACCGGCTCGGGCTCGGGCTCCTTCTGCTCCTGGTCCTCGTCGCTGGTGTCCAGCACCCAGTCGTCGTCGTCCGAGAAGAAGGTGTCCGGGTCCACTTCCTCGGTGGTCTCGACTTCGGCCTCTTCCTCCTCGGCGGCGCCCTGGAGGATCTCGACGTCGTTCTCCGTCAGGAGGTTGATGACGACCTTGAGGTCCTCGGGGGAGGAATCCTCGGGTGGGAACAGCCGGTTGATGTCGGCGTAGGTGACGTAGCCCTGTTCGCGTCCGAGCTCGATGAGCTGGACCATGACCTTGTCGGTTGCGGTGAGGTCCTTGTCGGACCCGGCGTGCGATGCAGAAGTGGCGTTCTTGGAGCTTGCTTTCACTGGTCCAACGGTGTGCACCCGGGCGCACGGCTTGTGAGTCCGGACGGCTTGCCGGACTCGAGCTTGATTGCGATCACTTCGTCGGATCGAGAAAGCGGCAGGGCACGGACGGGACTCCCAGGCCGCGGACGAGGCGGGACCGTACGCACGCAGGCTTGGGCAGTCAAGAAAAGCCGCGGGAAGGATGCGGACACGAGCGGGGGAAGACTCGGAAATCGCAATGCAATCCAACGGTTACGTGAAGGTCAAGGATCCGATGGGGAGACGTTTTCGGGGTTTCCCCGGGGGCCCTCGTTCCCACCCGTACGGGGGGTATATCGCCTATCTCGCCCTTTACTCGCCTCGGCGGATGACGCAGGTGGCCATGCTCGTGCTCGCTGCCGCAGGTCTGGCCGCGACGGGCTGTGATCGCCTCTCGCCCCCGCCCTCGGTGCTCCTCGTCGTCGTGGACACCCTGAGGGCAGACGCGGTCGGAGTCCTCGGCGGCGGTCCCGGCCGGGGATCACCCGGCGCCTTGACTCCGAACATCGATGCCTGGGCCGGGCAGGCCGCCGTCTTCCGGCGCGCGAGCACGCCCGCCCCTTTCACCATGCCGGCGATGGCCGCGCTCTTCACCGGCGCCTATCCGGACCGCAGCGGCGTCATCGCCCACGAGCCCGGCGTCGGGCTGGTCGCCTGGCCGGGCCTCACCCTGGCCGAAGCCGCCAGGCAGGCCGGGGCGGCCACCGCTGCCGTCGTCGCCAATCCCTGGCTGGTTCGCAGCCGCACCGGTTTCGACCGCGGCTTCGACACCTTCACCCGTCTCCACGGCACCCGCACGACGACCAGCGTCAACTCGGCGACCGCCGTCACCGACGAGGCCATCCGTCTGATCGAAGCGGCCGGCGACAGGCGCTTCTTCGTCTGGGCCCACTATTTCGATCCGCACATGCCCTACGAACCGCCCGCCGCTTTTGCCGAGGCGGCCGGCGCCCCGCCGGGAACCTCCCGCGTGATGTCCGACTTCGCGTCCGCGGAGCGCAACCTGCGCGGCCTCTACCGGGGAGACGGATACGGCGCGGGCGAACTCGACCACGCGCGTCGCCTCTACGACGGCGAGGTGCGATACACGGACCGCGAAGTCGGCCGCCTCCTGGCGCGGCTCGAAGCACTCGGTCTCGCGGACCGCACCCTCGTCGTCGTCGCCTCCGACCACGGCGAGAGCCTCGGCGAGCACGGGCTCTTCTTCGCGCACGATTACACGCTCTACGAAGAGCTCACGCGCGTCGCCCTGCTGATACGGGGGCCCGGCATCGAGGCCGGGGTACGCGACGACGAAGTCTCGCTGATCGACGTGGCGCCGACCATCTGCCGACTGGCCGCCTGGCCCTGCCGCGGCGACATCGACGGTCGCGACCTGCTGGCCGGACCTCGCGGCGGGCGCACGCTGTTCGCCGCGGCGACCCCGCTTCGGGCCAAGGGAACTCCCTTCGACGGCCTGGAGGTGTCCGGCGCCGAAGGTCGCTGGACGATGGCCCTGCGCGACGGAAAGAAGCTGGTGCGCATTCCCCGCCAGGCCGGCCCGCTGCTGGAGTTCTACGACCTCGGCAGCGATCCCGCGGAAACGAGGAACCTGGCCGCGCAGGCGCCGCCCGAAGCCGCCGGCCTGCGCACCGATCTCGAGCAATGGTCCGCGCGCATGGAGACTGCCCGCCCCGCGGCAACTTCCTCGCCGACGGTGCCCGGGCAGCAGCGCGACGAGGAGACCCTGCGGAGCCTCGGCTACCTGCAGTAGCGACGCACCCGAGCCTTTTCAGAAGGGAACCGGCGGGGAGGGACGGGCGTCGCTTCGACGAGTTAGAAGGGACGGACAGGGACGCGGAACTTCTGCCCCGTCCAGCGGAAGACCACGGACTCAGGATGGATGCCCGCCACCTGGAGGCCTTCGACGTACTCGCCCTCGTGCACGACGCTGAGGGAACCGGTGCCGATGCGCATGGACGCCATACGGTTGGCCGGCTTCTTCGACCAGGCCACGAACAGGATGTACACCTCGGGTGCACCGGCGGGTCTTTCCTCGAGCACCACGTCGGCCGGGGCCGGCGGCGCGACGGGCGCGTCGATAGCGCCGGGATCCTCGGGCGCCGAGAGGTTTTCCCCCGGCGCCAGGGTGGTGGGCGGCGATGCCCCGGCGACGACGGCGGGTGCCTTGGCAACCGGTGCAGCCAGGGCGGCGACGGGCGCGGCCGGTTTTGCGGCGACGACGGCCGGAGCCAGTGCCGGGGCGGGCGCAGCCGGGGCTTTCGGCGCGGTCGCAACAGCCGCAGGCGGCACCATGGCGGCGGGCGAGGGTGAAGCAGGGAGCGCGGGTGCCGCCGCAGGCGCCGGGGGAGACGCAGCAACCACGGCGGCCGGCGCAGTTGGCTTGGCCGGAGCGGCAGCTGGCGCTTGTGCGGGCGGAGGCGCCGCGACGACCGGCGCGGAAGAGGGCGCCGGTATCACGAGGGGAGTCGGCGCAGGCGGTACAGCCGGGGCCGCCGCGACGACTGCGGGCGCGGGCTGCTCGACGGGCTTCGCCGCGAGCTTGGCGACCGGCTTGGCGGCGGCGAGATCCTTCTTGCGGGGCTTGGCGGGCACGGGCTCTTCGCCGGCCGCGCCGGGCGCGGCCGCCACGGCGCTCCGCCCCGTCGATTTCTCCGTCAGCATGTCGTCCGGCGCGCTCTCGCCGCCGCCGAAGATCCGGGCCGCCAGCGCGCCCATCGCCACGCCGAACACGACCACCAGGGCTGCCGTTCGGAAGCGGCCCGGGCCGCCTCCGGACCCGCCGTGCCCCGCGGGCGCAGAGGGCCCCGTCTCGCCCGGGATGGCACCGGAACGCGAGGCGTCCTTGGTCACGGCGTCGAGAATGCTGCTCACATGCTTCCTTGGGCTGCAGCGGAGGGAAGCTCCGCTGCCGGCGTGAGTGTAGGCCTCTCGACGGCACCGAGCGAGTTGTAGAGCAGGATCTGTGTGATGGGACCGGCCACGCCGTCCACGGTCACATGCCTGGCTTCCTGGAAGCGCCGCACCGCGTTCTCGGTGAGGTCGTCGTAGAGGCCGGTGGGGGCGGCGTCGAGCACGCCGGCCTCCTGGAGCATCTCCTGGAGCTTGCGCACCGCCGGCCCGCCGCTTCCCGGCGCAAGGTCGTAGCGCAACTGGCCGGGATCGCGGAACACGAGGTGGGCCTGGCCGTTCCACACCGAGTTGAAGCCGGCGAGGCTCATCGGGAGCGCGTTCCCCACCCGGACCGTGTTCGCCGCGCGGTCGAGGCTGCTGAGAAGCACGTAGCGGATCTCGCCGCTGCCGTCCGAGGTCAGTTCCACCATCGCCGGCAGGTCGAGGACGGCCAGCAGCGCGTCGTTGAGCGCGGTGGGGAAATAGCGAAGCGAACGCGACTGGGCGATGGCCTCCAGGTTGAGAGACCCGCTGGCAAGGTCGGCGTCGCTCACCGGCCCCGCCTTCCAGAGCTGGAGGAGGCGCGAGTAGTCGGCCACCGCGGAATCGAACACGGCTCCGGAGGAGAGCTTGGCGAGCGCCGCCGCGTCGGCCTCGGCCGACGGCGGAGAAGCAGTCGTAGCGGCGACGGCCTCGGCGGGCTGTTCGGCCGACGCCGCGGCGACGGCCGCCGCGGGAGAAGCAGCAGGAGAGGTGAAGGGAACCGCCGCAGTATCGGCAGCAGGCATCGGCGCTGCAACGGGAGGTGTCGCTTCGGGCGCGGGCGTGTTCGCGGCCGCGCGTTCCCGCTTCGAAGCGCGGGGGACATCCTCGTCGTCGGCCGGTGGCGCGAGCAGCAGGAAGGCCACGACGGCCACCGCCGCTGCCACGCCGGCGCCACCGAGGAGGCGGCCCCAGGCCGGCCCCCTGCTCGGCGCCACCTGGGACACGTAACCGAGTTCGCGCGCCGCCGCGCCAACCTCCTCCACGCCCACCCGCCCGCGGCTTCGCGTGAAGGCGACGAGGAGAGAGCGGTGGCCGAGGATGTTGAGCAGGCGCGGAACGCCGTCGGTGTAGCGGAAGAGAAGGTCGAGGGCTTTCCCCTCGACGAGTTCGCCCTGGGCGCCCGCCACGCGCAGGCGGTGGCGCACGTACTCCATGGCCTCGTCGCGATCGAGCTTGTCGAGGTGCCAGCGCTCGGTGACGCGCTGGTTGAGCTGGCGAAGGTCGTGGCGCTGCAGGGTGCCCTGCAGCTCCGGCTGGCCCACCAGCACCACCTGCAGCAGCTTCTCGGTCTCGGTTTCCAGGTTGGTCAGGAGGCGGAGCTGCTCGAGGACCACGGGATCGAGGTTCTGGGCCTCGTCCACGATGATCACGGTGCGGCGTCCTGCCGCCTTGTTCTGGTGCAGGAAGGCGGCCAGTTCCTCGGTGAGCTCCTTGCGGCTGGTGCTGCGCGAGGGAAGCCCCAGTTCGGCGTTGATGGTCTGCAGGAGCTCGGTGGAAGTGAGGACGGGATTGACGATGGACGCGACGGTGACGTCCTTCGCATGTTCGGCCAGAAGTGCCCGGATCAGCGTGGTCTTGCCGGCGCCCACTTCGCCGGTGATGGCGACGAAGCCGCTGCCCTCGCTGATCCCGTAGACCAGGTGCGCGAAAGCCTCGCGGTGCTTCGCGCTCATGAACAGGTACTTGGGATCGGGGGTCAGGCGGAAGGGAAGGTCGCCCAGCCCGAAGAACGTCTCGTACATGAAGGCGCGGAGCATCCCTTGTCGGGGGCCTCAATTCAAACCACCCGGCGCTCCTCGGCGAGGCCGCCCCGTGTCGGTCGAGGGCGGCCCGGGGCGGCTCCAAACGCATTGCCAGTCCGGAAAGCCCTCGATAGACAGCCGCGATGCCCGCCGAACGGTCGCCGATCCCGCGCGCCTTCTTCATCGTCTCGGCGGCCAACTTCCTCTCCTTCCTCAACCTCGCCTTCTTCTTCCTGCTGCCGCTGTGGGTCCACGACAAGGGCGGCGGCGCCGAGCTGGCCGGCCGCGTCGCCGCGGTGCAGGGCTTCGCCGGGCTGCTGGCCCTGCCCTTCATCGGCTACCTCCTCGACCGCTTCGGGCGGCGCCGCTTCATGATCAGCGGCATCGGCGTCGGCACCCTTTGCTCGATCGCCTTCCTCTTCATCGACGAGATCGGTCCGGCCCTGTACGCGGTGCGCATCGTGCAGGGCATCGCCTTCACCAGCGCCTTCACCGGCGCCCAGACCCTGGCGGTGCTGTTCGCGCCCGTCGAGCGCAGGGCCGAAGCCATCGGCTGGTTCGGCATCTCCACCATCCTGACGCACGCGATCAGCCCGGCCATCGGCGAGGAGATCATCCTGCGCTACGGCTTCACGACGATGTTCGGCGTGGGGGCCGTGCTGGGCGCCGCGGCCTTCGTGATGTCCTGCTTCGTGCCGAAGCCCCCGGCTTTCGTCGCGCGCACGCGCAGCGTGGAGATCGATCCCCGCGACGCCCGCCAGGCCGTCGGCACCGCCACTTTCGCGATGCTCTGCTACGGGGTCGGCTTCGGCGCCACGCAGACTTTCGTGCCTCTGCTCATGGCCCACCACGACATCGGTCGGGTGGGGCCCTTCTTCACCGCCTGGAGCCTGGCAGCCGTCAGCGTCCGCGCGGGGCTCGGCACCCTCTCCGACCGCCTCGGCCGCCGCACCGTGCTGGTGCCGGCCATGATCGCACTCACCCTGGCCGTCGGCGCGCTTTCGGTGGCGCGTACCATGCCGATGGTGGTGGCGATCGGCGCCGTCTTCGGCTTCGGCCACGGCATGCTCTACCCGACCATGAACGCGTGGGTGGCCGACTGGAGCAGCCCCAGGAACATCGGCCGCACCCAGAGCCTCTTCAGCGGTTCCTACAGCCTCGGCATCTCCGGCTGCGCGTTTTTCTTCGGGACGGTCGTCGAGCGCTACGGCTACAGCACCATGTTCGCGCTCGCCTCCGCCTGCTCCCTCGTCGGCCTCGCCGTCTTCCTGCGCGGCCCGAGAGATCTTCCCGGCGAACCGACGACGGAGCCCAGTCCCGATCACGGAAGCACCGGCGACCTGTAGCAGGCTGCTAGATGGAGAAGAATTCTTCGGCGTCGCCGGTGGTGATGGTGACGCTCTCGATGTGGCCTTCCCTCAGCACCTTGAGGTCGATGTCGTCGCCGGGTTTGCGGCGCCAGATTTCCTCGTAGAGCTGGAGGCGTCCGGTGATGGGCTCCTCGCCGATGCGCACCAGGATGTCGCCGACGGCCAGGCCCGACCTCTCGCCCGGCGCGCCGGGAATGAGGCCGGCGACCACCGTGCGGTCCGGAAGCGCGTAGCAGAACATGCCGAGCCAGGCGCGGGTGGGCCGGCTGGTGCGCTTGCCGTCGCGCAGCAGTTCCTCGGCGTGGTCGTAGTAGTTCTCCGAGGGGATGGCGAGGGTGGCGCGGCCGATGGCGCCGAGGTTCAGCGAGATCACGCCCACGAAACGGCCGCGGTGGTCGCAAAGCGGGGCGCCGCCGAGGCCGGGGTTGATGGCGCTGATCCACAGCGCGCGCGGCAGGTAGTACTCCCAGTAGGCGTCGAAGGGATCGGTGGAAACCACGTAGCCGCTGGCACTGCGGCGCTCGGTGGCGCCGACGCTGGCCACCAGGAAGGCGTCCTGGCCGGCGCTGATGTCGAGGGAACTGCCGCGGTGGAGAGGAGGAGCCACCGCGCCGGAAGTCCCGAGCACGGCCAACCCGGAGGCGAAGTCCTGGGCGACCACCCGGGCCGGCACCCGCTTGCCCTCCACGTCGGTGACGAAGACCCGCTGGGCCCCGAGCACCACGTAATTGACGGTGAGGACCGTGCCCTCCTCGTCCACCACCGCCCCGGTCCCCGCCCGCGAGGTGCCGAGCACGGCGGCGGACGGGTGCGTCTCGGGCACCTCGGCCGCGACGGTCACCGTCGAGGCCGCCACCTGCTGCAGCAATCGAACATGCGCATCCACGGACGGGAGCCTAAGGCGCGCGGAGCGCGCCGTCCAATCGCCCGCGCGGGTCGATGTGTCTTGCGCAACGCTCCTGATAGGGGAAACCGGCGATGTCCGCGCCGGCGCCTCTCCCCGATGCCGTCCCCTGGCGCTTCTTCGAGGCGCATCGGGACCGGCCCTCGCCCTTCTTCATCGATCGCGGGCTCGAGGACCGACCCTCCTTCGCCGGCAGCCGTCCCGGCCGCCGCCTGGTGGTGGACGCCGGCGGCCTCGTTCACACCTGGTCGGGCGGCGCCTGGCGCCGCGAAGCCGGCGATCCCCTGGACCGCATCGCCGACTTCGTGGAACAGGCCCGCTCGCGCCCCGCCGCTTTGCCGGCCTGGCTCGGTAACGAAGCCCTGCCGCGAACGGTCGGCTTCCTCGCCTACGAACTCGGGGCCTGGGCCGACGGCCCCGCCGCATGGGCCGACGGCCCCGCGGGAAGGCACACGGCAGCGCGCGGACGCATCGGCACGCCCCTGGCCGTGCTCTCCAACTACGACGAGATCGACGCCTGGGATCCCAGCGGCCTTCGCAGTGCGCGCGTGCGCTTCACGGCGACACCGGCGCGCGAGACCCCGCCGCCGCTTCCCGCCGCCTCGCCCTCGTCCTGGTCGTCCACCAGCCGCGAAGCGTACCGTCGCGGCTTCGACCGCATCCGCGAGGCGATCGCGACCGGCGACATCTACCAGGCCAACCTTTCGCGCCGCGCCGTCTTCGACCTCGCGGAGAATCCCGCCGACGCCTACGCCCGCCTTCGCCGCGTACAGCCGGTGCCCTGGGGCGCCTTCCTCGACTTCGGCGGCTTCGCGCTGCTGTCGAACTCGCCCGAATGCTTCCTCGTGCGTCGCGGCGACCGCCTGATCACCAGGCCCATCAAGGGAACACGGCCGCGGCGCGCCGATCCGGCCCTCGACGCCGGCGAGAGGGCCAGTCTCGTGGCCGACCCCAAGGAAATGGCCGAGCACCTGATGATCGTGGACCTCGAGCGCAGCGACTTCGGCCGCGTGGCGCGCACGGGCTCGGTGGCGGTGGGGCGCTTCGCCACCGTCGAGAGCTTCGCGACGGTCCACCACATGGTTTCCGAGGTGAGCGCCGTACTTCGCCAGGGCACGGGGCTGGCGGCACTGCTGCGCGCCACGTTCCCCGGAGGCTCGATCACCGGCGCCCCCAAGATCCGCGCAATGGAGATCCTCGGTGAAGTCGAGGACGGCGAGCGCGGGCCCTACACCGGCGCCGTCGGCTTCTTCAACGGGCAGGAGGAAGTCGAGCTGTCGATCGCCATCCGCACGGCGGTGGCCGGCGGCGCAAAGCTGCTCTACTCGGCCGGCGGCGGCATCGTGGCCGACTCCGATCCGGACCGGGAGTGGGAAGAAACCGAATTGAAAATCGCGGCTCTCGTGGCCGCCCTGGCCGCGGCGCCGCGCAGCACCGAAGCACCGGCGCCAACACGGGCGAAGGCAAAGGCAAACGGATGAAATCGATCTGCTACCTGAACGGCCGCTACATGGACCTGTCCAAGGCGAGGATCCCCGTCCTCGACCGCGGCTTCCTCTTCGGCGAAGGCCTCTTCGAAACCTGGCGCACCTACCGCGGGCTGCCCTACGCCGTGGACGACCACCTGGAACGCATGGCCCGCAGTGCGAAGAAGATCGGCATCGCGCTGGACACCTCGGAGCCCTGGGCGGAGCGCTGCATGGAGCTGGCCCGGCGCAACCGCATGTTGAAGAGCGACGGCGCCGTTCGCATGACGATCACGCGCGGCCAGGGTCCGGTCTCCCTCGTGGTGGACAAGACCACCGATCCCACCCGCCTGATGATGTTCCGCCCCCTCGAGCCCACCCTCGGCAAGGCCAAGCGCGAGGGCGTCGCCGTGCACCTGGCCAGCGTGGGCAGCGGCGTCTCCGAGCACTGGAGGCAGCTCAAGTCGCTCAACTACCTGCCGGCCATCCTGGCGCGCGTGGAGGCGAAGAAGCGCGGCTGTTTCGAGGCGGTCTACTTCACCGAGGGCCAAAGCGGTCGAGCAGGAGGCCGCGGCGGGACGGTG
>JBHEPB010000053.1:0-28513 GCA_046260515.1 Binatia bacterium
CCTGGCGCGCAAGGCGGGCTGCACCGATCGGCCGAAGCCGGCATCGGTAACGAAGCCGGCGGCGGCAGCGAAGCCGGTGTCGGCAACGAAGCCGGCCGCGGCAACGAACGCGCCGGCGGCAACGGAGGCGGCGGCGGCAACGAAGCCGGCCGCGACGGCGAGACAACCGAACCGAGGCATTCCGGCAGCCGTGCGGCGCGAGGTCTGGCAACGCGATTGCGGGCGCTGCTGTTACGTGGATGCGCGCGGACGTCGCTGCGGCGCGACGAGCAACGTCGAGTTCCACCACCGGGCCCCTTTCGCCCTGGGCGGGCGGCACTCGCCGGAGAACATCGAACTGCGCTGCGCGGCGCACAACCAGTACCAGGCTGACCTGGACTTCGGTCGTTCCTTCATGGACGCCAGGCGCGGCAACGTCGCTGCTGCACGAACATTCCCCGGGGAATGTCGGGCGACGGAGGCGGCTCGGTGAGGCGTCTTCGAACCGCGCCGGGTTTCCGCCTCCCGCAACGGCCGCCCGGGGGCCTGCCGGCAAGCGGTTTCCGATCGAACCCCTCGGTCAAGTCACCCACACCAACCCGCGATGAGCCAAGAAACTCAACGCGCGCTTCCCAGTTTTGATCCTTTTTGTGGGTTCTGCAGCCACGCGGCGATGTCGGCGGCCAGCACCACGGTCACCTTCTGGAGCATCCCGCAGACGCTGGCCGAGGCCATCGACGTTTCCTTGGCCACGAAGGTGCCCTTCACCGTTTTGCCTTGGAGCAACCGGCCTTCGACCGTCATCCACTTGGGCCCGGAGAATACGCCGCCGCTCGGCGCGTGGATGTCGATGATGGTCAGCTCGAGTTTCATCGCGCCGGCGCCGCTGGAGAGCACCACTTCGGAGTTCTGCTGGGCAAGGGTCTCGGGGAGCAAGGTTTGCAGCCGGCACTGGTCGAGGACCTTCGCGTTCACGCGCACCGACGGCGCCACGGGCGTGACCGGTGCGACGTGGATGCCCTTGGCGGGAGCGGCCTTGGTCTTGGCCTTGGCTGGAGGCGCGGGCTTGGCTTCGCCGCCAGGGCCCGCCGGTTTCGCATCGGCCGCCGTACCGGAAGGGCCCGCTTTCTGCGTCATCGCGGGCTTGGTGGCCGAGCTGTCGGAGGCTTCGCCGGACGGCGCCGCTTCGTCCTGGGCCGTGGCGAGGAGAGGAGTCGCAAGCGCGACCGCCGCACCGATGAGCAGGGCGGTCCAGGCCGCCTTCCATCCGCTTGCGCGCTTCCGAACAGGAACTCGAATCATGGTGGTCCTCCAGGGCTTCTCGTTTCCGTGCGACGCGGCCACGACGGCCGAACGCCCGTGCGACTTACACTCCGAGCATCTCCCACAGCGCCGCGGGGGTCTTGCCGCCGATCACCCGCGTGGCGGCTTCGATGCCCGAAAGCACGACTCCGTATATTCCGCCGCCGGGCCTTGTCCAGTGTCCCGCCAGGTGAAGCCCTTCGATCGGCATCGTTCCGGCCAGGCGCCCCGGCCCCACCTGCGCGGGCGTGAGTTCCCAGCCGTAAATGGCGCCGGCCGTATTGCGTGTGTAGCGCTCCATGGTGCGCGGCGTGCCGCCCTCGGCAAAGCGGAGCTGGCGCCCGAAACCCGGCACCCGCTCTTCCACCTGGGCGAGCATGCGCTCGACGCGCGGCTTCTTGTCCTTGCGCCAGTTGGGCGAGGCGTCGTAGGGCATGAGCGTGGTGAGCACCACGGCGTGCTCGCCAACCGGGGCCAGCATAGGGTCGAGCAGGGTCGGCACCGTCATCGACAACCACTCGGGATCGCCGGCCGCCGTAGAGGCAAAGGCCTTTTCGTGGTCGCGGGAAGGGAACTGGAAGCTCTCGTGGCAGACGCCCGCGGCGGCGAGATCCATGCCCGTGGCTGCATACACGACAAAGGCCGAGACGGAAGGCTTGGCCCGGCGCAAGCCGCGGAGGTAGCGTGGCGGCAGGCGCGACTCGCCCACCAGTTCCTCGGCCGTCTGCAGGGCGTCCGCGTTGGAGACCACGGTTTCGGTCTCGATGCGGTGGCCGGTCTCCAGCACCACGCCGGCCACCCTGCCCTTCTCGGTGACGATGCGGCGCACGGTGCTGCGCAACAGGACTTCGCCGCCGGCGCCGCGTACCCCTTCGGCCAGGGCGTTGGCAAAGTTCTGGAAGCTCCCGCGGCAGTACCAGGGCCCTTCGCGAAGGTAAGTGCCCATCATGTTGGCCCAGTACAGGAAGGACACGCGCGAGGGCGGAAGGCCCACGTAGGGCCAGGTGGTGGCCAGCAGGGAGCGAAGTTCGGCGTCGCCGATGGTAGCGGCCAGCACCTGGGCGAGCGTGGAGCGGTGATAGCGAACAAGAGCCGGAAAGCGGTCGCTCGAGCCGAGGATGTCGAAGGTGGATTCCAGGTTCGCGGCGATGGCGGTTTGCTCGTGAACGTCGCCGAGCAGGGCAAGGAAGGCCGCAAGTCGGTCGCGCTCGGCGGGAAAGAGCGCGGCGTGGGCCTCCAGGAAAGCGTCGGGACGGCTCGGCACTTCCAGGCGCGTGCCGCCGTAGACGGCCTCGTAGAAAGGATCGACCGCGATGAACTCGCAGCGGTCGGCCACGCCGGCTGCCGTGAGTACCTTCTGCACGAGCCCCTGGTCGTCGCCCTCGCGGTTGCCGCAACCGCCGACCAGGTGCACTGAGGAATCGAAGCGGTAGCGTCGGCGGCGCAGGAAGGCGTGGGCGTAGCCGCCCACACGGTCGTGGCGCTCGATCACCAGCACGCTGCGGCCCGCGCGGGCCAGCAGGGCAGCAGCCGTAAGGCCGCCGATGCCGCTGCCCACGACGACGACGTCGTAGCGGCTCGAGCGCGGCTCGGAGTGGAAACCGGTTCCCGGCAAGCGGCGGCCGGTCACGGGATGCTCAGCGAACCGCGAGTTCGGCGCAGTCGTGGCCGTAGGTGCCGTACTTCACCATGAAGTCCACCAGCCCGACGCTGTAGCGGCTGCGCGTGGCCTCGCCGGTGAAGACGCGCGGCATGTGGCGCCCGAAATGGCGGTTGAGCAACTTCCAGCCGCGCTGGTTGGCCTTGAACTGGCCGATCTGGAAGAGCGTGAACAGGCTGCCGTCGTAGTAGTAGTCCACGAGGCGCTGCCAGACGGTGAGGTTGTAGAGCACTCTTTCCTGGAAGCGCAGCAGGCCGCGCTCTCCGCCGTGCAGCAGGGCTTCGGAAAGGTCGAGGGCTCCCTGCATGCCGATCAGCAGGCCGCTGGAGAACACCGGGTCGATGAAGCCGAAGGCGTCGCCCACGGTAGCCCAGTTCTCGCCCACCCCGCGATCGGAGCGCTGCTGGTAGTTGGTGTACTTGACGACGGGCGTGACGCGCTCGGCGCCCTGGCTCCAGCGCGCCAGCAGTGGTTCCTCGCGAAGGGTGCCGTCGAACTGCTCCTCGGCCGAAGTTCCGAAACGTTCGAGGTGGGAAGCGGGAACCACCAGGCCGATCGATACGCGGCCGGGAAGCGGAATGCGCCAGCACCAGCCCCGCGACAGGCGGTCGGTGTGGACGTTGCCCTCGACGACGAGAGGAACACCCTTCATGTGGGCGTGCAGGGCCGAGTCCTTGCGGGGGCCTTCCACGAAGGGAATGCCGAGCAGGTTGCCGATGACGCGGCTGCGGCCGCCGGCGTCGATGATGAAGTCGGGCTGGCCGTCCAGGGCGTCGCCGGCCAGCTCCAGGGTCTTCGCGGTCAGGCGCAAGCGATCGCTGCCTTCCACTTTTTCCAGGGAGGCCGTGCCTTCAACCACGATAGCGCCGGCATCGCGGGCGGCCTGGAGGATCACCGCGTCGAACTGGTCGCGGGGCGTGTTGTAGGAGTAGTTGACCTCGGCGCCGATGGCCTCGTCGAAGCGGAAGCTCATGTGGCGGTCGAGGGTGAGGACGAAGGTGGCGCCGGGCTTGTAGATGCTGAAGCCCTTCACCTGCTCTTCGACGCCGAGGCGGCGCAGGAAGGGGATGATGGCCGGCACCAGCGATTCGCCGACGATGATGGGCGGGCGCTTGGCCTTGTGGAAGAGGACGACTCGGACTCCCGCTTTCGCGAGGTAGGCAGCCACGCTGGCCCCTACCGGGCCCCCGCCGAGGACGGCCACACTGCGCAATCTGCGGCTTGCCACCGGCGGACCTTACGATTGGCGAGTTTGGGACGCAACGAACTCTCCGCAGGCGAAAGGGGCATGGTGTCCTGACGCCGCGGGGCGCGGCGTGGATCGCCGGGGCCGGCGTTGCGTTTGACGGGCCGGGGCGCGCGGGCGAAACAGGCGCACCGCGCCGCCGACGGCGCGCGGCGGGAGCAGCCCACGTGACCAAGACCGAACTGGAACAGCGCATCCTCGAGATCATCCGCGAGGGCATCCTCACGGTGGACGACGCCTTCACCACCGACTCCGGCCTCATCGAGGCCGGCCTCGACTCCCTGGCCCTCACGCAGCTGATGCTCGCCATCGAAGAGAACACCGGCGTGTGGGTGGACGAAAGCCTGCTCACCGAAGACACCCTGGCCAGCGTTTCCACACTGGCCGCCCTCGTCCACCAGGTTCTCGGCGAGTCGGCTGCGTCAGCGTGACGGGTGTGAAGGAACGCGACGGCGTGACGGGCGTGAAGCCGCGCCACATCGCGTCCTCCACCCGATTCCTCCTGCGATGAGCGACCTCCTCGAGCCTCTGCCCCTTACCGGCGCCGACTGCTTCCTTCTCGCCTTCGAGGGCGAAGTGCGGCGCAAGACCGGCGCCAGCCACGTCTCCCAGATCGTGCTTCGCCTCGGACCGGGTTTCGACGTGGAGGCGTTCCGCCGCGTGATCGGTGAAGTGGCCGCGGCCAATCCCATCCTGCGCGCGCCGATACGCCGCCAGGCTCTCGTCGGCGCGCCAATGTACTTCCTGGATCGCGCGGCGCCGGCCCCGGGCGTGGGGTTCGCCGTACATCCCACCGGCACTCCCCTGGCGGAATCGATGGTCGCGCCTGCCCTGGGAGCCGTGCCCGAGGTTTTCTACCGGCGCTTCAACAGCCGCTTCGACGCTCGCCGCGGTCGTGTGATGCACGTGGACGTCGCCCCGCGCGGCGGCGCCGTGCCGGGCACCGACGTGGCCCTTACCTGGCAGCACATGCTGCTCGACGGCAACGGCAGCGAGCGCTTCGTGGAACACCTGGCCGCCTGCGCGGCCGATCCCTCCTTGGACCGAAATATTGCGATCACGCGCGGCGAAGGCGGCGCGTCGTCGCCGGCCGCCGCCGAGTTGCCTGCCGCTTCCGGCCAGCGCGGACGCATGGCCCAGACCTGGCAGCGCTATATGGAAGGCCTGGCGACGAGGCCGCCCGGATCCCTGGCCGGCCCGCTGCGACGCGTCCAGCAGGAGCTTCGCTACGACGAGCTTCGCCTCGAAGGCGAGAGCGCCGTGGCCGCAACGACGCGCGCCAAGCAACTGGCGGGCTTTCTTACGCCCATGCTTTTCTACCTGGCCGTGTCCATGCGCGCCCACCAGGCCGTGGCCGAGCGCCGCGGCAAGGTTCCAAAGAGCTATGTGGTGCCGCTGCCCGTCAACCTGAGGCCCAAGGGCGGCCAGGGCGAGGTCTTTCGCACCCACGTCTCCCTGCTCTGGTTCCAGGTGACGCCGGAGGAAACCCGCGATCTCGCCGCGATGATCGAGGTGCTGAAGGCCCAGCGCCTCGAAGCCATCCGCAACAAACTGGTGGAAGCGGGCGTGGCCGCCATGGATTTCGCGCGCTACGCGCCGGGGCCCGTGTACTCGTACATGGCGCGGCGCTCCTTCGGCGGCGAACTGTCGTCCTTCTTCTTCGCGTACACGGGTGACTTCGCGGCCGGCGCTGCGTCGCTGTGCGGCGCGGAGATCCTGGACGGTTTCCACGCGCCGCCGGTTCCCGCCTCGCCCGGCAGCGCCCTGGCCTTCTCCCTGCGCGGGGGCGGTCTCAATGTGACCCACGTCCACCAGCGCGGCGTCCTCGACGCCGCCGAGCTGGCTCTCTTCCGCGAGAGCATCCTCGAGGACCTGGGCGGCCGGTGACCTTGCCCCGCGGCAGGCACGGCGCCGACTACGACGTGGCGGTGGTCGGCGGGGGTTCGGCGGGTATCGCGGCTGCGCTGGCTGCGGCGGGCTGCGGAGCGCGGGTGCTGCTGATCGAAAGCGCGGCGCGCCTCGGCGGCAACGTTTCCCAGGCTTTCGTGCATACGATCTGCGGGCTTTACCTCCCTTCCGCCGCACACGAAGCGGTTCACGCGCATCCCGGACTGCCGCGGGCTTTTGCCGAAGCGCTTCGCTCGCGGGGTGCCGCCGGCGAAGTCGAGTGGGCGGGAGCCGCCGGCTTCCTGCCGATCGATCCGGAGACTTTCGCCGATCTTGCGTCGCAGGCCTGCGACGCCTCCGGCGTGGAGCGCGCGATGCTCACGCGCCTTCGCGGTATCGTCCTTCCCAGCGGCTCCGCCGCGGCCTTCGAACTGGACCTCGAGGCTTCGACCGCCCGCACCGTCTCCGCGTGGACTGTCGTGGACGCAACGGGAGATGCCGCGGCGGCTTTCCTGCTCGGCGCGGACACCCAGGCGGCGCCTGCCGCGCAGCTCCAGCATCCCTCGTACATCCTGCGCATCGACGGCGTGGGAGACTTCGAGCGTATGGAGAGAGCGCGCACCTCCACCTGGCTGGCCCGTGAAGTCGCCCAAGGCCGTCTCGACGGCGGCTGCGCTTCGGCGGTGTTCCGTCCGTCGGTACGGGAAGGGTCGTTGTTCGCAACGATCAACCTGCCCAAGCCGGAGGACTACGATCCCCTCGACACCGCGGCCCTCGCACGGATGCAGACCGCCGCCGTCGCGAGCGCGCAGGCCATGCTGGAGCACCTGAAGCGCGAACGGGCGCCGTTTCGGGGCGCGCGTGCCGGCGCCCTTCCGGCCCGCGTCGGCATCCGCGAGACGCGCCGCGCAGTGGGCCTTGCCCGCCTCGAAGTGGACGACGTTCTCGAAGGGCGGCGCCGCGAGGACGAAGCCTGCGTGTCTACCTGGCCCGTCGAATTGTGGAGCAGCAACCTGCGCATGGACTTTCGCCACGTGACGGCTGCCGCGTCGATTCCCCTCGGCTGCCTCGTATCCAGCCACCCCTCGGGGCGCCTGGCCATGGCGGGGCGCTGCGCATCGGCAAGCCACGAGGCCCTCGGCGCCATCCGCGTGATCGGCACGAGCATGGCCATGGGCGAAGCGGCCGGAACCGCCTGCGCGCTGGCGGCGCGGGACGGCGTCGAAGTCGCGGCCCTCGCCGCCGCCACGGTGCGCGGGGCGGCGCTGGAGCGCGCCGTCGAACTCGTGCATCTGTTCGCCCGGTGAACGTCCTCGACTCCATCGCCGAACAGGCGCGCCGCGACCCCGGCAACCTGGCCATCGTGGAAGACGGCGCGTCGCCGCGCCGCATCTCCTACGCCGAACTCCTTGCCGGCGTGGACAAGCGTGCCGACGAGCTGAAGCGCGCGGGCATCGAGCCCGCGATGCGGGTGGGCATGATCGTCCCCCAGGGCGCGGTGTTCATCGAGACGGCCCTGGCCATTCTCTCGGCCGGCGCCTGCATGGTGCCGATTGCCGACGACCATCCGCCGGCCACCATCGCCGACATCGTGAGCCGCGCCCACCTGCACGCGCTGGTCGAAGTGGCTCGGCCGGCCCAGGGCTCCGCGACGAGCATCACGCTGCTAGGGCGCACCGGCAGCGAAAGCAGCGCCGTGCGCTACAAGAGCAGTCCCCTCCCACCCGACGTGGAAGCCGCTTTCGCCGCCACCGGCCCGGCCTATCTGCGCTTCACCTCCGGAACCACGAGCGAGCGCAAGGGCGTCGTGATCGGCCACGCGCGCATCCTCGAGAGGCTGGAAGCGGCCAACCGCGGCCTCGGCATCAGGCCCGACGACCGCGTGCTGTGGCTGCTGCCGATGGCCCATCACTTCGTCGTCTCCATCCTGCTCTACCTTCGCTACGGCGCGACCATCCTGCTGCCCGCGGGGTCCCTTGCCCCCGGCATCCTCGATCTGGCCGGACGCGAACGCGCCACCGTGCTCTATGCCTCGCCCCACCACATGAAGCTGCTGTCCAAGGATCCGTCGGACAAGCGCCTGGACACGCTGCGCCTGGCGATCTCGACGGCCGAGGGCCTTCGCGCGGAAGTGGCCGAGGCCTTCGCGGCCCGCTTCGGCATCGCGGTGGTGCAGGCCCTCGGCATCATGGAAGTGGGGCTGCCGGTGATGAACACGGCGAGCGCCGTCATCAAGCCCGACGTGCTCGGCCGTCCCCAGCCCGCCTACGAGGTGTGGCTGCGCGGCGACGACGGCCAGCCGGCCGAAGGGCGCAGCGCCGAGACCAGCGGCGAGGTCTGCATCCGCGGACCCGGCATGCTCGACGCCTACCTCGACCCGTGGACTCCCGCCGCGGCCATCCTCCAGCCCGACGGCTTCCGCACCGGCGACCAGGGCTGGTTCGACGAAGACGGCGACCTTCACCTGGCCGGCCGGCGCGCCGCACGCATCAACATGGCCGGCATGAAGTTCTTCTGCGAGGAAGTGGAAGCGGTCCTCGACACGCATCCTGCCATCGAGAGGAGCCGCGTGTCGGCCAAGCAGCATCCTCACCTCGGCGAACTGCCCGTGGCCGAGATCGTACTCGCGCCCGGCGCGGTCGCACCGCCTCCAAAGGAACTCGCCTCGTTCTGCCGCGAGAAGCTGGCCGGCTACATGATCCCGCGCAGTTTCGACGTGGTGGCCGAACTGCCGATGACGCCCACCGGGAAACTCGCGCGGCGATGAAACTGCGGCTGCCCGGAGCCGGCGTCCTCGCGGCGGGCCTTGCGGTGGCCGCCTATCCCCTCGTGGTCGCCTCCTTCACCAACCATCCTGTTGCCCTGCGGCTCGTCCCCAGCCTGACCAGCCTGTGGCTGATGTGGGTGTTCGGGTCCACGCTGCGCGGGGGCCCGAGCATGGTGCAGCAGTTCGCAAGCGCCATGCACGACGGCTTTCCGGAGTTCCTGCACCCCTATTGCCGCCGCGTCACCTTGATGTGGTGCGTTTTCTTCGCCGCCAACGCGGCGACAGGTGCGGTGCTGGCCATCGTCGCTTCTCCCGAAAGTTGGGCCTTCTACACCGGCGTCGTGGCCTACGTGCTGGTCGGCCTTCTCGCGGTGGGCGAGTATGTCTTCCACAAGAGCCGCTTTCGTTTCTACGAGGACGGCTGGGCCGACCAAGTGTGGCGCCGCCTGTGCCCGCCGGAGCGGACGGCTCTCGGGCGCCGGACCCTGGCCTGGCAGGTTGCGCGAAAGCGAGAAGGCTCGCGATGACGGGCATCGTTCGATACTTCGCCGGGCTTACCAACGGCCGCATCGTGCTGTGGAGCTATCTTCTGTGGTACCTGGTGACGGTGGCGGCGCACTTCGATGCGAGTCCGCGGCTCTGGCTCACCTCGCTGGGGCTGAGCGCCATCATCGGCGTCGCGCTGTGGATCGGCACCCGTTCCTCCAGCGCCGGCACCACCGAGCTCGATCGCTGGCAGATCCTGCGTCTCTTCATCATGCCCTTCTGCGTCTCCAGCTTCGCCGCCCTCGTGAAGGACGCCGGCTACGTCCTCGTGTTCCCGCCCTCGCCGGCGCTCAACGCGGTGGGGCTGGTCCTGATCGCCGCGTTCGTTGCCGCGGTGCTGGCCCTGCGGCGATCCGCCAACTGAGCTGCTGCGTATCCTGTCCGAGGAACGCCACACGGTGGTGCTCATCACCCACGACGTGGAGGAGGCCATCCACATGGCCGACCGCGTGCTCGTGCTGTCGCCGCGTCCGGCGAGAATCCAGGCCAGTTTCGACGTGAACCTTCCGCATCCGCGCAAGCTGACGAGCCCGGAGGTTCAGGAACTGCGCGTGCGGGTGCTGAGGGAACTCGGGGTGGACCGGTCGGAGTAGCGCCGGCACTCGCGGTGTCGGCTTCGCGCGTCAGTACGTTTCCAGGATGCGCAGGTTGTGTTCCAGATCGAACTCGTTTGCTGAGACGGCGATGCCCTTCGAGTTGTCCGTCCGCAGATGGATGACCTTCTGGTACTCGGGCGACCAGTACCAGGCGTCACGCGCCTCCGCGGACGGGAACCTGAGGACCACCGTCACCGATCCGGCGTTTCCCTCGAGTGGTTTCGATTCGTAGTCGGCCACCAGGACTTCCGCGCCGTGTGCCTCGAGCGTGGGCATCACGGCAAAGACATAGGATTTGTAGCCCGCCGGGTTGGTGAGGGCGAAATTCGCGACGAGATATGCGGCCATCGTGTTTCCTCCGTCGGTCTTTCGGGTTCTGGCACACAGGATGCGCTACGACAATCGCCGAGAGGAAGACGATCGCGCCCCGCGCCGTTACGGAACCGATGCGATCGTGAAGGCGAGCACCAGCTGGGCAATGTAGTAGCAGGGCAAGCCCCAAAGACGGTTGAGGAAGCTGCGGCGGACAAACCGATCAGCCGCGACCGACAGGTCGGACACATAGAACATCGCCGCGCCCACGACGATGAGCGGTTCGCCGTGCGCGGCCCAGGTCCCCACGGCGAGGGCGAGCATCGTGCTGATCACGGCAACATAGGCGCGCACCGGCAGGCGCATGTCGTCGGGGGTGTGCGCCGCGAGCCAGCGCAGCACCAACATCGCCAAGGCCGTCATCAGCACGGCGCTTGCGAGTGTCGCGGTCCAGTCCACGCCGCGCGCGAGGAAGGCCGTCGAGTAGGCCACGTGACCGAGGAGGAACGCGAGGATGCCCAGGCGGAAGACGGCAGGGCGGTCCCGCGGGATCAGCAGCACATCGCCCCACCACGACAGAACAAGTCCGGCGAGGATGACCACCGCGTAGAGCCCGGCGTCTGTCGGCGCAAGGAAGCCCGCGACAACGAAGCCGGTCGAAACCAGTGGCTTGAGGAGGGCGATCGCCTTCCGGTTCTCGCGCCACTCGGCGATCAGGAGAAGGACCAGCAGGGCCAGGGTAGCCGCCGCGGCCAGTTGGTATCCCATCGTGCTCGAGGGGAGATTCAGGCGGCACCTTTGGTCCAGGTGCAATCCGCGCTTTCAAGGTTGATCATCTTCTGACCGTCATTCGGACATTCGTACGGCTGCGACGATTGCTGCTCTCCCAGGAAGGAATGGCCCGGAAGCTGGCAGAACTGGAGCAGCGATACGATCTGAAGTTCAAGATCGTCTTTGAAGCGATTCGAAAAATCATGACGCTCGAAGCTCCGCCCAAACCACGACAAATCGGATTTCGGCCCGAAGAGTCATAACGACTGAAGTAACTGGCGGCGGCGCCTTGGCCGCGACGAGATCGCGACGGCCGCGCCGCCGACCAGTTGAGTGAAATGTTAGATGACCGCCTCATATCCTCCACCACCCTACTGCGGCCAGAGCGTTCTCGGAATGTGGCGCCAGACATGGTTCAGCTCCGGGTTGGATACCCAGACTTTCGAAGTAGGTCGACGGGTCAACAAGCTGCGTCAAGCGCGAGTGTTCAGCCAAGCAGCGGAGGAATTTATGATCGAACGTGAGTAGGTACGGCACCCCCAACGCTTCGGCCTCAGCAAGAACCCGACAGTCAGCTTCCTTGGGGTGATGTACAAGGTACCGCGCGGCCCGAGCAGCTACGTCTCGGCGAGATGGTGCGGGAACTGCATCTAGCATCAGAGTAGAGGCGATCTCATCGTGCTGATGGAGCTTTCGCTGGTCCGTGATTCTTCGGTACTCACGGACCACCTCCTTCAGCAGCGTGTAGGCCGAACCACCGTACAGATAGCCTCTTAGGACCGAAAGCCGCTGCCGTGCCAGCGTCGGATCGTCTCGCCCTGGATCATACCCCTCGGTCATCGCGTCGCTGAAGAACGTGAAGACGTTGGAATCCAAGGCTGCAACATGCTTCGCCATCTAACTCCCCAATACCCAGACCGACCTATCCACTACTATCCCCGCGATATGCCGCGACACGGCCGTACAAATCGCCCTGCCGGTGTTCGGAGAAATGCTGACTCCCCGACTTCGCTCCCCCCTCCCGCGGCCCCCTCGCGGCATATCCCGCTCAACGTATCGCCGCCGAGAATCGTGACCCGAGACACAGTCCCGCGTCGCGCCCCGCCGCTACGTTCCGATCACAAGGAACCCCGCCGTCCGACAAGCGGGGTGGAGTTCAGGAAATCGTCCCCCACGCATCCGGATGCGAGGTGAGGTACCGGTTGACCTTGAGGTTCGCGACAAGATACGCCGCCGTCTCCATCCCCCGCCTTCCCCCCGGCGGCACGAGCCGCTTCAGGATCGACGGCACCGAGTAAAACCCGCGGTACACCTGCTGAAAGCCGTCGAGCATCTCTTCCGACGTCATGTTCGTCGGCTGCACGATGGCGCTGCCGTAGTCGTACTTGCCCCAGTCGCTTTCCAGGATGCGGCCCGCGGCCATCATGTCGTCGTGGTATTTCGTGCCGGGGTAGGGACAGGGCGTGAAGAGCTTGAGGAAGGAGATGCGGTTGTCCACCAGGAAGTCGAGCGACCGCTGGAAGGTCGCCGGCGTGTCGCCGTCCAGCCCGATCATCAAGAGAGCGATCACCTGGATGCCGGCGCGGCGGATCTTGGCCAGGTCGTCCACGAAGCGCGAGGGCTTGTTGAAGCCCTTGGACACGCTGGCCAGGCTCGCCTCGTCGATGCTCTCCAGTCCGATCGACAGGCTCACGCATCCGCTGCGGGCGGCCAGCTCGAGCAGTTCGGGGTCGCGCGCGATGTTGATGGTGGACTGGCTGGCCCACTTCATCTTCAGCGGGATCATGGCGCGGAACAGTTCCTTGGCCTTCTCGGGGTGCGCGATCGGATTGTCGTCGAGGAAGAGCAGGCGGTCGGCGCCCAGCGCCTTGATGCGCTTCATCTCGTCGATCACCTGTTCGACGGGGCGAGTGCGGAAGCTGCGCTTGTAGTAGGTCTGCACCGCGCAGTACTCGCAGGGATGCGGACAGCCCCGCGAGAACGTGATCGGCCAGTGGAAGTACATGCGGTAGAGCCAGCTCTTCTGGAAGGCTTCCCACTTGAGAAGCGGCAGCTCGCGGTGGTCGATCACCGGCATCTTGGCCAGGTCGAACCAGCCCTCGGTCCGATAGAGGCCGCGGCTGCGGCCGGCCGCGAGGTCGGCAAGCACCGTCTCCCACACCATCTCGGCTTCGCCGGCCACGACGGCGTCGGCGTGCTTCAGCGATTCGTCCGGGGTCAGGGTCACCCAGGTTCCGCCGAGCACCACCTTGCTGCCGGCCTGGCGGAAGTGGTCGGCCAGGTCGTAGGCCCTCTTGATCTGGGGGCCCATGGCCGTGATCCCGACAACGTCGTACTGCCTTTCGACGGGCACGTCGTGGAAGAGTTCGTCCACCATCTCCACGTCCCACCCGGATGGCGTGAGGGCCTTCAGGTAGGGCAGCGTGGTGCCGCTGGTCCAGTAGCGGGTGGTCTTGTGGAGGCCGCCGGCGCGATCGTAGTGGGAGGGAGAGACGAGCAGGAGTCGCACGGTGGCCGCAGTATCGGGGCCAAAGCGGAACGTGTCAATGGCGCGGCGCCGGCCCGCAACGCGCGTGGCGGCGGCCCCGCGCGACGCGGCGAATGCTTGACTCCGACGCCCGACGCTCTCATGGAAGGACCATGCCGTTCGCGTCCGAGGAAGCCTCCCACGCGGCCGACGACGCGGCGCTGCGCCGGGTCTCCAAGGCCCGCGTTTTCCTCAACCGCCTGCTGTTTCGCGCCATGCTGTTCACGATGGGCAGCATCGCGGTGCTGCTCCACTTCGTCGTTCGCAACGAGGAACTCACCTGGCGCTTCGCCAAGTCCCAGGCCCGCGCCCTGGCCAAGGTGCTGGGCGTACGCGTGAAAGTACGCGGCCTCGAGCACCTGGACGGACGGCCCTGCGTCTTCGTCTCCAACCACCGCAGCCATTTCGACATCGCGGCCATCCTCGGCTTCGTGCCCGGCATCACGCGCTTCACCGCCAAGAAGGAGCTCTTCCGGGAGCCCGTCCTCGGCCTGGTGATGCGCGTCATGGGAATGGTCCCGGTGGACCGCGAGCATCCGGAGAAGGCCATCGAACGTCTCCACGCCCTGAGGAACGACGGCCACTCGCTGGTCTTCTTTCCCGAAGGCACCCGCAGCCGGGAGGGCGTGCTGGGTCCCTTCAAGAAGGGTGCCTTCGTCACGGCCATCGAGCTCGGGCTGCCCATCGTGCCGATCGCCTGCCGCAGCAGCGACGGCATCATGCCGGCGGGCGCCTACCTCACCATCCTGCCGGGCGAGATGGAGCTGGTGATCCTGGCTCCGGTGGAAACGACGGGGCTCAGCTACGAACAGCGGGACGCGCTGGCGGCGCAGACTCGGGCACGGATTGCGACAGCCCTCTCGTAGCCGCGCCGGCCTCGGCCTCCTCCCAGAAGTCGCGGAACTGGAACCACTGGCAGGGATTCTCGCGCACGACGGTCTCGAAATCGGCGACCACCTGCGCGGCGATGGTCTCGATGCGGCCCCGCCTCGAGCGGTCTGCTACCTCGTGCATGCCGCCGAAGCGGATCTCGTAGTGGCGCGTGCCCAGGCGCGGGGCAAAGCAGGGAACGATGGGCGCCCCGGCCACGCGTGCCAGGTGAAAAGGCCCGGCCGAGAAGCGCGCCGGCCTCCCGAAGAACGGCACTTCCACCTGCCGACCCATGGGCGCCGCTCGATCGAGTTGCATGGCAACGATATTGTTCGCGCGAAGCTCGCGGACCAGATGCAGGGAAGAGAACACCGACTCGTCGGAGTAGACCACGCGGATGTGGTGGGACTCCCGCATCCGCTTCACGTATTCGCGGGTGCTGGCGTTGGCCTCGTGGGCCATCACCACGGTGATCGTGCGCCCGTACTTGCGAAGGTCGGCAGCGGCCACGTCCCAGTTGCCGAGGTGGCCGGTCACGATCACGGCCCCGCGACCCTGCTCCAGCGCGGCGGCCAGCAGGTCGGGCTCGCGCACGTCCACCCGAAGGGGTTTCGGCCGGGGCCCGAAGTGCTCCATCGTCTCGGTCATGCAGTGGGCGAACTCGACGAACATCCGCAGCGCCGCAGGCGCGATGACGCTGGCTTCGCGGGTGCCGAGGATGCGCCTCAGGTTGGTCATGGCGCCGCGACGGTTGGGGCCGATCAGCGCGAAAATCACGGCCGCGATCACCGGCGGCGAGGACCGCTTCCACCACTCGGGTCCGTAGACGGAGCCGAGCATCGCAAATTTTCGCCACCAGAGCCCATCCACCCGGAGTTCTTCGGGAAGAGCTTCGGGAGCCGGACCCCCTTTCATGATGCGCGCTGATTACCACGCGGACGAACTCGGTCCAAGTTCGGCGACGGGCGCGGGGCCCCGCATCGCCGCGCTGGTTCCGGCCCTCGATTGTGCATCCACCATCGCCGACGTGGTCGCCGGCGTGCTCGGTCACGTCCGTGACGTTCTCGTGATTGACGACGGATCCGGCGACGACACGGGCCCCCTGGCCGCCGCAGCCGGCGCCGAGGTGCTGCGCCACCCCACTCGTCGCGGCAAAGGCTGCGCCCTGCAGTCGGGCATCGACTGGGCGGCGGCGCGGGGCTTCACCCACGTCGTCACGGTGGACGGCGACGGCCAGCACCTGGCCTCCGAGCTTTCCATCCTTCTGGAAGCCTGCCGCCAGGACCCGACCGCCATCGTGCTCGGCGAGCGCAGCCGCGAAGGCCACGACATCTCGCCCATGAAATTGTTCGGCAACCGGTTCGCGAACCGCTGGGTGGAAATCGCCAGCGGCCGCAGCTTCGAAGATACCCAGTCGGGGTTCCGCATCTATCCGGTGGCAGCAACGCGCGCCCTCGGCGGCCACGCGGCCCACTACGGCTTTGAGACCGAAGTGCTGATCCGCGCCCTGCGCAGCGGCACGCCCGTGGTCTGCCGCACGGTGAAGGTCTACTACCCGCCGGCCGACCTGCGCGTCAGCTACTACCGGCCCTGGATCGACACGATCCGCATCATCTTCATCGTGGTCGGCCTCATCCTGCGCCTGAGGCGCTGACAAAGGCGGCCGCGGCCGGCGGCGGGCCCTACTCCTCGGCGACACCCTCTTCGCCGTCCACGGGCGTCACCGGCGTCACCGGATTGGAAGCCTGCAGCACGTAGCGGGCGCGGTAGCGGCAGCGGTTCTGCTGCACGCTGATGGCGTCGCCGCCGTACTCCACCGTCATTTCCTCCTCGCCGGGAGGCTGGGCACCGTGGGCGAGGGCGCGGCGCACGGGGCGGTTGTCGTGGCAGGTATCGCGCACTTCCCACTCGCCGATGGTCCTGGTGACGGTGGCTTCGCTGGTCGTGGCACAGTCGCTCGGCAGCGACATGGCGAGCACGTCTTCCATGATGTTGCGGGGCGGCACCTGCAGGCCGGGGCCGATCAGGTTCTCCAGTTCCACCTCGTCCCCCTTGCGCACCAGCGTGAACGACTTGGTGCCGAGAGGCGTGAAACCCACCAGAACCAGCGACTCGGAACTGCTCTCGACGACGAAGGGAACGTCGTAGTCCACGTGGCGGGCCCTCACGCGGGCCCTCAGTTCCTTGCGCGAAGAAAAGGCCAGCACCGACAGCGGCGCATCGAAACCCCGGCACTCGTAGAGGCGGGCAGCGAACAGCGTCTCCATCACGAGGCTGCAGCCCGACGACGAGACGGCGACCAGCACGGCCAGAAGCGGCGCCAGGCGCCGGGAAACCGGGCGAGAACGAAGCATCAAGGCTCCTCCCGGACGGCCGCGGGTGCGACGGAGGTCCCCATGACCAGAAGGCTCACCGGCGACAGCAGCAATGCCAGCATTACCCCCGACCCGATGGTGATGCCCATGGCCCTGAGGGCCGGATGCTCGGAGACTGCCACCACCGCGAAACCGAACACGGTCGTCAGGCAGCACAGCAGCACCCCGACCAGGGTGCTGCGCAGGTGCGCGGGATTGCCGGCGTTGTCCACGAGGAAGATTCCGTAGTCCACGCCCATGCCGGTCACCATGAGGAGACTGAGGACGTGAAGGAGGTTGACCGATTCGCCGGCCATGGCCAGGCCCGAGAGCACGAGGACGGGAACCAGGGCCGATGGCAGGAAGGCGGCGACAGTGGGCCGCCACCTGCGGTAGCGCAGCGCGAGGACCGCGATGACGAGAACGCCGCCCAGGAGTAACTGTTCGAGAGTCGAGTCGCGAAAGCCCGCGTAGAGGTCGTTGACGAAATCACGCTGCACGAAGTAGTGCGCTCCCGGCACCGCATCAACCTCGCGGCGCAGCGCCGCCTCGTTGCGGGGGTCGCTCACCTGCGTGATCGTCGCGCTGCGACCATCGAGATTGGGGAGAAGGGGATCGAGCAGGCGGCCGAGGGCCGTGCTCCGCACCTGCTCCGGCAGGAGGGGCGCGGGCGGAGCGGCGGCAAGATCGCGCGCGAAGTCGTCGAAGGACGAGGGGCGAAAGCCGGCGTCGGCGAAACCTGCACGGACACGGCCGGCCAGGTCGGGAACGGCCGCCAGCGCGGCGCGATTGCGCTGCTGGAGGTCGACCGAACGCACCAGGTTGGCGGCCGAGCGATATCCGCCGATGGAACCGGCCTCCTGCAGCGCCTCCAGGCGCCGCGCCACTTCCTCCGAGCGCTGGAGTGCCTCCTGCTCGGAGTCGGCCATCACCAGCACCACGCGGCCGGCCTCAAACGGTGCGGCCCTTCCCTGGACACGCTTCTCTTCGCTTTCCAGGGCGGGATCCATGTTGCCGAGTTTGGAGAGGTCGTTCTGCCACTGCAGGTGGGGCAGCATCACGAACCCGAGACAGACGACGAGGACGGGAACGGCCGCCAGCAGGCGGCGGTGGCCGAGAGACCAGCGCAGGGCGGCTTCGAGGATGTCGGCGGTGCGCCCCGTCGGCGACGCCTCGGCGACGTCGTCCACGAACAGCGGCACCACGACCAGCGTGGTCACCAGGGCCGCGGCCACTCCCACCGCCGCAAAGAATCCGATCTCGCGGAAACCCGGGAACGAGGTGACCGCCATGCCCGCAAAACTGGCCACCGTGGTCAGCGCCCCCATGCCGAGGGAGGGTGCGAGCAGGCGCACGGTTTCGCGCCGCGAGCCGCCGACGACGGCCAGGTGGTTGAGGAAATGAACCGGGTAGTCGATGGCCACGCCGAGCAGGCTCACGCCGAAGGCGATGGTGAGGCCGTCGAGGTCGCCGAAGACGACGATGCCGAGGGCGGCCGCCACGAGAATGCCCGTCACCGACGGCAGCATCGCCACGGCGAAGCGCGTGGCCGAACGGAAGTAGACGACAACGAGGAACGCGATCCCGAGCAGCGACGAGCCGGCGATCCACCACATGTCGCGCTTCATGGCGCCCTCGGCCGCTACCGCGAAGCGGTTGGCGCCGCTCTTCTCCAGCACGAGGCCGCCGCCCTCGCGGTTGCGAATGGCCGCAAAGCTGGCCTCGATGTGCTCGAGCAGGGGTGCCTGGCGGCTGGCGTCGAAGGCCGAGGCCGTGGTCACCAGGATGAGTACGCCGAAGCCGTCGCGCGAGAAGAAGATGCCCTCGTGGACCTTGAGAGACGGGCTGTCCTCGCTGAGCCTCTCGAGCATGGAAGCCGCGAAGCCGAGGGGATCGGCGGGCAGCATGCGCTTGGTGAGGGCCGCCGTCGGCGAGGCCAGCGACTCGCGCGCGGCGCGCGCCTTGGCCGCGATGGCCTCGGGGGTAGCCAGGGCAGGAATGTCCTTCTCGGGATCGAGGGACACGAAACCGAAGCGGTGGGGGAAGTAGAGCTTCCACACCTGCTCGAGGTCGCTTTCCTCCGGTCCGCTGCGCAGCCACTCCACGCCGGGATGGGCGGCGAGTTCGTCGCGCAGGGCGGTGACGGCGCGCGCGATCTTCTTCTCGTCGGCGGCGCGAGCCTCGGCATCGACGTGCACGGTATCCGGCGAAACGCCTGCGGCATCCGGCGAAACGCCTGGCGCATCCGGCGCCACGCCTACCGTAAGAAACATCGTCCTGGCCAGGTCGCTGCCCGCCAAGTGGCGGGCCAGCAGGGCCAGGTCGGCGCTGCGGCCGTCGGGCATGAAGTTGGTGATGTCGGTGCTGAAGTCGAGGCGCCGGCCGCAAAAGACGACCAGCATCGCCAGGAACAGGAGAAAGGCGGCGCGCGCCGCGTAGCGCTTCACGAGGCGGGGGGCTCCCCGAAAAGCTCGGCGAGCTCGGCCTCGGAGAAACGGTAGTGGGCATCGGTCTTGCCGAACACCGTCACCGCCCGGTCGCCGTCGGGCTCCACCGCCACCATGCGGTCGATGTGGGCGCCGGTGCCGGTGAGCTCGAACGACGCGATCATACGCGTGAGCGGCATCGAGCGCGGCGTCAGCCGCAGTCGCCAGGTGGAGCCGTCCACGCCGAAATCGGTCTCGTAGAGCTCCTTCAGCTTCTTCTCGTCGCCGTTGAAGAGCACCACGAAGCTGTCGATGAGCTGGCGGGCGATGGGACTGGCCGACAGGTCGAGGGCCTTGCTGCCGCTTTCATCCTCGAAGCGCACCTGGTCGCCGCTCACCACCAGGCGCGAACGCCCGGGGTTCGTCACCACACGCACCAGGCGGTCGGGGGGCACGAAGTAGATGGTGCCGGTCGCTTCCAGGGGCGACGACAGCAGCGCGAGTTCCTTGGTTTCGGTGAACTCCGCGATGACGCCGCTGCTCGAGCGCATGCCGGCAAGCAGCGCGGGAAGATCGGCGGCAAGAGGGGCCGGAGCGGCTTCCCCGGCCGCCTGCGATCGCCACGCGCCGGCCGTCACCAGCACGGCCGCCAGCAGCAGCGCTGCGCGCCGCGCGCGGCGGCCGTCAGCTTCCGATGCGATCGACGATGCCATGCGGCGTCTCCAGCAGCAGGCGGCCTTCGAGGTCGGTGGTGGCCAGGATGGTGTGGCCGCGCGCCGCGCGCCGGCCCGTGCCGAGATCCACCACTTCGTAGAGGATGCGCACGCGGTGGCGGGTGTCGCCGAACCAGGCGCTCACCTTCACGCGGTCGCCGTAGCGCAGGGGCGCCACGTAGCGGCAGTGGCTCTCGACCACCAGGAAGCGGAAGCGGGGGCCGATCACCTCGCCGGCATCCAGGCCCACGCCGCGCAGGAGGCGGGTGCGGGCGATCTCGAAGTACTTGTAGTAGTGCCCGTGCCAGACGATGCCGAGACCGTCCACGTCGTGGAAAGGCACCTCGATCTCCACGCTGGTCTCGCGCAGGCGCTTGCTCATGCCGGCCTGTCGCGCCTGGCGGGCGCGGACGGGTCTTCCTCTTTCGACGAACGCGCCGGCGCTTCGGCCTCCAGGGGCAGGGCGTCCGCGCGCAGCATCTCGAGCACCGCGGCGATGTCGTGGTCCTGGCGGCGGTCGGCGTCCACCATGGCCACGCGGCTGCGCACGGCCTGGTGAAGGCGAGTGAGCGGGGCGGAGAAGCTCGCGCCCTCGCGCAGCCTCAGGTCCATGGCCTGGCAGGCAGCCAGCAGCGTGATGACAGCCACCGTTTCGCCCAGCTCGACCACGCGCCGGGCCTCGCGCGAAGCCAGGGTGCCCATGCTCACCTTGTCCTGGTTGTGGGACTCGGTGCTGCGGCTGAACACCGCCGCCGGCAGGCTGGTCTTCAGGGCCTCGGCGGCCAGCGCCGAAGCGGTGATCTGCATGGCCTTGAAGCCGTGGTGGGAAACGCTGTGGGCCTCGGGCGCAGCCACCAGGTTGGCCGCCAGACCGCCGCTGGCCTCGGGCAGGCAGAGCAGCACGAGTTGGCGGTCGAGAAGATCGGCGGCGCCCGCCATCGCCCCCTTCAGCGCGTCCAGCGCGAAGACGACGTGTCCGCCGTAGAAGTTGCCGCCGTGAAGCACGCGCCTTCCGTCGGGATCGACGACGGGATTGTCGTTGACGCCTTCGATCTCCACGTCAAGCACGCGCCGGGCCAAAGTGGCGGCGTCCACCAGCACGCCGAGCACGTGGGGAGCGCAGCGCACCGAGTAGCGGTCCTGGAGGCGATCGGGGGGCGAGCCTTCGGCGGGCTTTCCGAGGAAGCCGCGGATCCAGCCGCCGACGGCCAGCGTGCCGGGGTGGGGCTTGAGGGAGAGGATGCCGTCGTCGAAGTGTTCGGGGTTGCCGCGGGTGGCGGCGCTGGTCATGGCGGTGACGGCCGCCCCCAGCCGGGCCAGCCTCTCGGCGCGCACCAGCACCAGGGCCGAGAGCCCGGCCATCACGCTGGTGCCGTTCATCAGGGCCAGGCTCTCCTTGGGCAGGAGGACGAGGGGCTCCAGGCCAACCCTCGCCAGGGCCTCGGCGCCCGGCAGGGTCTCGCCGTCCACGAGGGCGTCGCCCTCGCCGGAGACGAGGGCGGCCAGGTAAGCCAGGGGCGTGAGGTCCCCGCTGGCGCCCACCGAGCCCTCCTCGGGGATGCGCGGCATCACGCCGCGCACGAGCAGGGCGGCCAGGTACTCGAGGAGGACGGGACGGACGGCGGAGTAGCCGCGCGAAAGCGAGGCCAGGCGGGCTGCGACCACCGCCGCGGCCTCCCGGGCGCTCAGCGCCGGGCCGGTCCCACATCCGTGAAAACGAAAGAGATTCCGGGCCAGGTCGGCCTGAAGGCCGGTCGGGATCTCGTTGCCAACTGAGGCCCCCACCCCGGTCGAAACCCCGTAGACGGGCTCGCCGGCTTCGAGGCTGCTGCGCAACAGGGCCCGTCCGGCTTCGAGGCGGGCCAGCCAGGCCGGATCGTTGCTGAGCAGGGCGTCGGCACGGCCCTCCGCGAGGGCCACAACCTCGTCCACACCGATGGAGGAGGAGCCGAAGACCACACGGGGGCGTCCCGTGGTGCCCGGTGCGGCTGCCTCGGAGATACGGGCCGTCATCGCGCGAGGTATAGGGCTAGCAGGGGGCCGAATCGAGCGTCCCGGCCGGGCCCGCCGTCCTTCGTTTTCCGCCGAGGATGAGGTAACTGGCCCGGTGGCAACGTCGCCGGTCGCTTCGTCTGCGGGCAAGGGCCGAGGCTGGAACCTGGCACTCCAGGGAGCCAGGCGCTGGCGGCAGTTCCGCCTGGGACTGGCCTTCGTGGAGTTCGGGCTGGCCGCCCTTTCCGTGGCCTTCCTGGCGGCTCCCCTGGTGAGGAGCCGGGCCGCCACGGACGAGGAGGCCGAGCTGGCCGTCCAGAGGGTCATCGGTCGGGCCTATGCCCTGTCCGTGGGGTTCTTCGAGTGGATCGGCATCCTCCGCCTGCGCTCCCAGGGCATGGCCGAACTGGCCGCCGAAGGGCCCTGCATCGTGGTCGCCAACCACCCGACCTTGACCGACGTGGTGCTGCTGGGATCCCATTGGAAGCAGATGGATTGCATCGTGAACGCCGGATGGACCGCCAATAGCCCCTTTCTCGCCCGCGCCATCGACGCAGCCGGCTACATCCGCAACGACGGCGGATCGGCCGTGGTGGAGGACTGCGCGAAGAGGCTGCGCGCCGGACGGCGCCTGCTGGTCTTCCCGGAGGGAACGCGTTCGCCCTGGGGCGGCCTCGGCAAGTTCCACCGCGGCGCCGCCCACATTTCCCTGGCCAGCGGGATGCCGCTGGTTGCCGTCACCATCGCCTGCCGCCCGCGCATGCTCGGCAGCGGCCGCAAGTGGCACGACGTGGACCCGCGCCGGTCCGAGTTCGAGATGCGCATCGCCGGGCGCCTTCACCCGGCCGATTACCGACGCGAGGGCGTGAGCACGCCGATCGCCGCGCGCCGCATGACCGAAGACCTTCTCGCCATTTACCTCCAGGAGCCCCACCTTGCAGACTCGTGACCAACTCGTAGCCGACATCAAGGCCCTGATCGTCGAGGTCCTCGCCCTCGAGGACATCCGTCCCGAAGAGATCGAAACCGACGCGCCGCTGTTCGTCGAGGGCCTCGGCCTCGACTCGATCGACGCCCTGGAGCTGGCCATGGGTCTCGAGGAAAAGTACGGCGTGCTGATCACCGACGACCCGGAGCGCAACGAGAAGATCTTCGCTTCGGTTTCCGCCCTGGCCGACCTCGTCGCCGCCGAGCGCATCCGCTGACCATGGACCGCGACCGGCAGGTGGAGCGGACCCGCGACCAGCTATTGGAGCGCCTGCGCGCCATGCTGGTGGCCGAGTTCGAGCTCGATCCTGCGCAGGTAACGGCCGGCGCCCGCCTGGTCGAGGATCTCGATCTCGACAGCATCGACGGCGTAACCATCGTGGTGAGGCTGGAGACCCAGTTCCAAGTCTCGATCAGCGACGACGAAATCCAGAAGATGGCGACCGTGGCCGACATCGTCGAGGCGCTGGCGGCGAGGCTCGACGCGCCGCAATGTCCCTGAAGCAGCCCCTCGTCTCCCTGCTCACTTCCGATGCGGACGCGGGCGACCACCTCGTCGCCTTCGGTTCGTCGCCCGGCTCCGAACGTCGCCGCTCGCACCTGCTGGCCGACGTCGGCGCGCTGGCCGCGCGCCTCGGTTCGAAGCGCGGCGCGAGCTGGCTGGTGGAGGCCGAGGATGCGTACCGCGTGGCCGTGGCCGTGCTGGCCGCCGCTGCGACCGGTTGCCGCGTGGTGCTGCCGCCCAACCTCCAGCCGGGAACGCTGGCGCAGCTGCGCAGCCGCTGCGATGTGGTGCTGACCGGCGGCGACAGCGCCGCACACGACGCGCTGGATCCCCTGGAGCCGGGAAGCCTCGCCGATGCCGCTCGCGCAAAGGACGTTGCCGTCGATCGCGACGCGCCCCTGGTCGACCTGTTCACGTCGGGCACCAGCGGGCCCGGCAAGCTGGTGACCAAGGCGCTTCGTCACCTCGAAGACGAAGTGGTCGAGCTCGAACGCGGCTTCGGCGCGGGCATCGACGAGGGCGCCGTCGTTCTCGCGACGGTGCCGGCCCACCACCTCTACGGCCTTCTGTTTCGCGTGCTGTGGCCACTGGCCGCCGGCCGCCCCTTCTGCCGCACGAGCTTCCTGCTGCCCGACGAGCTGCTGGCGCGCACCGCCCGGGCCTCCGGCGCGGTGATCGTCTCCAGCCCCGCCCACCTGCGCCACCTCGCGGCCTCGCCCCGCCTGGCCGAGCAAGCGGCCGTCATTCGCACCGTGTTCTCCTCGGGCGGACCCCTGGAGACGAACACCGCCCTCGACATGGAAGCCGTGCTCGGCGCCGCGCCCCTGGAGATCTTCGGCTCCACCGAGACCGGCGGTGTCGCTTCGCGGCGCGCAAGCCGCGAGGATCCTTCGCCGCCGTGGACTCCCTTCGAACCCGTGCATCTCGCCGCCGGCGCCGACGGCCGCCTCGAAGTGACCTCTCCCTTCGTCACGCCGCCGGCGGGCGCCGAAGACGCGCCGGCCGGAACCTGGTGCATGGGCGACAGCGTGAGCCTCGTGGGCGGGCGGTTCCGCCTTCTCGGCCGCAGCGACCGCATCGCCAAGGTGGGCGAGAAGTCCTTGTCGCTGCCGGAGATCGAGCAGGCCCTTGCCGAGCACGACGCCGTTGAATGCGCCGTCGTCGGCAGTTACCGCGAGCGCAGCACCCAGCGCCTCGGCGCCCTGGTGGTCCTGAGCCCGCAGGGAAGGCGCAAGCTGGCCCTGGCCGGCCGCCGCGCCCTCCAGGCCGAACTCGCCGAGCACCTGGCCTCGCGATGGGACCGGGTGGCCCTGCCGCGGCGATGGCGCTTCCGCGAATTCCTGGCGGTGGATGCCCGCGGCAAGTTCGTCCACGAAGCTTTTGAAACCGAGCTGGCGCGCCCTGCCGACGAGGTGCGCGACCCCTTGCTCCTCTCCGAAGAACGCGACGGCGACGCGGTCGTACTGCGGTTTGTCGTGCCCCGCGACCTGGCTTACCTTGACGGCCACTACGACGCGTTCCCCCTGGTTCCCGGAGCGGTGCAGATCCTTTGGGTCCTGGCCGCGACCGGTCGCCTTCTCGGCCGCAGCGTGAGTGCGCAGCGGATGGAAGCCATCAAGTTCAAGAGCGTGCTGAGGCCGGCCCAGGAGTTCGCGATGCGGCTGCGCGTCGATCAGGGCGAGACCCGCGAGGACGGCGCGCGGGTTGCCTTCACGCTCGCCGGCGACGGACGCGTCTTTTCGAGCGGCCGCCTTACGCTGTTCTCCTGAAGCTGCGGCGCCAAGGGACCCGATGCGAACCTGCCTGCTGATTCCCCACTACGAGCACGCCGGCGCCATCGGCGCCCTGCTCGAGCGCCTCGAGCCCCACGGGCTCGCCTGCATCGTCGTGGACGACGGCAGCGGCGCGGCGGCCCGCGCCGTGCTGCGCGAGTTGGAGAGCCGCTATAGCTGGGCGACCGTAGTGTGGCGCGAACGCAACGGCGGCCAGGGCGCCGCGAAGAGGACGGGCTACCGTCACGCCCTTGCCGCGGGATTTACCCACTCCCTCGAACTGGACGCCGACGGCCAGCACGACACCGACGACATCCCCCGCTTCCTCGAGCTGATGCGCGCCAACCCCTCGGCCGCCGTGCTCGGCCAGCCGGTCTTCGGTCCCGAGGCGCCGCGCGCACGGATCTGGGGGCGCCAACTCTCGCGGGGCCTCGTGTGGCTGGCCTGCGGTTCGCTGACCGTGCGCGATCCCCTCTGCGGCTTTCGCGGCCTGCCCCTGGCCGCGGCGGTTGCCGCCATCGACTCGGCCCACACCGGCAGCCGCATGAGCTTCGATCCCGAATTCTCGGTGCGCCTCTTCCGCGCGGGGCTGCCCATCTTCACCGTGCCGACTCGCGTGTCGTATCCCACCGACGGCGTCTCCCACTTCGACATGGTGCGCGACAACCTGCGCCTGGCGACCACGTACCTTCGCCTCCTGCTGGAGCTGCCGCTGGCGGCGCCGTCCATTTTCGCTGCGCGCCGCGAGGCTGCCCGGCGTTCAGCCGCGGATGCTGCGGCAAACAGCTCCGAAACCGGCAGGGACGCCTTCGGCGCCGACGCGTCGTCGTGGCGGTGAACACCCCTCAAGAAAGCGGCAAGGAGACGGGTGAAGAAGTCGGCGACGGCGCACCGTCCCTGGCCAAGGCCCCCGTCGCCTGGGGCAGCATTCCCGAGCGCGGGTCGATGCTGGCCCTGCGCGTCCTCGCCTTCCTCTACCGCACCTTCGGGCGACGCGCCTGCCTGCTCGTCCTCCACGTGATCGCGCTCTACTTCACCGTGCTGGCCGGCGCCGCGCGACGCGCCTCGCGCGGCTACCTCGACACGCTGTGGGCCACGCCGCGCGGGCGCGAGGCCCTCGGCCACGCTCCCGGCCTGCGCGACGTGCTCCACCACATCCACGAGTTCTCGATCAACGTCTTCGACCGCATCGTCGCCTGGTCCGGCAACCTGAACGAAATCGAATTCCGCCACCGCGGCAGCGAGGTGCTCTTCGACCTGGCCAAAAGCGGCAACGGCGCCTTCCTGATCGGCGCCCACCAGGGCAGCTTCGACATGATGCGGCTGCTGGCCGGCCGCTACGAGATGACCGTCAACGTGCTGATGTTCACCAGGCACGCCACGCGCATCAACACCTTCTTCGAGCAGCTGGATCCCAAGAGCCGCATCCGCGTGCTCGAGATCGAGCCGGGCTCCCTCAAGACCGCCTTTTTGGTCCGCGAATGCATCGCGCGCGGCGAGTTCGTGGGCATCCTCGCCGACCGCATCCACCCCGGCGCCCGCGACCGACCGGTCTTCCTCGACTTCCTCGGGCGGCGCACGGCGTTCTCGCTGTCGCCCTTCGTGCTGGCTTCGGTATTCGGCTGCCCCGTGGTCCACACCCAGTGCATCCGCCTCGACGACCGCACCTACGAATCGTCGGCCCGCGTGCTCACCGAAGGCCTCGACCCCAAACTGCCGAGGCGGCGCAAGGCCGAGGCCCTGCTGCGCGCCTACGTCGCGAGCATCGAGGAGACCTGTTACCGCGCCCCCTACCAGTGGTTCAACTTCTTCGACTACTGGAGTGATCGGGAGGCCGGCGATGCCTGAAGCGAAGTTCCCGCCCATCGCCGAACTGCTGCCCCACGGCAGCCGCGCCATCCTGCTCGAGCACGTGATCTCCCACGACGCGGCGACCACGGTGTGCGCGGTGGATCCCGCGGCCGGCGCTCACTATCGCGACGCGGACGGCGCGCTGCCCGCCTGCATCGGTCTCGAGATCATGGCCCAGACCATCGCCGCCCACGGCGGCCTCCTCGACCGCGCGGCCGGTCGCGAAGCGCGGCCGGGTTTCTTCCTCGGATCGCGGCGGCTGGCGCTGGCCGTGCCTCGCTTTGAGGCGGGACAACGTCTCGTCGCCACTGCGACGCATCTCCGCGGCAGCTCCGGTCTCCTCGCGTTCGACTGCTCCATCCGCGTGGAGGGTGACGTGCCGGCACCCCTGGCCTCCGGCGTCCTCACGGTTTACCTGCTGGAGAGCTTCGAGGCGCTGACGCGGGACTTCGCGACCGAGAACTGAGGCTTGAGCGGATGCCCGGCCGACTGCCGACGCGCATCCCACCGGTCACCCCACCGGGTTCTGCCAACGTACCTGCGGGAAGCGCGCGAAGTCGCCGTCCGCGGAACAGAGCAACAGTCCGTGTTCGATCGACAGTGCCGCGAGGTGGGCGTCGGGCACGAGATTGGCCTTGCTTCCGGTGCGTCCGAGCAACTCGCCGAGGACCTCGGCGTGCCTGTCCGTCGGATGCGGTACCCAGGCCGACTCGCACTCCAGCCACTCGGTCACCTGTTGCCACGCTGAGGGCACGGGCGCGGGCTGCTCGAAAATTCGCGCGTTAGTGACGAGCCGAAGAAAAGAGAGAAGACTCGGCCACGGAAGCCCGACCGGAGCGGTGCCGCTCAACTGGCCGTCGAGCCACGAACGGGCCTTCTCGTGCTGCGCGAAGGATTCGACGTAGGCGTAGACCAGGATGTTGGCGTCCACCAGGATCAACGGAAGGTCTCCCCTTCGGCGAACGCCAAGGCGTCACTCACGTTATCCACGTTGCCGACGAGGCAGCGACCGAGCGAAACGGAGTTGGTGCGAAAGGTCTCACGCTTCTTCGGGCGAGCGGTCATCTCCCCAAGCCCGCGTCGCAGCGCTTCGTTGACCAGATCCTTGAAGCTCTCCCGCCGCGCAACGCGAAGCTTCTCCAGTTTGGCCGCGACGTCGTCGTCGAGGGTGAGGGTGGTGCGCATACATCAACGCATAGCCGTGATGATGCGTTGATGTCAAGACGGCGGCGGCATGGCTGAAATCGCGGTACGGGCGTAACGGATGGTCTCCGCGCCGTTTGCGGTCTATCGTCCCGCCGGCGGGGCCGGGGCGCCTCCACGAACCACGGAGCAGATGACGGACCACACCACCAGCAAGCGCGTGCTCGTCACCGGGGCCAGCGGCGGCATCGGGCGCGCCATCGCCGTGGCGCTGGCCGCCGACGGCTTCGAGGTGACGCTGCACTAC
>JBHEPB010000062.1:0-32412 GCA_046260515.1 Binatia bacterium
GTTTCGTCCGCCAGCGGACGAAACCGTACCGCCCCGGTTCCCTACCTCCACCGTAAATCCACGATTTACAACCACTTTCTCCTCCGTCCCGGGTTGGTTCCGGGATTGCTCTACCTCCTCCCAAAGGTCCGCGAACGGGCCGACCAACGAAAGGCCCGGCGACGGGCCCTTCCTGAGGAGGAGTGGAGAGATGAGGAAGAACACGAACAACGCAGTCAGGACGGCGGAGCAGGCTTCGGAGCGCCAGACCCGGTACTCGCGTACCCGCCCGAGATCCTTCTTTTCGGCCCGCGCCAACGAGGCCCTGCCCGAGGAAGCCCAGGAGAGGACGCCCGAGAGGGCCCTCATGCTGGCCGTCCTCGAGGACGCCGTCGCCTGTTACGCCGGCAAGCTGAAGGCCCCCCGCGAGAATCCCCGCATCCTGCGCCGCCAGGCTGCTTTCTGGCTGAGCTGCGAGGACTGGGACTCGCCGTTCTCCTTCAACAACGTCTGCGAGGCCCTCGCCCTCGACCCCACGGCTATCCGGGAACGCATCCTGTCGGAGGCCGACGCCCTCCACTGATCCCACTGATTCTGCCGTAATGCCTCACCCGACCGGGGAGAAAGCCCCCCGGCCCGGGTGGGCCGGGACTGCACGATCTCCGGGGCCGGGTGCCGCGAGGTCGCCCGGCTTTTGCCGAATTCCTGCGGCCGCGGGTACCGCCGGCACAACGGAACTTGCAACCGTGCCAGAATCCGGGCTTCATCCCACGCAGGCTTGCAAGGCTCGGGGGCGCCCCCGGGGGGCAGGCGGGCGGGGGAGGGCAGCGGGGCCCCACATCCGCCGTTGCCCAGAGGCAGTACGGCGTGACGACAGAAATCGACGACCAGCAGCGCGTCCTATCCGAGGTTTCCCACGACCTCGCGAACCGCTTCCACCGCTCCTACTACTTTCTCGAGTTGCTCGGCGACGCCCTCGGTCCCGACAACGAAGCTGCCGTTCCCCTCCTGGCCGGGCTGCGGGATACCGTCGAAGACATCGAAGCGACCACCCGGTCCACCCTCGACTTCCTGCGCGACGTCGAGCTGCGCAAGGTGAGGGTGAGGCTGGAGGACCTGGCGGCAAGCCTGCGCCAGCACGTCGGCCTGCGCGGGATCGAAGTCGGCGGGGACGCCGACGCCGGCCGCCGCGAGGTGGACGTGGACCCTGCCCGCATCTCCGAGTCGCTGGCCTGCCTGTGCAAGGCCGCCACCCGGGGCGACGAATCCCACGCGACGGTGGCCGTGGACCTGCTCGACGGCGATCCGGTAGCGATCCGCATTCATCGCACCGCGGCCGCGACACCGCCGGCCAGGGCCGACCTCGGCCTGGCGCTCACTTCGAGGATTGCGCGCCTGCACGGCGGCGCCCTCGACATCGACGCCTCCGAAGCCGGCGTCTTCACGCTACGCCTTCCGGTCGCAGGGCGAGAGGGCTGAGCATGGCCCAGCGCATCCTCGTCGTTGACGACGATCCCCTCATCTGCCGCCAACTGGAGAGCCTCTATCGCGAGCGTCACTACGAAGTGGACAGCGCCGGCAGCGCCGCCGAGGCCCTCGCCCTGCTCGAGCAGTACGACTATGCCCTCGGCGTCGTCGATCTGAAGATCCCGGGAACGGACGGGCTCAGCCTCACCCGTCAGATCCACGAGCGCTGGAGCGACTTCGGGGTCATCATCATCACCGGATACGCGTCCATCAAGGGCGCCGTCGAGGCCATCCGCCAGGGCGCCAACGACTACATCACCAAGCCCTTCGAGCGCGAGGAGATCCTGCTCGCTACCGAGAAGATCCTCGAGAAACGGCGCCTGCTCGACGAGATCAGCTACCTGCGCAGCCAGCTTTCGGAGCGCTACGCCTTCGCGAACATGGTGAGCCGCAACCCGGCGATGCACGAGATCTTCCGCACCATTGAGGCCCTGTCCCAGAACGACGCGACGGTGCTGATCACGGGAGAGTCGGGCACCGGCAAGGAACTGGCCGCCAGGGCCGTGCACTTCCAGGGCCGGCGCAAGAGCGGCCGCTTCGTCGCGATCAACTGCGCGGCCTTCCCCGATACCCTGCTCGAGACCGAACTGTTCGGCCACGAACGGGGGGCCTTCACCGGCGCCGTGCAGGACAGGGTCGGCAAGATCGAACTCTCGAGCGGGGGCACGCTCTTCCTCGACGAGATCGAGAGCATCTCGCCGTCGATGCAGTTGAAGCTCCTGCGCGTCCTCGAGCAGCGCGAGGTCGAGAAACTCGGCGGCAACCGCATCATCAAGGTGAACATCCGGGTGATCGCCGCCACCAACCGCGATCTCGAGCAGATGGTGGCCCGCGGCGAGATGCGCGAGGACTTCTTCTACCGCATCAACGTCGTGCCCATCATCATCCCGCCCCTGCGCGACCGCCTCGAGGACATCCCGCTGCTGGTCGCCGAGATGCTCAAGAACAACCCGCACGCGCGCGAGCGGGGAGGCATGCGGGTGACCAACAAGGCCCTGCAGGCCCTGATGTCCTACCACTGGCCCGGCAACGTCCGGGAACTCGGCAACGTCCTCGAGCGTTCCATCCTCAAGGCCACCGGCCCCATCATCAAGGACGTGGACCTGCCGACCGGCAGCGGCACGCCCACCGGGACCACCGGCTCGGGCCGCACCCGCGACTACGAACTGCCCCTGCGCGAGTTCCTGAAGCGGGCCGAGAAGGACTACCTGGCTTCGGTGCTGAGGCGGGCGCGGGGAGGGATCTCCTCCACGTCCAAACACGCGATGGTGGACGCGGCGACCCTGCACCGGAAGATGAAGCAGCACGGCCTCAAGCGGGAAGATTTTCGCCGGCCGCGGGAGCCCTCGTCGGGGAGTTGAGGTCGCGGGTGAGCCGGCCGACAAGGCCGGGTGGAGACGGCGGCACGCGCGATTGGGTAGGCCCCCGCCGCGTGCGATAAACGGAAGGAGCGGGCCCGGGACCGGGCCGCCGAGGCATACGGATGTACGCGCATTTTTACCATCTCTCGGAAAACCCCTTCAATCTCACCCCGGATCCGAAGTTCCACTACATCAACGAGTCCACGCGCGAGGCGCTCGCGGCGGTCCTGTACGGCATCAAGTCCCGCAAGGGCTTCCTCACCCTGATCGGCGAGGCCGGCACCGGCAAGACCACGCTCCTGCGTCGCATCGTTGATGAGATCGAGGGGGAGACCCGGGTGGTCTTCGTCTTCAACCCGGGAGTGAGTTTCGACGAACTGCTCGAATACCTGTGCATGGAGCTGGGCATCCGAACCGAGGGCGGGGGCCGCCTCCAGCTGATCGAGAAGCTCAACCAGTACCTGCTCGAGCAGCTCACGGAGGGCCGCAACGTCGTCGTCATCATCGACGAGGCCCAGACCCTGGAGGACGGCGTCCTCGAGGAACTGAGGATGCTGTCCAACCTGGAGACTTCCAAGGAGAAGATCCTCCAGATCGTCCTCAGCGGGCAGCCCGAGCTCGAGGAGAAGCTGCGCAAGCCGAACCTGCGCCAGCTGCGCCAGCGCATCGGCGTTCGCGCCACCCTCAAGCCGATGCGCAGCGATGAGATCCGGGCCTACGTGGAGACCAGGCTGAAGAGCGCCGGCGGGCAGAAGGCCGAACTTTTCACGGCGCCGGCCCTGCTTCGCTGCTGGAAGGCCTCCCAGGGCATCCCGCGCGTCATCAATGTGATCTGCGACAACGCGATGATGGTGGCCTTCGCCGAGGGCAGCGACCGCATCACGGTGTCGGTGATGAACGCGGCCATCCGCGACCTCGACGGCCTGACGCGCTCGGAGGCTTGGTGGGAGAAGCTGCGCGAGTCGCTGGTAACGCCCGCGGTTCGTTTCGGCGCCCTGGCCGCGGCCGTCCTCGTCGCGGCCTTCGCCCTGGGACGCGGCATGGGGCTGAACGAGGGCGAGATGCCGAAGATCTCCGTGCCTGTCGCGGCTGCTCCCGGGGCCCCTGCGGCGGCGCCCGCGCCCGCCCGCCAGGCTCCCGCGCCGTCGCCTCCTCCTCCCGCGGTGGCCGTCGCGACGCCGGCTCTCGCCGCGACCCCGCCCGCACCGCCGGAGTCCGCGAATTCCGGCGGCCTGCCGCCGGCCGTGGCTTCGGCCACCGATCCGGTCGCTCCGACTGCTTCCTCGGCTTCGGTCGATCCGGCTGCAACTGGTGCAACTACCCCAACTGCCGCCGTGACGCCGAAGCCTGTGGCGGAATTCGTGCCGCCCCCGGCTTCGGCCCTTCCCGGGTCGCCCGCCACCAGTCCCTTGGGCGGCGAGGCCGTACGGGGCAGTGTCCGGCGAGCGGAAGAAATGGCTCGCTCGACCGCCGCCCGCCTCTACGGCGGCACCCCACCGCCGCCGTCGGTGGAACAGGACTCCGACCTCCTGGATCTCGACGTGCCCGAGGGCGTTCCCGGCATCGGAGAGGGCGGCCCGATGGCGGAAGAGGGACCGGAAGCCCGCCCTGCACGGGCCGAGCCCCGCGTGATCGGCCTGGACGAGCCCGAGACTGCGATGGTGAAAGCCCCGCGCCTGCCCGCGGAGGCCCCCCCGTCCCTCGCCGCGCCGCCCAGCGGCCTGGCCGACGGCCTGGAAACGGTCGCCTCCCTGTCCGGCGGCGCGGCCCGTCTTCCCAAGTCGGCCGAGAAGCCGGTGATCGGTCGCCACGTGAGGGTGGCCCGCGGCGACACCGTCTGGGCGATTGCAATGCAGTACTACGGGAGTGTGGATTCTTCCGTCCTCACGGAGATCTTCCGCCACAACCCCGGCATCCGGAACGCACACCAACTGCCGGTGGGCAGCGACGTTTTCGTGCCCTTCCTGAAACCCGAGCACATGGTCGATCCCGTCCAGGGTGGGGGATACCGGGTGCTTGTGGCCGAGAGCCCCGAGGCCGGTGAAATCGCCAAGGCTTCGAACTGGGCGTCCTCCCGGCTTCCCGGTCGCGAGCTCCGAACGACCAGCAAGGGCAGGGACAACCCGGTCCGAATGGTCTACGCCACGGGCTTTACGGGGCGGGAAGCCGCCCTGGCCGCGGCGCGACAACTGCTCGGGCCGGTGGCCCCGTGAAACCACGCGGATTCCCGTCTTGTTGCGAGCAAGGACGACAGGTACTCTCCCCGGGACCAACGAGGGAGCGACCCACAGGCCTCAGCGGGTTGAGGCGCGTTCTCATCTCGCAGCGCCCGAGGGCGTGGACCGCGGCAGGGAGAGAGGGTTCACGTCTGTCAGAATCGGGTAAAGGTGCGGTGTGCGTTGAGGTTTTGTTGTAAGTTTCCTTAGGATGCTCTATTCGTCAGGACTCGGGTTGTACATGGTGCGACGCATCGCGTTCTTCGATGCGGGTACCCGTTCACCCGGAGCCGGACGGGTCGGCTTGGACAGGGGTGGGGATTATCCGTGCGGGGACGAAGTGGGACCAGCGGCGACGGACTCATCGCAGGGGCCGGAGCAGGTGGTAGAGTGTGCCTTCGTGCCTACGGGGGGTCGGCCGGGATGCTCGCAAGAGCGGTCCAGGGGATCCCGGGCTCCATCGAGCCCGCCGGCGATGGTGTCGGTCCGGGGTCCAGAAAGGCTGCACACAGCGCGATTGGCAATTGGCGGACGGGGTTCATGAAAGCACGCGTACTCATGATGGTGGTGCCGGCTCTGATCTGGAGCGGCTGCTTTCAGAGCTACCCCCCGTTGCCGCTGGCGCAGGGGGATTCGCCGCTGGAGATGGGCGCTGCGAGCGAAACCGCCGTCTCGCCGATCTACCGGCTCCAGCCCGGTGACCGTCTCGACGTTTTCTCCCAGTTTCACGAGCAGCTCTCGGGTGAGGCCACCGTCGGACCCGACGGGCAACTGGCCATCCCCTCGCTCGGCCACTTCCAGGCCGTCGGCCTGACGTCCGACGAACTGGCCACCGAGATCACTCGCCGCGCCTCGATCACCTACCGGGAACCGCAGATCACCGTGGCCGTGAAGGAATTCACTACCTACCGCGCCTACATCGGCGGCGAAGTGAAAAGGCCCGGCTACGTGGTGCTGAAGCCCGGCATGACCACGCTCCGGGCCGTGATGGAGCGGGGCGGGTTCGCCTACACCGCCCGGCTCGACAGCGTGCTGCACATCGCCTGGACTGCGCAGGGCGGGTATTCCGCCAAGCGCCTCGACATGCGGCGCGTCCTGGAGACCGGCGACACTACCCAGGACCTGGCCCTTGGGCCGAACGACGTGATTTTCGTTCCGCCCACCTGGATCACCAACGCCGACCTGTGGGTCCGCCAGTGGATCATCGACCTCATCCCGATCCGCGAGCCCATGATGCAGCCCTTCGGCGGATTCTGAGAGAGCACGGAAAAGTCTAGCGATGGATCAGCGTTCTCTCTATCTCCTCCGTCAGGCAGTCACCGCCATGTTCAAGCGGTGGCGGCTTGTGGCGACGGTCATCGCGTTCATCGTCGTGCCGTTCAACTTCTACAACCTCCTGATCCGCCAGCCCGTCTACAGCGCGCGCGCCAAGGTGATGATCACCAAGGACCGCGCCTACGCCGAAGTCTCGCCGCTGGAGAGGGGGCACGCCGTCTCCGACCTGCCGAACGAGATGGTGGTGAACTCCGAGATCCAGCTCATTCGCAGCCGGAACCTCATGCGTCGGCTCCACGACGAACTGGAGACCCAGTCGGCCACCAATCCGGAAGGCGCCTTCCCGGTTCCTACCGTGGTGCAGCTCGAGCAGCGGGTGGCGGCCGTCCGCAAGCCCCAGTCCAACGTCGTCGAGGTGTCCTACCGCAGCTCCGACGCCGACTTCGCCATCCACGTGGTGAACACGCTGGTGGGGCTGTACTCGCGCTACCACATCGAGACGCACAAGGCCCTCGGGGCGTTCGCGTTCTTCGACCGCGAGGCCCAGACCGCCAAGGAGGGCTTCGTCCAGGCCGATCTCGAGCTGGAACGCTTCGACGCGGCCCACGGCCTCACCTCGGTGGCGACCGAGAAGGACAACATGCTGCGCCAGCGGGCCCAGCTGGAAGCCGACCTGAGGCGCACCGAGGCCCAGGTGACGGAGCTGACCACCAAGGTGGCGGCCGTCGAGGCCGAACTCGAGTACATCCCCGAGCAGGAAGCCGTCGAGACCGAAATGGTGCCCAACCCCCTCCTCGGCTACCTGCGCCAGAACGCGGCCCGGCTGGAGATGGAAAGGGAGCGCCTGCTGCAGCTCTACACCCCGCAGCACCGTCTCGTCGTCGATGTCGAGACCGAATTGGCCGCGCTTCGCTCCCAGGTCGCGGGCCAGGAAGGCTCGGTGGTCGGCCGCAAGAAGATGGCCCAGACCCCGACCCGTCGCCGCCTCCAGGAAGACCTGCTCACGTCCCAGGCCGAGCTCGGGGCCCTGGAAGCCCGGCGCGCGATGCTGGCCGAACGCATCACCGACTACGAGGGCAAGATCCGCGTGCTGCACGCCAAGCACTACGAGGTCATGCGCCTGCGCCGCGACCGTGAGGAAGCCAAGAAGCGCTACGACTCGACCCTCGGCAAGTTCAACGAGCTGAGGATCTCGGAGGCCATGGACCTGGCCGGCCTCTCCAATATCTCGGTGATCGAGGCAGCGGCCATGCCGCTGGAGCGCGAGGCCGACTACGCGCTCATGAGCCTGGCGCTGACCATCTTCCTGGCCCTTCTCCTCGGGGTCAGCGCTGCCGTGGTGGTCGAGCTGGTGAACCCGGTGATGAACAGCGACCTCGACGTCCGCCACCACCTCGACCTGCCCGTGCTCGCGGCCATTCCTGCGGCGCCCGGCGGCGGCGGTCCCGGCGGCAACTTGAACTTCCAGGGTAACAACGACCTGCAGAACAACCAGCAGAACAACCAGCAGGGCAACGCTGCCAACGGCTATCGTGTCGGCAACGCGCGGCGGCCGGGCAACCGCCGCGGACCCGGCAACGACGGGGGAGGCCGCTCCGCCTGACGGCGGCGCGGAACGAGCGATGAGCAAGACCTACGAAGCACTCAAACGTGCCGAGGCTCTTCGCGCCCAGGAGCGTGCAGCCGAGACCTTCGACGTTGACCACGTCGCGCCCACCATCCCCCTCCACGGCGCGGACGACTACTACGAACTGCGTCGCGCGCTGGTGGGTAGCGCGGTCGGCGACACCGTTCGTTCGGTGCTCGTCGTCAGCTCCCTCCACGGGGAAGGAACTTCCAGCGTGGCCTGCCTGCTGGCGAAGGCCATCGCCGGCGGCGGCCGCTCCCGATCCCTGCTGGTGGACCTCAACCTTCGCACTCCCGCGCTGTGGCGCCTGATGAACGTGAGCGGCCAGGCCGGCTTCATGAACGTCATCGCCGAGGACAAGCGCCTCGACGAGGTCGTGCAGCCGACCGATCTCGACGGAGTCGCCATCGTCACCGCCGGCAACGGGCGCCTGAGCGCCGTGGACGTGATCGACAGCCCGCGCACCCCGGAAGTGGTCGAGGGTTTCGCCCGCCTGGCCGACGTGACCTTCATCGACGCCCCGCCGATTACCCTCTACCCGGACGCTCGCGCGATCGCGCCCCTGGTAGACGGAGTGATCCTCGTCGTCGAGGCCGACTCGACGCCGGTGAGCGTGGCGGCCAGGGCCACGGAGATCCTCAGGGAGTCCGGGGCCAACATCCTCGGCGTCGTGCTCAACAAGACCCGCCAGTACATTCCCGAGCGATTCGCCGCGATGATCGGGTAGTCCCCGGTATTTCCACGATGCGACGGGCCGGCAGACGGGCGGGACGGAGTTCCCGCACTTTCCACGTCGCCCTGCGCGGGACGGCCGCGACACCATGACGCGTCGCCGGATCGCCTACCTCTTTCCTCTCTTCCCCGTCATCAATCAGACCTTCACGCTGGCCGAGGTCGTGTGGCTGAAGGAGAAGGGCTACGACATTCGCCTCTACTCGCTGCTGTCGCGCGTGGACCGGGATCTCCAGCAGGCCGAGGCCCGAAGCCTCATCGACCAGACCCACTACTGCCCTGGCTACGGCTCGCGGCAGTTGTGGGCGCCCTTCCTGAGGGGCCTGCGCTCGAACCCCCTCGGTGTCCTCGGCCTCTTCGCGACCGTGTGGCGGGCGTGGCGGGACAAGGTGCCCCTGCGCCGCGGGGGAGATGCCCCCGGCCCCGAGACCTTCGGGCTGGAGGACTGGCTGGACGTCCTCTACCGCGGCAACAAATGGTTCTACCTGCTCAAGTCCTGGTTGATGGTGCCCCACGCCCTCTACCTGGCCGAAGTGTTCCGGCGTGACGGGATCCCGCACGTCCACTGCCACTGGGCTACCTATCCCGCGACGGTGGGGATGCTGATCAAGCAGTGGTGCGGGCTGCCCTTCAGCGTGACGGCCCACGCCTACGACATCCACATGATGCCGTGGATGCTGCCGGCCAAACTGGCCGCCTCCGACTTCTTCGTGACCTGCGCCGACTACAACCGCCGCTACCTGGCCTCGATGTGTCCGGACGACGTGGCCGCACGCATCGTCCTCAACTACCACGGGACCAATCTCCAGCGCTTCCAGCCGGGTCCCCGCAGCCCGGGCGACGACTTCCGCGTGGTCAGCGTCGGCTGGTTCAAGGAGTACAAGGGCTTCCACTTCGTCGTGGACGCCATTTCGCGGCTCGTGGCGCAGGGCGTCAATGCACGCCTCCACCTGGCCGGGGACGGTCCGCAGAAGGGCTATCTCGTGGAGCAGGCCGCCCGCCTCGGCATCGCCGACAGGGTGGTATTTCACGGCTATTTGGATCACGATCGTCTGCTCTCGCTCTATCGGGACTGCGACGCGTTCGCGATGGGCAGCATCGAGATGACGAACTTCGGACGCCAGGACGTGATTCCCAACGTCATCGCGGAAGCGATGGCCGTCGGGCTGCCGATCGTCTCCACGAAGATGGGCGGCATCTCCGAACTGGTGGAGGAGGGCGTTTCGGGCCTCATGGTCCCGCAGCGTGACGCCGCCGCACTGGCTGAGGCCCTCGGCCGCGTCGCCCGCGACCCGGAACTGGCGGCCTGCCTGCGCAAGGCGGCGCATGACCGCGTCGCCGACATCTGGGACCGCAATCGCAACCTCGAGGCCCTGTCCAAGGTCTTCGACGAACGCATCCGCGAGGTCGCGGCGTGACGGCCGGGGAGGCCAGGGCCAAGCGGGCTCTCGACTTCACGGTCGCGCTGGCCGGGCTCGTGGTACTCTCGCCCCTGTTCGCCACCATCGCCGCGCTGATCCGCCTCGACACGCGCGGGCCGGTGTTCTTCCGCCAGGAACGAGCCGGGCCGGACGGAACCACCTTCCGCATTTTCAAGTTCCGCACCATGATCGTCGGTGCCTACCGCAGCGGCGCCCGCCTCACGGTCAAGCGCGATCCCCGCATCACCGCGGTTGGCCACTTCCTGCGCTGGAGCAAGCTCGACGAATTGCCGCAGTTCCTCAACGTGCTGGTGGGCGACATGTCTTTCGTGGGCCCGCGGCCCGAGGATCCCTACTTCACCAACTTTTACGCGCCGGAGTTCCGCGACGTGCTGGCGGTCAAGCCGGGCATCATCGGCCCGAGCCAGGTGGACGGCCGCGACGAGGTGGAGAAGTACCCCGAGGGCTGCGAGAACGTCGAGGAGTACTACATCCAGCACATCCTGCCCGAGAAACTCGCTCGCGATCTCGACTACGTGAGATCGGCGACGTTCTGGGGGGACCTGCGTTTCCTCGTGGGGGGCTTCCTCAAGGTGGTCCTGTCCCAGTTCAAGCGCGGCTTCTTCGCACGCAACCGCTACCGCTTTGCCGCCCTCGTCCTCGACGTGGTCCTGATGGTGGTGGCGTACGTGTTCGCCAACCTGGTCAAGTTCGACTGGAGCCTCGACCCGGAGTTGTGGGCCTACGCCGGCAGGACACTGGCCTGGGTGCTGGTCCTGAAACCCCCCGTTTTCATTTATTACGGCCTCTACCATCGCACGACACGTTGGCTCGGGCGCAGGGACCTCGCGGTGCTCGTCAAGGCCGTGAGCGCCAGTTCCGCGCTGCTGGTGGTGGCCGCGACTTTTTCGGTCCAGCGCCACTCGCGAGCCGTCTTCCTGATCGACTGGATCGTGCTGCTTTTCCTCGTCGGCGGTGCGCGCTATATCATCCGCTCCATCCAGACCAGCGCGGCCCGCAACGAGGAGAGGGGCCCGTTCGTGAAGGTATTGGTGGCCGGGGCCGGCCACGGCGGCGAGACCATTCTTCGCTCGCTGCTGGAGGACCCGAAGTCCAGGTTCATGCCGGTCGGCATCATCGACCACGAGCCCCATCGCTGGGGCGCCCTGATCCACGGCGTGAGGGTGATGGGCGGCGCCACCGACATCGCGATGTCGGCCAGCCTGCACGGCGTCGAGATGGTGCTGGTGTCCCTCGTGGACCTCGACCCGGTGGTGCTGCGCGAGATCACCGAGGCCTGCAACAAGCTGGGCCTCGAGTATCGCCTGGTGCCCGCCCTGTCGGACCTGCTCTCGCAGGACGCGGGAGAGCCGATGAAGAAGATTGCCCTCTCCTCCCAGACTTGAGCACCCGGTGCCTATGACGAACAACTTCCTGAAGTCCGACGATCTGGTCCTCGTTACCGGCGGTGCCGGCTACGTCGGGTCTCACCTCGTGCGCATGCTGCTCGAGCGCGGCTACCGCGTCCGCGTCCTGGAGAACTTCCTCTACGGCAACGAAGGTCTGGGCGAGATCCGCTCGCATCCGCGGCTCGAGATCGTCTACGGCGACATCTGCAACATCCGCGACATGATGCGCGTCGCCCGCGACGCCCGCGCCGTGGTCGCGCTGGCCGCCCTGGTGGGCGACGGCGCCTGCGAGATCGACCGCGACGAGACCACCTCGATCAACATCGAGTCCACCAAGATCCTTTGCCACGTGGTGCGCCACCACCCCGACCTCGGGCGCGTGGTGTTCGCGTCCTCGTGCAGCGTCTACGGCGCCACCGAAGGGCTGGTCCTGAACGAAGGCTCGCGTCTCAACCCGGTGTCGTTCTACGCGCGCAGCCGCATCGTGTCCGAGAACATCCTTCGCCGTGAGCTCGAGGGGCGCAGCGTGGTGATGCTGCGGCTCGGCACCGTCTACGGTGCCTCGCCGCGCCCCCGTTTCGACCTCATGATCAACACGATGACCTGCCGCGCTGTCCGCGACGGCGTGATCATCGTGACGGGCGGAGAAGCCTGGCGTCCCCATGTTCACGTGCGCGACGTCGCCGAGGCCTTCCTGCTGGCGGCCGAGTCTCCGTCCGAGCTGGTGAGCGGCGAGATCTTCAACGTCGGCTCCAACGACAACAACTACACCATCGGCGCCACGGCTGAGCTCGTGGCGGGCCGCATCCCGGGCACGCGGATCGAGACCGGCGGCCACGTGGACGACCTGCGCAGCTACCGCGTCAGCTTCGACAAAATCCGCCACGTGCTCGGCTTCGTGCCCTCGCACAGCATCGAGTTCGGCATCGACGAAGTGAGGGCGCTGGTCGAGAAGAAGCGCCTGGACTGGACCGAGGCGCGATACTCGAACCTGGCCTGGCTCCAGCAACACGGCTTCGGCGGCCTCGGCCGCGAGTGCCTTCAGGAAGGGGCCGAGCCGGGCAGCCCCGTCGTTCAGGTCGCCTGAGCCGGTTTTCCGGCGCCACTACGGAACAGAGGACATCATGCGCGAGCACGGAACGCTCCGGGTACTTCACTTTGGTCTCGGCGAGATCGGCATCGGCATCGCACGCGAGTGCGCGGCCACCTCTCGCCTCGAAAGCGTCGCGGCGGTGGAGGTCCACCCCGCGAAAGTCGGCAAGAATCTCGCCTCTCTTTGGGGCGGAAACGGCGGCGTCACGGTACGCGACAACCTTGCGGCCGCAGTGGCCGACGCCGGGGGCGTGGACATCGCCTTCCACTGCGCGGGCTCCCACATCGACCAGATCGAAGGGCAGCTCGTGGAGCTGATGGAAGCCGGCTGCAACGTCGTCACCACCGCCGAGGAAGTGATCTGGCCCTTCGGAAGCCGCGACGAGGCGGCGGAGCGCCTGGACGCCGTGGCCCGCCGCAACGGCGTGACGCTGTTCGCCGCGGGCGTGAATCCAGGATTCCTCCTCGATCGCCTGCCCACCTACTTGTCGTCGATGACGCTGGGGCCGACGGCCGTGCGGGGAACCCGTCTCGTGGACCTGTCCAGGCGTCGCGACGCCCTGCGCCGTAAAATGGGCGTGGGCGAGGACGCGGCCGCGGTGCGAGCCCGCACCAGCACCTTTTCCATGGGGCACGCCGGTTTTCCCGAATCGGTCCGCTACCTGGCCGCCGCCCTCGGCTGGCTGGTCGGCGAAGTGACCCAGACCCTGGAACCTGTCATTGCGGATCGACGCGTCGAGAGGGGAGGCGAGGTGGTGCTGCCGGGGCAGGTGCTCGGCCTGGCCCACACGGCTCGGGCCGTCGCCGCCGACGGCAAGGAGATCTCGTTCTCGCTGACCATGCGCCTGGACGCCGAAGAGCCTTTCGACCAGATCGAGATCGACGGACGGCCGCCCGTCGTGGTGCGCTTTCCCCACGGCCTTCAGGGCGACATGGCCACCCTGGCCAGTGCCGTCAATGCCTGTTCCTTCGTCGTGACCGCGGCCCCCGGCCTGGTGTGCCGCCTGGCCACGCCGGTCGCGATCTGAACGCGCCCACCCGGGCCCGGAGTGAGAGCGATGGAGAGATCGACGTCATGACCACCACCAGGGGAGCGGACGGACGCCTTCGCGTCGGGATCGCCGGTTGCGGGATCATCGCCAATGCCCACCTGCCGTACGTCCGCCAGGCCGGGGGAGAACCGGTCGCGCTCTGCGACCTCTCGATCGCCACGTCGGGCGAGCTGGCCGACCGCCACGGCATCCAGCGCGTCTACCGCAGCGTGGAGGAGATGCTCGACGTGGAACGGCTCGACGCCATCCACGTTCTGACACCGCCCCACGCCCACGCGCCGGTGGCCATCGCCGCTCTCGAGCGCGGCGTCCCCGCCCTCATCGAGAAGCCCCTTGCACTGCGCGCTTCCGACGTGGACGCCATGGCCGCGGCTGCCCGCCGCGGCGGCACGTTCTTCACCGCGGATCACAACCGTCTCTTCGATCCTCCCATGCTCGTCGCGCGCGACCTTTGGGAGAGCGGGGCCCTTGGCGAACTCGTGGCGATCGAGAGCTACCAGGCCGGCGTGGCCAGCGAGAGGGAGTGGCTCGGTGAGCTGGCCGGCGGCGGCATCGGCGACCTCGTGCCGCATCCGCTGTACCTGCAGCTGTACTTCCTCGGCAAGGTGGGGCGCCTCGAGGCCATGGCCTTCGCGCCCGACCGGGGCAACGGACCCGGCGGCCGCATCGAGGAACTGCGCGTGTTGATGGAGGGGGAGGGGCGCACCGGCAGCCTCACCATCTCCATGAACGCTTCGCCGATGATGAACACCCTCAAGCTGTGCGGTTCGAAGATGACCGTCGAGGTGAACCTCAACAACATGACGATCGTGAGGCGCCGCGACTACAAGGTGCCCAAGATCATCGCCAAGCCCCTGCCCAACCTCGACGAGTCCTGGCAGCTGGTCACCCAGACCACGCGCAACACCGTCGACTTCGTGCGCGGCAAGATCCGTTTCTACCCTGGCATGGGCGAACTGATCCGCCGCTTCTACGACGCGATCCGCCGCGGGACCCCGCCTCCGGTGAGCGAAGCCGAAGCCGCCGCCGTCGTGGAGGTCACGACGAGGATCTGGGACGCGGTCGCGGCTGCCGATTCGCCCGTTGGGCAGGACCGTCCCGCCGCCACAACGGCCCGCCCCGCGCCCCGCGCTCGCAGCACGAAGGCGGCCGCCAGGACGGCAGCCGCGGTCGCGGCCGAGCCCGCCCCGCCGGTCATCGTCGAGACTCTTCCGGACGCGCCCGCATCGCCCACCCTCGAAACGGAAAGCGCCGATAGCGCGCGATCGGGAGACTGACATGCTTGCCTTCGTGACCGGAGCGACCGGATTCCTCGGCAGTCGGGTGGCCAGGCGCCTCGTGGAGCGCGGCGACCAGGTCGTCGCCCTCGCGCGCGAGGGCGCTGCGGCCGACGAACTCGAGAAGCTCGGCGTGGAAGTGCTGCGCGGCGACCTCTCCGACGTCGGCCCGGTGCTGGACCGCGTGGCCGAGTGCGACGTGGTCTACCACGTCGGTGCCCGTGTCGTGTCCACGGGCCCCTGGGAAGAGTTTTTCCGCGTCAACGTGGAGGCCACCCAGCGCCTGATGGACGCCGCCCTGGGCGGTCGCGCCCGGCGCTTCGTGCACGTCAGCTCCCTCGGCATCTTCGACATCGATCGCGACGGCATCGTGATCGGCGACGAGGGCGACTACGACCGGAGTCCCATGCTGCGCGGACACTACACGCGCTCCAAGCTCGACGCCGACCGCCTCGCCTGCACGGCGGTGCGCACCGGCAAGCCGGTGGTGGTGGTGAGGCCGGGTGTGCTCTACGGCCCGAAGGCCTCGGGTCCCAGCATCTTCCTCGGGCGCGTGCGCAAGTTCCTCCGCCCCGACCTGCTCGCCGTGGTGAGCAGCCCGAGTTACCGCGTCCCGCTGGTCTACGTGGACAACGCCGCCGACGCCGTGGTGCTGGCCGGCACGGCCGAGGGCGTCACCAGCGGCATCTTCAACGTGATCGACGATCCCGACCTCACCCAGCAGCGTTACTTCCGCACCCTGGGCGAGGTGCGGCCGCGGCCCCTGCGCGTCCTCTACCTGCCGGTCTCCCTGGTTTCGCCGGCGGTGAAAGCCGTGGACTTCGTGCACCGCCTCGTCAAGCGCCGCCCCTGGGCGGTCGCCTACCAGCTGCTGCGCTCCGAGCGCAGCGCGCGCTACCCCACCGACGCCGCGCACACCACGCTCGGCTGGTCGCCGGCCAAGGATCTTCGCACCAGCCTGCAGGAGTCCCTCCAGGGCAACGCGTGAAGGTGGTCTTCGTCGAGGCGTCCTCCGGTAGCGTGGTCGGTGGTTCGCTCACCGGCATGCTGGAGTTGCTGCGCGGCCTCGACCGCAGCCGCATCGAGCCGAGTGTCGTCCTCTACGAGCACAAACCGTCGGTCGCTGCCCTGGCAGCTTCGGGAATCCCCGTTGCCATTGTCTCCCGCCGCCGGCTTCCGAAGCAGCACGGCCTGGCCGACAAGCCGGGCTACTCGCGGGCCAAGCGCCTCGGCCCCGTCGCCGCCGTCCTGGCGCTGGCGCGCACGACGGCGACGTTCCTGCTGGAGACCCTGCCGGCGGCGCGCAGGCTGAAGAAGGTCGTCGCCGCCTCCGGCGCTGACCTCGTCTACGCCTGCAACGGCTTTCGCGGCAACGCCGACGCCATCGTCGCTTCGCGGCTGCTGTCGCTGCCCTGCGTGATCCACGCCAAAGGCTTCGACAAGTTCAGCTGGCTGGAACGGCGCCTGTCGCGCTCCGTGGCCGGCTGCGTGTCGATGACGAAAACCATCGAGGACCACTGCCGGGCCGGCGGGATGCGCCCCGGCTTCTTCGAAGTGATTTACGACGGCCTCGACCTCGAGGCCTTCCAGCCCGGACGTCCGATGCGCGAGGTGCGCGCTGAACTCGGGGTCGGGGAGGGCGCCGAAGTAGTCGGCGTCGTCGGCAACATCCAGGAGTGGAAGGGCCAGCGCGTCCTCGTCGAGGCCCTCGACCTGCTCCGGGAGGCGCGGCCCCGCCTGGTCGTCCTGCTGGTGGGCGGCATCCACCGGGGCGGCGCCGCCTACGCCGAGGCGCTGAAGGAACTCATCGAGTCCCGGGGGCTGGGTGCGAGGGTGATCTGGACCGGCGCCCGGCCGGACGTGCCCGACGTCATGAACGCCATGGACGTGGTCGTGCACACCTCCGTGCGTGGAGAACCCTTCGGACGTGTCATCATCGAGGCCATGGCGATCGGCAAACCCGTGGTGGCCACCCGGGCCGGCGGCGTTCCGGAGTTCGTGAACGATGGAACCGACGCCCTGCTGTTGCCGCCGGGGGATTCGGCCGCCCTGGCCGGTTGCCTCGACCGCCTGCTCGGCGACGCGGCGCTGCGAGAACGTCTTGGCAAGGCTGCCGTCCAGTCGGCGAAGCGCTTCGCCCTTGCGGGCCACGTGGACGCCATGACGGCAGTTTTCGAGAGGGCGGCAGTTTTCGAGAGGGCGGCCTCCGGCGCCTCCCGACCGGCGGGGCCAGGGGCGCGGACAGGAGTAGGCGCGTGAGCAGTTCCGTCGCCTTCGACCTGCACGGGGTGCGCGTCCGCATCGAGTCCGAGCTGCCGGCCTTCACCGAGTACGCCAAGGCCGCTCTCGAGCCGTGGGTGATCGCCGACGAAGGCCGCTTCGACATCCGCTCCCGCCTGCAGTGGCGCGACGGCCTGCCTCCGGGCAAGGCCGAAGGAGGCGAGGGCGGCTTCGACAAGATGGTCTGGAACCGCCGTCCCGATCGCGACCTGCTGCTGGGCGCCACGGGCGCCCAGTGGCTGCGCATCGACGACTTCAACGACCTGCAGATGGAACTGGCGATGCGCGACGACACGGTCGAGCTCACCGGTCGCTACTTTTTCCATCTCGCCGCCGGCGGCGGCGAATCCCTGCAGAGGCTTCGTCACCGTTCGCGCCTCGATGAAATGAGGGCGAGGCGCTTCTCGACCCTGCTCTACTACCTCTTCTACCATCCGCTGCTGTGGTGGCTGAGCCGCGGCGCCGGCTGGCACGTCCTGCACGGCGCCGCCGTCGCGACGCCGATCGGCGCGGTGGTGCTCGCCGGTATGCCGGGGTGCGGGAAGTCCACCCTGTCGGTGGCGATGCTGGCAGATCCCCGTCATCGCATGCTTTCCGACAACCTCGTTCTCCACGACGGCACCAACGTCATGGCTTGCCCCGAGCTTCTCCTCCTCGACGAGACCAGCCGGCGCCTGCTCGGCGGCGTCCTGGCCAAGCTGACTCCGACCGGCGAGCAGCGCGTCTTCGCCCGCGAAGCGCACCGCGTGGCCGACGTGGAGATGTCGGCGCGTCCGGTGCTGGCGGTGGTGCACGTGGAGAGGGCCAGCGAGTTCTCGCTGATGCCGCTGGATCCCCGCGAAAGCGCTGCCCGCCTGCGCGCCGCCAACACGATGGCGAAGGAAGTGCGGCGCATCGCGATCATGAACGAGGTCCTCGACGTGGTCACCGGCGCGCGCCGCTACGACGAGGCCACGGCCGCCGACCGCCTGGCCGAGGCCGCTCCGTCCTTCGCCCTGCACGTTCCGCCGGTTTCCGACCTCGTCGCGTTCGCCCGCGACCGAGTCCTCGCCGAGCTGTTCGACCGCCTCGGCGGGGACGCTCCGTGAGCCGGAAGGGACAGCGACCGGACCGCTCGGCCCTGCTGCGCCTGGTGGAGGATTTCGGCGGGACCCTGGCCACCATCTTCGCGAAGATGGGCTTCGGGGTGCTGATCGGCATCCTCACCGCGCGCACCCTCGGCCCGGCCAATCGCGGCATCTTCGCCCTGGTCTCGACGTTTCCCGCGTCGCTGGCCACGCTCACCAAGTTCGGCCAGGCCCAGGCCACCATCTACTTCATCCGTCGAGAGAAGGAGGACGTTGCGCGCGTGGCCTCCACCGCGGTGTGGTTCGGGCTGGGCACCGGCGCGCTGCTGATCGCGCTCGTGCTGCTGTTGAGGGAGCAGATCCTCGCCACCGTGTTGCGCGGGGTGCCGTTGTGGGCCCTGGTGGCGGTCTGCCCCATGATCCCCATCCTGCTGATGGAGAGCTACCTCTACGGCGTGTTGCAGGCCACCGACCGCTTCCGCGTCTACAATGCGCGCCTGCTCGGCGAATCGGTGATCGCCCTCGTGCTGATGACCGTCGTGCTTCTCGGCCTCGGCCTCGGGCTGCCCGGCGCCCTCGGCGTGTCGGTAATGCTCAACATCGTGATGCTGGGATGGGTGTTCTGGACCATCCACCGCGAGACGCCGCTGCTGTTCGTGTTCGACCGGGCCCTGTTCCGCCGCATGCTGCGCTACGGGATGAAATCGCACCTGCAGATCATCGCCTCCCACTTCAACTTCAAGGCCGGCGTCTATCTCTGCTCCTACTACCTCACTCCCTCGGAGGTGGCCTTCTACGCCATCGGCGCCAAGCTGGCCGAGCAGATGATGTCCATTCCCCAGTCCCTCGGCCTGGCGATGTTCCCGCGCCTGGCCGGCATGACCGAGGACCGTGTGCATGCGATGACGGCTTCGGCCTGCCGCCAGACCCTGGCCATCGCCGTCGCGGCGGCGGCAGTGCTCACGATCTTCGGCCGCTTCGCGATCGTCACCCTCTACGGGCAGGACTACGAGCCGGCGGCGGTGCCCCTGGCGTGGATCTCCTGGGGCATCGTGATGATGTCGATGTACGTGCTGCTCTCGCGCGACTTCACGGCGAGGGACCGCCAGGTGATCAACGTGATTGCCGCCTACATCGCCCTCGGCGGCAACCTCGTGCTGGGAGCCTGGCTCATCCCCATCTACGGCATCGAGGGCGCGGCCATCGGGACCAGCACCTCCTACACCGTGGCGGCGGTGCTGCTGTATCTCTTCTTTCTGCGCGAATCGGGGCTGCCCTGGCACGAGCCCCTGTTGCTGAGGGCCGAGGACCTCGCCCGCTGGAAGCGCCTCGTCGCCGAGATGGGACGCCGAAAAAAGGGCGGCAGCGGACCCGTTTAGGCAGCCCGGGCGACCAGATTGGCACTTGCGACCAGGTCCCTTTCTGCCAAGCTGCAAGGTAGGCTTTCGATGTTTCCTCTCCACCTGAAGAACTCTTTGCGCCTCACCGTCGCGGCAGGCGCCCTCGTGCTGGCCCTGGCCCCATCCGCCCTGGCCATCGAGGTCCAATGCGGGCTTTCGGGGAACGGCGACGCTTTCGGCTGGGCCGTCGCCAGCGGCGGCGACTACGACGGCGACGGAACCGACGACATCGCGGTCGGGGCTCCCTGCGCCTGGGTGGGGTCCAAGGACAAGGCGGGGCGCGTCAAGATCTATTCCGGGGCCACCGGTCGCGTGCTGGTGTCGCTCAAGGGCGGCGAGGCGCTCGAACGCTACGGGGCCGCTCTTGCGTTCGTCCCCGACCTCAACGCCGACGGAAAGGACGAACTCGCCATTGGCGCTTACACCTTCGACGCCCCGAAAGACGGGGGCGGAGTCCGCGTCAGCGCGGGGCGTGTCGAAGTGCGATCGGCCAAGCTGGGCGGCACCGTGCTGTGGGAAGTGCAGGGCGCCACAGAGATCGCCAACCTCGGCGAGAGCCTCGACTGGATTCCCGACGTCAACGGCGACGGCAAGGCCGAAGTCGTCATCGGCGCCAGCGAGGCCATGGTCGGCGGCAGCCGCGACGGCATTGCCTACCTCTTTTCCGGCGCCGACGGGTCGCTGCTCGGACAGAACGACGGCCAGCACAAGGGCGAGAACTGGGCCAGCGTGGTCGGGTACGCCGGCGACATGAACGGCGACGGCGTCGCCGACTGGCTTGCTGCGTCCAACCAGCTCAGCCTTCCCGCCGAAGAGGTCCCGGATCTCGAAGGCGACATCGTGGACACGACGACGACCACCACCACCACGACAACGGTGACGACCCTGGTCGATCGTGTCGGCAAGCTCTCGGTTCTGTCGGGACAGGCGCCCTACGATGTTCTCGTGGACATCGTCGGCAACCAGCGGGGGCAGCGCCTGGGGCGCTCGGCGGCCGCCGGCTCCGACGGCAACGGCGACGGCAAGAGTGACCTGTGGGTCGGCTCGCCGGGTGCCAACTCCGGCAACCAGGCCGAGGCCGGGGCCATCGACCTCTTCTCCGTGAGTGGCCAGAAAGTCCGCCGTATCCTCGAACCGGCGCCCCAGGCTTTTGCCGCCTTCGGGACCTCGGTGATCACGCCCGGCTCTCTCGATGGCGGCGCGGATCTCGACGTGGTCGCTGGTGCACCGCTGGCCAGGGTAGGCACGATGACGACGGCCGGCCGCGTTCATGCTTTCAACGGCGCTGCGGCGGGCCCCGCGCTGTGGTCGGCCGAGGGCTCCCAGACCGGGACGCGCCTTGGCCACTCCCTGGCGGGAAGCCTCGATTTTGACGGAGACGGCGTTGTGGACGTGGTGGCCGGCGCACCGGGATCCAGTCCGAACGGACGCCGCGGGGCCGGAGCCGCCTACGTCCTCTCGGGCGAGGACGGCAGCGTGCTCGCCACCCTGGCCGGGCGCCGCGGCCGGGAAACCAGGATTTTCGTTGCCGGTCCCGATCTCAGCCGCCAGTCCGTAGTTCGCAGCTTCGATCCCTTCGGTCGCCGCCGCGAGGCCGAGTTGCGTCCCTTCCGCTCGGGCACGGCGCGCAACCTGTCGATGGCTTTCCTCGACGTCGGCGGACGCGGTGCGGCTGCGAACACACTGATCGCAGTGGGCGCAGGCAAGGGCTCGGGAACGCCCCAGGTGGCGGTGTACCGCGCCGCGAGAAGGCGTCATCGCGTGTCCCTTTTCGACGCTGCACCCGACGGTTACTCGGGCGGCGTCAACGTGGCGAGCGGAAGTTTTTCCGTCGAGCCGGGGCACAACGGGGACGAACTCGTCTCGGCGCCGGCCGACGCGGTAGCCGGCGGTACGATCAACGTGAAGGTGCACCGGCGCGATACGGACGGTTTCGGCCGCATCTCCTGGATCAAGGTGCGCGAGTTCGCGGCCTTCAAGTCGACGGACATGATCGAGGGCAGCCTCGTCCATGCCGTTGGCGTCAATGTGGCGGCCGCCAACCTTCGCCGCGAGACGGGCACGCCCGATCCTCCCCAGATGGCGGAACTCGTTGTTGCGCCCTCGGCGGGGCTGCCCGTGGTGCGAGTGCTGACCAGTACAGGGACCACGATCTCCCAGTGGCAGGCCTATCCCGTCCTCGGCCCCAGCGTCGGCGTCAACTCGGGGACGTCCATCGCCATCGCCGATCTCAAGGGCAACGGCAACCTGCAGATCCTGACGGCGCCGGCCGCGGGGTATCTCCGCGTCCGGGCCTGGAACCTCGACAGCAGTCCCTACCGCCTGAACCCCCAGGACAACGCGGTGGACTTCTTCGTCCCGCAGTTCCCGGCCCAGTTCGAAGGGGGCCTGACCATCGCCGCCGCGGACGTCGATCTGGACGGAGCCGACGAGATCCTCGTTGCGCCGGGCCCGGGCATCGCCGGCAGGGTGCTCGCCTACGAGGCCAACGGTACCCTGGTGGCCGGCTGGCCGACCAACTTCCAGCCCTTCGGTCCCCTGGCCACCGGCGGCCTGACGCTGGCGGGCATGAACGACTTCTGGCGCCCCTGACCTCGCCGTCTCCCGCGTTCTCCCGCCGCCGCGTCGGCATGACGCAAGGTGAACCGGCAAGGTGAACCGGTGGCACGAGTCCTGTACAAAGGCCGTCGCCCCCTCGTGCTGATCGCGGCCGGCTCTCCCGGTCCGGCGGGAAGCCCCGGGGCCGGCGCGCCGGAACCTTCGCCATGCCCAGCCAAGCGCCCCCTGCGAGCGGAGGAACACCGCCGGCCGTCCCGCTTCCCGTGGTCTACGTCATCGCTTCGATGATTACCGGCGGGACCCAGACCCACCTCCTCCAGGTTTTCCGTCTCCTCGACCGCCGCCGTTTCCGGCCCATCCTGTTCGCGCTTCGCGACGGCGGCGACCTCCTCGACCGCGCCCGGGAAGCCGACGTGGAAACGCGCACGTTCGGGATGGGCGGCTCGCTGCGAAATCCCAGGGATATTCTTGGGTTGATTCGGATGGTGCAGGCTATGCGTGAGGTAAGGCCCGGCGTCGTCCACGGCTACCTCCTGAGGGGAAACTTCCATGCGGCGTTGGCCGCCCGCCTGGCCGGCGTTCCGGTGGTGGTGACCAGCAAGCGCGGCCTGCACCGTCCGGCCGGCGCGGCCGAGAGGCTGGCGGTAACGGTTTCGGGACGCCTCTCCGACACCGTGACGGGCAACGCGCCTCAAGTCCTCGACTTCACCCGCGAAGTGGAGGGCCCCCAGCGCGCTCCCCTGGTGATGATTCCGAGCGGCATCGACACCAGGCGTTTCGACCCGGCCGCGGTAGGGGTGGGGGCAGGGGCCGCGCTTCGCGCCGAACTCGGCGTCGGCGACCGTCCGCTGGTGGGCACGGCCATCACCTTCCGGCCCCGCAAGGGCTTTCGCATGCTTTTCGAAGCGATGGCCGAACTGCGCCGCAGCGTGCCGGAGGCCCGGGTGGCCATCGCCGGGGCCGACGAGATGCCGGAGGAAGCGGCCGCTCTCGTGCGCGAACTCGGCCTCGAGGGCGCCGTCCATCTGCTCGGCCGCCGCGGCGACATGCCGCAGGTGCTCGCCGCCCTCGACGTCTTCGTCCTGCCGTCGGAGAGCGAGGGCATGTCGAATGCCATCCTCGAGGCGATGGCCATGCAGTTGCCGGTGGTGGTGACGGCGGTGGGCGGCGCGCCGGAACAGGTGGAGGAGGGCGTTTCCGGTTACCTCGTGGACTACCCCGACTCGCCGACGATGGCGGCCCGCCTCGCCGTCCTTCTCGCCGACGCCCCGCTGCGCCGGCGCGTGGGCGAGGCGGCCAGGCGCCGCGTGGTTGCTGCCTACTCCGCCATCGGCATGGTCCGCCAGATCGAAGATTTGTACGCGAAGCTCCTCAATGGGAAAAAGCCAGGGTCCTGCCTCCCGCGCGAGGCAACCCCGGCGGGGCCGGACCCCGTACCCTGACGAACGCGACCAGCAGGAAACCCCGGACTGCCCCCGGTGCCGCGAGGCCTTCGAGCCCGCGGTCCGGCCAGAGGAAACGATGACGAAAGCGAAAACGACCCCCACGATGACCGCCGACGCGCCCCTGGGTCCCGTTGCCTTGCGGGCCCGCCCCGCGAAGGCCCTGGGACTGGCCCTGCTGCTGGCGGCCACGGCCGTGGCCTGCGGCGGCGGCGAAGCCCGGCGCGACGTCGGCCCGGCGCCGGAGCGACGCATCGTGGCGATCGGCTTCGACGGCGTCGATCCCGACTTCCTCGAGCAGTGGAAGGACAAGCTGCCCAACGTCGCCGAGCTGATGAACAACGGCTCCTTCCGCCGCCTGGAGACGACCACCCCGCCTTCGTCGTGCACCGCCTGGTCCACCTTCACCACCGGCATGAACCCCGGCGGCCACGGCATCTTCGATTTCATCCTGCGCGATCCGAAGACCTACCTTCCCGACCGTACCGGCGCCGTCAGTCACAAGGCCGAGTACAAGTTCGGGCTCTTCCAGACCAAGCCGGAAACCTTCACCACCACGATGTCGGGCGAGGCCTTCTGGACCACGGCCGACCGCGCCGGCAAGCGCAGCGTGGTGCTGCGCGTGCCCTGCATCTATCCGCTCGAGAAGGAAGAGCACGGCTACGCCCAGGGCGGCCTCGGCCTGCCGGACCTGCGCGGAAGCGAAGGCACCTTCCACTACTGGGCCAGCGACCTCAGCCCCCGCGACGCCGCCGACCCGGAGCACGGAGGCAAGGTCGTCTCCCTCGGCGCCGGCAACGAGGTCGAGACCGTCATCGAAGGGCCGTCCAATCCCCTGTCGGAGAAGGGCGAGAGGCTCAGCGTGCCGCTGCGCCTGGCCAAGGCCGGCAAGGACGCGCTGACCATCGAAGTGGGCGGCCAGAAGGCGACGGTGGAGGTGGGACGCTGGAGCGACTGGTTCCGCATGTCCTTCGAGGTGACCTCGCTGTCGAGCATCGCCGGCATGGCCCGCTTCCGCGTCCTCGAAGTGGAGCCGAACCTGCGCCTCTACATGTCGCCCCTCAACCACGATCCCGAGGATCCGGCCATCGCCGTCACCGAGCCGCACGGCTACGCGAAGGAGCTGGCCGGCACCGTCGGCAACTTCAAGACCGTCGGCTGGAACCACGAGACCTGGGGCCTCAACGAGGAGCGCATCGACGACCAGGCCTTCATGGACGACGTCTGGGAGACCTTCCGCGAGACCGAGGCCATCACTCTGCACGAGCTCGAGCACCGCACGACCGACCTCTTCGTGTCCGTCTTCGTGGAGACCGACCGCACCTCCCACATGATGTACCGCCACTTCGACCCCGAGCATCCCCGCCACGACGCGGAGGAAGCCAAGGTCTTCGGCGACGCGATCTTCAAGACCTACCAGCGCATGGACGAGATCATCGGCAAGATCCGGGCGAAGCTCGACGCCGACGACATCCTGCTCATCCTTTCCGACCACGGCTTCCACAGCTGGCGTCGCGGCTTCAACGTCAACACCTGGCTCATCCAGGAGGGCTTCCTCACGCTGAAGGGCGGCGCGAAGTCCACGACGAAGAAGTTCCTCCAGGACGTGGACTGGTCGAAGACCAAGGCCTACGCCCTCGGAGTCGGCAGCCTCTACATCAATCTCCAAGGGCGCGAAGGGAAGGGCATCGTGAAGCCCGGCGCGGAGTACGACTCGGTGATCCGCGACATCTCCGAGCGCATGACGAAGCTCCTCGACCCCAAGACCGGCAAGCCGGCCGTCAACCGCGTGTACGCCGCCCGGGACACCTGGAAGGGCGCGCGCCTGGACGACGGGCAGGACATGCAGATCGGCATGGCCTCCGGCTACCGTGTGTCCTCGGCGACGCCGCTCGGCGGCGCGCCGGAAGGCCTTTTCGAGGACAACAAGAAGAAGTGGAGCGGCGACCACGCCACCACCGACACGTCGGTGACCGAGGGCATCCTGCTCAGCAACATGAAGATCAGCGAGGAACACCCGGCCATCGGCGACCTCGCCCCGACCATCCTGACCCTGCTCGGCGTTCCCGTTCCGCCGGCTTACGACGGCCGCGTGCTTTCGATCGCGGCGCCCCAAGGAAAGTGAAGAGATGGAGGCCTTGAAGAAGATTCCCGCGGCCGTGTTCGGCGGTTTCGTCGGCGGCGCCCTGGTCGGACTGCTGGAGGCGGTCGTCATCGCCTCGGCCGGAGGCGCCGAGGAATTCGGCGTGTTCCGCTTCGGCGCGATCTCCTACGGCCTGATCGGTGCCGGTCTCGGCGCCGGCGTCGGGGTCGGCACGGCGATCCTTCCGTTCTTCGCGCGCGATGCCCGCCTGGCCGCAGCCCTGGCCGGCGGCGCGGTGGCGGCCCTGCTCGGCTTGGCCGTGGCCCGTTTCCGCATCGTCCGCGACCTGTTCGCCGAGAACCTGCCCATCGCCTCCGGCGAAGGCCTGGCCGTGCACGGAGCCCTGCTTCTCGGGGCCCTGCTGGTGCTGTGGCTGGTGCGGCGCCTGCTGCTGTCGGCCTCGCGGGCGGGCGGCGCCGGCATCGTCTCCGCTGCCCTGTTGACGGTGCTGCTGGTGGGCCTCGGATCCGGAGCCACGGCCCTGCTCAACACGATGGCGACCGGCCAGGCGCCGCCGGCGACCGCCGGCACGGCCCAGGGGCCGAGCGTGGTCCTGATCATCGCGGACACGCTGCGCGCCGACCACCTCGGCGCCTACGGCTCGACGGTGACCAGGACACCGGCCATGGACAGCCTGGCCAAGGACGGCGTGGTCTTCGAGAACGCCTTCGCCAACTCCACGTGGACGCGGCCTTCGGTGGCCACCATCGTGACGTCGCTGTACCCGTCCTCGCACAAGGTCATGCACAAGACCGACCTGCTGCCGGACGGCGTCACGACCATCACCGAGACGATGAAGGATGCCGGCTATCGCACGGTGGGCTACGTGACCAACATCAACGTGGCCCCGTCCTTCCGTTTCGAGCAGGGCTTCCAGGAGTACTACTACCTGACGCCGGAGTTCTTCTTCGGGGCGACCGATTCCGGGTCGAAGCTGGCCTTCTACAGCGGGATGCGCCTGGTCCGCGAGCGCTTCTTCGCCAAGCAGAAGTGGGTGCAGCACTACTACCAGGACGCCCAGACCGTCAACGGCGACGCGCTGCCGTGGCTGGACCGCAACGGCCAGGGGCCCTTTTTCACGCTGATCCACTACATGGATCCCCACGATCCCTACTTCGAGATTCCCTACAACGGCAACGCCATCGCCCGCGTGGACACCCCGAACCCGGACCCCTCGCAGCGCGACCGCATGGCCATGCTCTACGCGAGCAACGTGGAGTACCTCGACCGCTTCCTCGGCAACCTGATCGAGGCCCTGAAGGCGTCCGGCCAGTACGACGACACCGTGATCGCCCTGGTCTCGGATCACGGCGAGGAGTTCTACGAGCACGGCGGCTGGTGGCACGGCACTACCCTCTACGACGAGGAGTCGCGCGTGCCATTTCTCGTCAAGCTGGCGAAGAACGCGAAGGCGGGAACGCGCGTGAAAACCCCGGCCCAGCTCCTCGACGTCGCTCCCACGCTGGCGGGCGCGGCTCAGGTGGAGGCCCCGGCGGCGTGGCAGGGCAGGGACCTGTTCTCGGACTCGCCGGCTCCGGCCGCGCTCTTCCAGGAAGAAGACCACGAGGGCAACGTGCTGCACTCGATCCGCACGGATCGCTGGAAGCTCATCCTTGCCAACGAAGGCAACCCGCGCGGTCTCGCGCCCGTGGAGCTCTACGACATCCAGGCGGACCCGAAGGAGACGAAGAACCTCGCCGCAGCCAACGAGGACGTCGTGGCGAAGCTTCGCAGCGACCTCGAAGCCCTGAAGGTCCTCGCTGCCTCGCGCGCCGTGACGGGAGTCAGCGGCGAGATCGATTCGGCCACCAGGCAGAAGCTCGAGTCGCTCGGGTACGCCAACTGATGAGACAGGCCCTCCCGCGCCCGCTCCGGCGGGGCTGAGGAGGGCAGGGTCGTGCTGCTCGTCGTCGGCTGGGACGGGGCCTGCTTCGAGCTCGTCTCGCGGTTCCGTCGCGAGGGCCGTCTTCCCGTCCTCGACGGCCTTCTCGAGAGGGGGCGCGCGTGGAACGTGGCCTCCACGATTCCGCCGGTCACGTTCCCGGCCTGGACCAGTTTCCTCACCGGCGCCCGCCCCGACCACCACGGCGTGACCGACTTCACGATCCCGCGCACCGACGGCTACGGGGTGCGCTTCGTGAACTCCTCGCATCGTGCCATGCCCACGCTGCTACGGGCCATGTCCGAAGCCGGGCTGCGCGTGGGCATGTACGGGATGCCGGCGACCTACCCGCCCGAGGGCCGCGGTGTCTTCGAGATCTGCGGCTTCGACACTCCGCTGGGCGCGACGGCGTCCGACCGCGCGGCTCATCCGTCTTCGCTGGCCGCCGAGCTGCGTCGCCGCCATGGGCGCCTCGGCGTCGAAGGTATCGCCCAGTCGCGCATCGACGACGGCTGGCACGGGAGGGCGCGCGACCGCCTCCTCGACGACATCGCGCTGCGCACGACGATCTCCCTCGAACTGCTGGCCTCGCATCCCCTCGACGTGTTCTTCGTCCACTTCATGGAACCGGACACGGCCTCCCACCATTTCTGGCAGTTCGACGACGAGGCCTCGCCCCGCCACCGGGCGGGACCGCGCGGCGTGCTGGCCGACGTGTACGCCGCCCTCGACGCCTCCCTCGGGCAGCTCCTCGCGGCGGCCGGTCCCGATCCCGACCTGCTGCTGCTCTCGGACCACGGCAGCGCCGGCGCTTCCGATCGCAGGATCTTCTGGAACAGATGGCTGGCCGATCGCGGCTGGCTGGCCTTCCGCGCAACACCGCGCGAACCGGCGGCGCTGCGCCTGAAGCGCACCGCGATGGCCCTGCTGCCGCCGTCGTTGCAGGCGCGCGCCTTCTCGCTGGCGGGACGAATGGCGGATCGCGTGGAGTCCGGCGCGCGCTTCGCCGGCATCGACTGGAGCCGCACTCGCGCCTACAGTGACGAAGTGCCGTATTTTCCTTCCCTCAGGCTCAATCTTTCCGGGCGGGAAAAGGAAGGCATCGTCGCCGAGCGTGATCGGGACGAAGTGCTCGCGGCTCTCACGCGCGACCTGCTCGCCATGCGCGATCCCTTCGACGACGGTCCGGTGGTGCTGGGCGTGAGGCGCCGGGAGGAACTCTTCGACGGGCCGTTTTCCGGACGCTATCCGGACCTGGTGATGGAGCTTCGCAGGCCGGACGGCTACGCCTACGCGGCCGGCTCGAGTCGCGCCGGCCTGGAAGCCTCGTGGTGTCGCCGCCTCGCCCCGGGGGAAGACAGCGGCGCCAAGGGCACCGCCACGGGCGGCGTGCACGGCGACGTCGGCATGGCCGTGGTCGCGGGGTCCCATGCTGCTCTTCTCGAAGCGGGAGAGGGCAACTCCGCCAACTTGGGCAACTTCGGCGACATCGGAGGCCTCGACGAGTTGGCCGTCGGCGCGCTACCGACCTGCACGCTTCCGGATCTCGGCGTCACTGCCCTGCACCTCGCCGGCGTGGAGGTTCCCGCGCGGATGCAGGGGCGTTCCCTCTTCGGCGCGGCCGCTGCCGAGCCGGCCGGGATGGGCGCCGCGCCGCGAGGCGAGGGCGTTTCCTCTGGGAAGGGCGAGGATGCTGATCGCGGCGACGGCGCGGACACCTGTGCGGGCGACGGCGACTACACCGAGGAAGAGGAGAGGGAAGTCGCCGAGCGGCTTCGAGCCCTCGGGTACCTGCCGTGAGCGTCCCCCCGCGCCGCATCGCGCTGGTGGCGGCCTGTCCCTTTCCCTCGCCCCAGGGCTCCCAAGTGTTCGTCGGACAGATGGCCGAGCGCCTCGCCGCCGCCGGCCACGACGTCCACCTCCTTACGTACGGGCAGGGCGCCGAACAGGTGGGGCGCGGCTACCGCCACCACCGCATCGCCCGCCTCCCGGGAGACGACTCGCAGCGTTCGGGGCCGAACCTCGTGAAGCCCCTGCTGGACGCGATGCTGGCCAGGAGACTGGTGACGCTCGTCCGCGAGCAGGCCATCGGGATCCTCCACGCCCACAACTACGAGGCTGCCGTGGCGGCCCTGGCGGCCGGGGCCTGGTGCCGCGTCCCGGTCGTCTACCACAGCCACAACCTGATGGGCGATGAGCTGGAAACCTATTTCGAATCGCCGCGGGCGCGTCGCGTCGCCGCGCTGGCCGGCGGTCTCCTCGACCGCAGCGTTCCGCGCAGGGCCGACCGCGTGATCGCGCTCTGCCGCTGGTCGGCCGACCGCCTCGTGGCCGCCGGCTGCGCGGCGGAGGCCGTCCACGTGATCCCTCCGGCGGTGGACGACGACGGGCCCCTGGCGGTGAACACGGCCGACCGGGCCTTCTTCGGCCTCGGCGCCGGCGACTTCGTGGTGGGCTACGTGGGCAACCTCGACGCCTACCAGAATCTCGGCCTTCTCTTCGACGCGATGGCGCGCCTGGCCGCGCCCGGCAAGGGGCGAGAATCCCGGGAGGAACCTGGGGAACAAGCCGGCCCCCGGCCCCGGCTGCTCGTGGCGAGCCACGCGATCCCGGTGGGTTTCCCGGGGCCGGAGGTGAAAGCGGCCCTCGGCGACGGCCTGCGTGTGGTCGAGGTCCACGGGCCCGCCGAGGCTCGCCGCGCGTTGTCGGCCTGCGACGCCGTGGCGCTACCCCGGCGTCTCGGTTCCGGCTATCCTGTGAAGCTCCTGAACTCCATGAGCGCGGCCAAGGCGGTGGTCTCCGCCGGCTGCGGTTCCAAGGTGCTTCGCGACGGGCTCGATGCCCTCGTCGTCCCGGACGACGACGCCCGGGCCCTTGCCGACGCGCTCGAAGCCCTGCGCCGCGATCCGGCCAGGCGAGGAAGGCTCGGGGAAGAAGCGAGGCGGACCTTTCTCCGGGAACTCACCTGGGAGCAGGTGCTGCCGAAGATCGAGGAGGTGTACGCGGGCTTGCGGGAGCCGGCGGGACACCCCGGGCGCCGCGGCTCGTGACCACGAGGGCGCATCGCGAAACGGAAAAGGGCTGCGTGGTCGGCCGCGGAGGAGGTAAGGCGTGAGCGAGGCGGGCCAGTCGCCGACGTTGTCGGTGGTCATCCCCATTTTCAACGAGGAAGAGACGCTGCAGGCCCTCTACGAGAGGCTGTCGGCGGCGCTGATCTCAATGGGCGAACCTTTCGAGGTGATCTTCGTGAACGACGGGAGCCGCGACGGCTCCGAGAGGATGCTGCGCGAGTTCCAGGCCCGCGACCCTCGCTTCAAGTCGATCCACTTCTCGCGCAACTTCGGCCACCAGACGGCGATCACCTGCGGGCTGGACCATGCCCTCGGCGCGGCCGTGGTGGCGATGGACGGCGACCTCCAGGATCCGCCGGAAGTGCTTCCCGACCTCCTCCAGCGCTGGCGCGACGGCTACGAAGTGGTCTACGCGATCCGCCAGAAGCGCAAGGAAGGCCTCGTCAAGCGCAGCGCCTACAAGGGCTTCTACTGGCTGCTGCGCCGGGTTTCCTACCTCGACATCCCGCTGGACTCGGGCGACTTTTCTCTCATCGACCGCCGCGTGGTGGACATCCTGAAGACGATGCCCGAGCGTAACCGCTTCGTCCGCGGCCTGCGCACCTGGGCGGGGTTCCGCCAGATCGGTTACGAGTACGCGCGTGAGGCCCGCTTCGCCGGGGAGTCCAAGTACAACCTGAGCCGGCTCATGAAGCTGGCCTTCGACGGTCTGGTTTCCTACTCCTACGTGCCGCTGCGCCTGGTCAGCAATGTGGGCCTTCTCGTTTCGATCACGGCGCTGGCCTACATGGCCTACCTGCTGCTGGCGAGGGCCTTCGGCGGCACGCCCATCGCCGGCTGGACCTCCACGGTGGTAATCGTGCTCTTCCTGGGCGGCGTGCAGCTGCTCTCCCTCGGCGTCATCGGTGAATATGTCGGGCGCATCTTCGAGGAAGTGAAGCAGAGGCCCCATTACGTCGTGCGCGAGCGTGTCGGTTTCGGCGACGCTGCGGCCGGCGCCTCCAGCCGGGATCGCGCGTGAAGAGACGCTTCACCGACCTGGCCCTCGCCGCCGTCGTGCTGGGCGTGGTGCAGGCCCTGGTGGGCAGTGCGGCCCTCGCCTGGCTGTACCGCGACCTGCTGCTCGCGCCGTACCGCTTCTTTCCGGCCCATTCGTACGACGCTTTCGCCAAGGTGTGGTTCGCGCTGGCGGAGAGGCTGCCGTTGCCGGTTCTGCTCGAGAACTTCCTCGGCCAGGGGCTCGCCGCCAAGCTCGCGCTCGCGCCCGAGCTCGTGGCGATCAACGTCGCGGTCGCCATCGTCCTCGCGCTGGTGCTGGCGCCCGTGGCCGGACTCGTCGGCGTCGGTCGAGTGGACAGGGGCGGGCGAGCCCTGGTCCTGCTGGTGATCGTGGCGCTGGCTATTCACGTCGCCGCCTGGGCGGCGGCCTTCCAGGCTCCCGAGACGGTGACCGCCACGCGCCTGCTGCGCGCGGTGCTGCGCGACCTTCGCCAGGGTGGGGCGGGACTGGCCCTGCTCGTGCTGGTGATGAGCGCCGTCCTTTCCCGTGTCCTGCTCTCGCGTCGCGGCGGCGCCGGCGCGGCGGTGGCCGCCGGGGTGC
>JBHEPB010000072.1:0-8926 GCA_046260515.1 Binatia bacterium
CCCGGCAGCGGCGGCGGCCTCTACAGCATCGATTGCCAGCCCGACGTGGGCAAGAACGTGTCGGGCCAGGGCCTGAAGATCCAGCTCGACCAGACCACCGGGCTCTCCAGCATCACCGCCGCCCTCGACTGCGACGGGGCCGGACCGCTCAGCGACCTCTGCCCGTGCAAGGTTTGCTCCAACGACACCAACGAGCCCTGCTCCTCGGACGCCCAGTGCCAGACGCTGCCGTCCACTTGTGGCGGCGTTACGCAGCCGCCCAACGGCATCCTCTCCTGCTTCGTGGACGCCGACTGCCAGAACAAGAGCGCCGGAGTCTGCACGGCGCTCAGCAACACCCGCTGCTCGCTGGACTTCGGCCAGGTGTGCAATGGAAACGACGCCCTCTGCCAGAACCTCGACCAGGGCCCCTGCGCGCCGTCGTTCTGCAACGCCATCGGCGCGGCGGGCGTCACTCCCAAGCCCAACGACTGCGCGGGCGGTCTCTGCTCGGACACCGGCGGCGGCGAAGGCGAGTGCACCACCGCCCCCGACGACGGCTATTGCGACGGCCTGGTGCGCGCGGACGGCACCGGCATGAAGTCCTGCACCGCGAACGCCGACTGCACCGCCGGCCTCGGCGCCTGCACGCAGGTGGATCGCCGCGACTGCTTCCTCGACACCATCGAGGCGGTCGGCGCGCCGGATCCGGAGTTCCCGATCGCAGGCGCGGTCTTCTGCATCCCGCACCTCCAACAACGGCATCAACTCGGTGGCCGGGCTGCCGGGCCCGGGTCGCGTCGTCAGCCAGGGAGCGGCGCGCACCTTCTGTGCGAACGATCACAACGTCCAGTACCAACCCAACATCGGCGGCTGCCCGTAAGGCAGTCTGCGGAAAAGGACCCACCCCGGCCGCCTTGCATCTGGGCCCTTTTGCGCAGCCTGCTGACGCTGCGGTAGGTCTTGCCGGCTGTCCTTTCGAAGCCCCGTCCTGCAATGCGCAGGGCGGGGCTTCGTGGTTCTGGTGGTGGTACGAGTCCCACTTCAGGGCGCGTCTACCTGTTGGACCGGGACATCGGGGGCGGGGCATATGCTTGGGGAGGGATATCGATGGGTGGGCGGGGAAGTCTTGCGCGGGGGACTTCCATGCCTGGTTGTCATTGACCGTTCACGGCGGGCTTCGCTACGCAGGGGACAGAATCCTGCGAGCGAGGTGCCCCGATGAAAACGAAGCTTTCGAAGATCCTCTACGACAAGGGCTGGACCGAGATGGAACTGTCGCGGCGTACGGGCCTGGCCCAGAGCTACATCAACCGGGTCAAGAACTCGCGGGTGGTTCCCACGGTGAGGACGGCGCTGCGCATCTGCCGGGCCCTCGAGGTCACGGTGGAGGACGCCTTCGTTTACGAAGAAAAGCCCTACGGCGTGACCCGCACGCCGTGGTTCCCCAGCGTCCACGCCGGCGAGAGCCTGGTGGCCGAGGAATGAGGAAGGCGGAAGGAGGAAGGCGGACCGCCGGGCGAGTCGCGGCGGTGCACCGGGGCGGGCCCGGGCGGGATCGCCGCCGGCATGGTTTACCGTCCGTCTTCCCCGGACTATGGTGCCGCGGCTCGCAGCGGCTGCCTCCTTTCCCGGCCTGGTCTCCCCCCACGGGCCCTGCGGCCGGGCGGGCCGGCCGGCAACCTTGAACACGATGAACGAAGCTTCCGAACTCCTGCGCCCCTTGCGCATCGGGCCAATCACGACGCGTAACAACCTCGTGCTGGCGCCGATGTCGGGCGTCACCGATTGCGCCTTCCGCACCACGGTGCTGGAGGCCAGCGGGCGTGGGGCCGTCGGGCTGCTGGTGAGCGAATTCGTGGCCGCCGAGGGCCTCTCGCGCGACAACCACAAGACCATCTCGATGCTGCGCTACGAACCGGTGGAGAGGCCCTTCTCCATCCAGATCTTCGGCGCCGATGTGGACCGCATGGTACGCGCCGCCCTCATGGTCGAGGAAGTGGGCGCCGACGTCGTGGACATCAATTGCGGCTGCCCGGCTCCCAAGGTCGTGCGCCGCGGCGGCGGCGCCCAGCTGATGCGCACCCCCGAGGTCCTGCGCGACATCGTGCGCGCGGTGCGCGCTGCTGTCTCGATCCCGGTCACCGTCAAGGTCCGTGCGGGCTGGGACGACGACACGCGCAACGCCGTCGAGGTGGCGAAGATGGTCGAGGGCGAGGGCGCGGCGATGCTCGCGGTCCACGGCCGCACGCGCCTCCAGCTCTACAGTGGTGAGGCGGACTGGGATCTCATCGGCGAGGTGAAGAACGCCCTGTCCATTCCCGTGATCGGCAGCGGTGACGTGGTGGATGCGAGGGGGGCCCTGGCGCGCCTTCGCGGCGGCTACGCCGACGGCGTCATGATCGGCCGCGGGGCTCTGACCAACCCCTGGATCTTCGGCCAGATTGTCGCCGCGGCCCGCGGCGAGGAAGTGCGCGAGCCGTCGGCCGCGGACCGGGTGGACATTCTGGACTACTTCGCCACTGCCTTGGCCGAGACCAAGCATTTGCGCGCTTACCTGGGCCGCCTGCGCGGTTCGGCCTGCCACATGGCCAAGGGTCTGCCCGGCGGAGCGGCTACCCGCCGCGTGCTCGGGCGCGCGACCACGGCCGCCGACATCCAGCGCATCGTGCGCGAGTTCCTCCTCGAGGGCCGTCGTTTCGACGACCTCGACGCGGCCGCCGAGTCGTTCGCAGCCCGCGGCCACGCCGACGCTTCCGCGATGGCGGGCGCTGCCTGAGCCGCAAGGCCGGCGGACAGAAACGACCATGGCGCGGCGGAGACCATCATGACCACGAGCTACGAAGTCTACGTCAGCAAGGACTCCTTTAAGTTCAACGCGGCGCACTTCATCGCCTACCGCGGCTTTCGCGAGCGCCTGCACGGCCACAACTACCGCGTTTCGGTGCGCATGGAGGGTCCGGTGGGTCCGGACGGCTACGTGGTGGACTTCGGCGACATCAAGCGCGCCGCTCGTGACGTCTGCTCGGCCCTCAACGAACGCGTGATCGTGCCGATGCTCTCGGACGTCCTCGAGATCCGCGTCGGCGACGGCCAGGTGCACCTCACCTGCGAGGACGGCACCCGCTTCTCCTTCCCCGAGGCCGACTGCGCCCTGCTCGACATCCGCCACTCCTCGGCCGAGGAACTCGCCGCCTTCCTCGGCGAACAGCTGAAAGCGGCCCTGCCCATCCTCGGTGAGCGCGGCGTCACCGTACTCGAGGTGGGCGTGGCCGAAGCGCCGAACCAGGAAGCGCGTTTCCGGATCGAACTGTGACGCGCCCGTCCGTCGTCGTCGCCTTTCTCTTTGGCGTTGTCGTTTCCCTGGCGACCGCCGCCTGCGACCGGCCCCTGCCCGAAGCCGGCAGCCCGCAGGCCGCCCTCTACGCCGCGCGTTGCAACGGTTGCCACGCCGTCTTCGCGCCGGCTTCGCTGGGGCCCGCGATGTGGAAGTTCCAGATGGAGCGCATGGACCAGAAGTACCGCGCCGCCGGCGCCGCCCCGCCGACCCCGGAAGAGAGGGCGCAGATCCTGGAGTATCTGGTGAGGAACGCGGGCGGCTGAGGCCGACCGCAGCGGGCTGCGGTCGGCCTCAGCCGCCCGCGACGATCCGCGGCGGGCCGCTTCAGCCGGCGTGCTTGGCCGACGCGAGGGCCCGGCGGCGCAGCTTCTCGATGTCGCCGCGCTCCTTGGCGACGCCCGCGCTCAGCACCTCGTGGCCGGTGGCGGTCACCAGCACGTCGTCCTCGATCCGGATGCCGATGCCGCGGTACTTCTCGTCCACGGTCGCATCGCCTCGCACGTACAGCCCGGGCTCCACCGTCAGCACCATGCCCTCTTCCAGGAGGCGCGAGGCCCCGCCGGTGCGGTAGCTGCCGGCGTCGTGCACGTCCATGCCCAGCCAGTGGCTGGTGTTGTGCATGTAGTAGGGCGTGTAGGCGGTCTTGGCGAGGCAGTCGTCGAGGCTGCCCGAGAGCAGGCCGAGGTCGAGAAGGCCCTGGACCAGCACGCGGAGCGTGGTCTTGTGGACCTCCTCGACGGCCACGCCGGGGCGCACGGCCTCGACCGCGAGCTTCTGGGCTTCGAGCACCACGTCGTAGAGGGCGGCCTGGGCGGCGGAGTACTTTGCGCCCACGGGAAAGGTGCGCGTGATGTCGGCGCAGTAACCGCCGTACTCGCCGGCCGCGTCCACCAGCAGCAGTTCGCCGTCCACCAGAGTGCGGTCGTTGGCGGTGTAGTGGAGCACGGTCGCTCCCGCGCCACCGGCGCAGATGCTGCCGTAGGCGGGGCCCGTGCAGCCGCCGTAGCGGAACTCGTATTCGAGGATGGCCTGGGCCTGGTACTCGGTGAAGCCGGGACGCAGGGTCTCCAGGAGGCGCGTGTGGGCGGCGGCGCTCACGCGGCCGGCTTCGCGCAGGCGCTCGATCTCCTCGGGCCGCTTGCGCAGGCGGAACTCGGCGAGCAGGGCGTTGGCGTCGCTCATCACCAGCGGGTCGCCGCCGCGGCGCGGTCGTTCGAGGTTGGCCTCGTGCACTGCCTCGAGCACGCGCTCGTTGATGCGCGGGTCGCGGCTGTGGGCGTAGTAGAAACGGTCGCAGCGGCGAAGCTGGCGCGCGAGCACGGCGAAGACTTCGTCGAGGGGAAAGGCGTGGTCGGCGCCGTAGTTCTCGCGGGCACCCTCGAGGCCGGCGCGGCGGCCGGTCCAGGTCTCCGAGCGGTCGTCGCGGGGGCGCGCGCAGAGCGTGAAGCCGTCTTCTTCCTTGCCGTGACTGCAGAGCAGCAGGGCGCAGGGCTCCTCGAAGCCGCTCAGGTAGCGCACGTTGGTGTCGGGCCGGTACGTGTAGTGGACGTCGTTGGCGTAGACGGCCTCGGGCGCCTCGGGAAGGAAGAGCACCGCATCCTGGAGCGCAGCCCGTACTGCTGCCCGTCGTTCGGCGAAGGCTTCGCGGGGAGGGCCGTGCAGGGTCACGCCGGGGCCTTCTCGGGGAACACGGCCGAGAACGGGTGGACTTCCACCACCTCGAAGACGCCGCCCTTCCAGTAGGGATCGGCATCGGCCATCGCGTGCGCGTCGTCGATGGTGTCGAGGTTGACGACGATCATGCTGCCCGCTCCGTCGGTGAAGGGCCCTGCCACCAGCACCCGTGCGCCGTAGCTGCGGATGTGTTCCAGGTGGGCGGGGCGAAGATTCGGACGAAGGGACTTCCCGTTGGAGCCGTCGCGGCCGAGGATGACGAAGAGCATGCCGGGTTTATAGCCCGGGGGGGAAGGACAAGAAAAGGTGACCGCGAGATCATTCGATGGTCGGGAGGCTCTCGGCCAGCAACTGCACGCCCGGCTCCAACTCGAGCATCGCCGCCGACTCGCCAAGGGTTTCGGCCAGGCGCGCGAGAAGGGGAGGTTGCATCGAGGCAGCCACGCCCGAGCCCGCTTCGGCGAGCTGGGCCGCCAGTCCCTCGCCGCGCGGGTAGTGGACGAGGCGGACCTTGTCGGCGTCGTGGATGCCGGCCGCGTTGGCCGCTGCCCGTACCGCGTCCTCGAAGGTGCCGATCTCGTCCACGAGCCCGCGTTCGAAAGCCTGCTGTCCCGTCCACACGCGACCGCCGCCCACGCGGTCGATGTCCTCGGGCCTCTTCTTGCGGCCCGTGGCCACGCGCTCGACGAAGAGACGGTAGACGTCGTCGAGCTGGGTTCGCACCAGGGCGAGTTCTTCCTCGTCCAGGGGCTTGTGGAGGTCGAGGAGACCGGCATGGCGCCCGCGCCGGATGGTCTCCACGTGGACGCCCACGCGGGAGAGCAGGGCGCTGACGTCGGGTTTGAAGAAGACCACGCCGATCGACCCGGTGAGGGTGCCTGGCGAGGCCACGATGCGGCTGGCGGCCGATGCGAAGTAATACCCGCCGGAAGCGGCCACGTCGCCGAGGGAAGCGATGACGGGTTTCTTCGCGGCGGCCGCGCGCACCGCCAGCCAGATCTCGTCGGACGCCGCCGGCGAACCGCCGGGGCTGTCCACTCTCAGCACGATGGCCCGGATCGAGTCGTCCTTGGTCGCCTGCGCGAGGGCCGCGGCGATCGACCGCGAACCGATGTTGCGACTGCCCCGGCCCGTCTCGCCGGAATGGACGGCGCCGCTGGCGTGGACCACCGCGACGGGCGGTCCGCTGCCGATGCCGAGCGAGGCGCTGCGCACGCCGGAGTACGTGTCCTCCGTGACCGTGGGCGCCGCCTTGCCGTCGCCGAGGGCCGTGAGGATCTCTTCGTGGCCGCGCACGGCGTTGGCGATGCCGGCCTTCACGAAATCGCCGGGACGGGTGAGGCCCCGGGTGATGGCGCCGCGGACCTCGTCGGCGCCGAGGTTGCGGGCGCCGGCCAGGGTGCGGACGAGCTGGTCGTCGAGGTCGTCGAGCAACGACTCGAGCATTTCGCGGTGGGCCGGCGACATCGACTCGCGCGACAGTTCGTCGCCGGCGGTCTTGTACTCGCGGATTTTCTCTACCTGCAGGCCGATGTCGAGCTTCGGCCACACGCCGCCGAGGAAGACGGCGCTCGCCTTGAGGCCGGTGAGCAGCGGAGCGGCCGCGGGCGCCACGTAAACTTCGTCGGCTGCCGAGGCGATGTAGACCTCGGCCGAGGCCGGCTCGAGTTCCACTTCGAGTTCCGCCACCACGCGCTTGCCGCGCGCCTTGGCCAGGGCGAGGGCGCCGCGGATCTCGTGGGCCTGGGCCCAGCCGATCGAGGCGTCGCCGATGCGCACCACGACGCCCGCGATGCGCCCGTCGTGACGCACCTTGCGCAGCGTTTCGGTGAGGTCGGACAGGGAAGACGGGCGGCCGAGGACGCGCGAGAGGAGGCCGCCGGGCCGCGCTTCGGAGTAGGAGCCGGAAACGTCGAGGACGAGGTAGCTGCCCTGCTCGATGGACGGGCCGTGCAGCCAGTACCAGCCCGCGATGGCCACGAGAGTGACGGTCGCGATCCGGGTCAGCCATTTCCAAGCCTTGCGCATTTCGTGTCGTGATTGCCTCGCACACCCGGCGCACACCCGGCGCTTCGAAAGCGAGCTTGGCATTTTGGCGGGTTAGCGCAACGGTCCGCGTCCGATGCGTGCAGGAAAAACCTTGGAAGTGGACGTCGGCGGCAGCGAGGAGGCGGCCGCCACCTTCGCGCGGGACCAGTGGATGATGCTGCGCACCGCGAAGGAGTCCGCGGCACTGGCGCGCATCTGGCGTCGCCCGCAGCAAGGTCTCCTGCTCGGCCGCTTCCATCGTTTCTCTTCTGAAGGTGGGGCCGCGGCCTTCGCCGGGAGCGATGTTTCGCAGGAAGCGACGATGAACCCCGGGATTTCGCGTCGCCTGTCGGGGGGCCGCATCGTTCCCGTCGGCCCCGGCGTGCTCTGCGTGACGATGACGCTTCCACGGGTGGACTGGATGCAGCCGCCGGTTTCAGGTGGCGCAGGGAGCAAGGGAGACGCGACCAGTCGCGCGCTTCGCCCCGAACAGGTACTCAATCGCGCTCTTCGTCCCCTGCTGGCCGTGCTGAGGGACGACGGCGTGGATGCGTTCTATCCGGGGCGCGACCTGGTGACGGTGGGAGGCCGCGCCCTCGCGCACGCTTCCTTCACGGTGATGCGCGACGGCGTGGCGGTGGTGGAGATGCAGGTGGCCGAGGAGTCCTCGTTCTCCGGCCTGGCCGGCCTTCTCGATCGCTTCGATCCCGAGGGCGTGGCGGGTGTCGAGCGCGAGGCTCTCGCGTCGGCGACTTCCCTGGTGGAGACGCGCACCGCCTCCCGCACCGACTCCGACTGGGCCGCACGGTTCGCCGCCTTCGCGTCCTCGACCTTCGGCTGCGAGGGGGCGGTGAGCGACGGGGGCAGGCCGGCTCCGGGCCTGTCCACGCTGGCCCACGCGGGCGCGGCCCGTGACTTTCTCGCGACGCCGGGACCCGTGGCCGAAGGCTCGATGTCGGCGGCCGCCGTCTCGATGCTCGGCGTGGTCGAGTGCGCAGCGCGGCTTCGCGGCGACCGCCTCGCGGGACTCACCATCACGGGGGACGTGATTGCTCCCTTCCACACCCTCGACGACATCGCGGCCGAGTGCGAGGGCGAACCCTTCCGCGCGGCCAACGTGCGCAAGGCCCTGGCCCGAGCCCTGGCCCGCCCCCGCAGCTTCCTGCTGGGGCTGCGCGACCTGGACGAATTGATTCTGCGCATGGCGTGAACGATGCCTCCGGCGTACCGAACCCGGATCGCCACGCGCAACGGCAGGAGCTTTCGATGAGCGACGACCCTTCGATCCACGACCACCTCCTCGACGAGATTGCCGACACCCACGAGCACTTCGTCGAACTCATGAACGAGCGCCTGCGCGAGGTGGAGAAGCGCGAGCTCGAGATCTACCTCGGCATCCTCGGAAAGCTGGTCGCGAAGCTCGAGGATCGGGACAAGAGCCTCCGCTCCTCGGCCCAGGAGATGTTCGGCGAGGTGGCCAGCCTGGTGATGGCCGAGCTGGCGCGGTGACCCGCCCCCAACAGTCTCCCGACGGTCTCAGCTCCCCTTCGCCATCTGCAGCGCGATCGCGGTGATCCCCGCGGCCGCCCGCCGCCGCGCAGCCGGGCCATCAGCCGCCGCGCAGCCGGGCCATCAGCGGCGGCGCAGCCGCCGATGCACTCGGTCGAGGACCATGCGGGATTCGGGGACGCCTGCGGCCCAGGTGAGCGCGAAGTAGGCGGCGCCGTAAGGCCCAAGGACGAGCAGCGCCAGGGGCACCGGATGCAGGGCCGCGCCGCTGCCGTGGCGGATGGCCAGCGCGAGGCCCGCGGCCGCGGCGGCTGCCGCCCACAGTGCAAACAGTCGCGACGGCGCCAGCCCCGTCCTGCCGATGCGCAGCCCCAGGGAGCGGCGCAGCAACACGAA
>JBHEPB010000078.1:0-11186 GCA_046260515.1 Binatia bacterium
GCCGGCAGCGAAGCCGGTGTCGGCAACGAAGCCGCCCACGACGGCGAGACAGCCGACCCGAGGCATTCCGGCAGCCGTGCGGCGCGAGGTCTGGCAACGCGATTGCGGGCGCTGCCGTTACGTGGATGCGCGCGGACGTCGCTGCGGCGCGACGAGCGATGTCGAGTTCCACCACCGGGCTCCTTTTGCCCTCGGCGGTCGCCACTCGCCGGAGAACATCGAGCTGCGCTGCGCGGCACACAACCAGTACCAGGCTGACCTGGACTTCGGCCGCTCTTTCATGGACGCCAGGCGCGGCAACGTCGCTGCTGCACGAACATTCCCCGGGGAATGCCGGGAGACGCAGCCAGCTCTGTGAGGCGTCTTCGAACCGCCCCGGGTTTCCGCCTCCCGCAACTGCCGCCCGGGGGCCTGCCGGCAAGCGGGTTCCGATCGATTTCCTCGGTCAATTCACCCACACCAAACCGCGATGAGCCAACAGAGTAGATGGTGATGCTGGCGTCCGTCACTTCGTAGAAAACCTCGAACGGGAATCTACGAAGCAAAGCACGCCGAAAGTCGTCAACAGCGACGCGATAGAGAAGGGGATGGCGCTCGATGCGTCCTCCCCGGCAATGCTGTCCCAGAGATTCTCCACGAGTTGCAGTCGCTCGGCCCGGCCGAGTTTGAACAGTGGTGCGAATTCAGGGTTCGTGCGTGGCAGCCCACCGAAGCAGCCGGCGGGACTTGACCCGCCAGCGCCGTCAGCGTGGTCCGCGCACTGTGTCGGCCGCGACCGAGTGCAGGTACTTGCCGTAGTCGCCGCCGATCCGGCCGGCCACCGCCGCGAGCTGGTCGGTGGTGATGAAGCCCTTGCGCCAGGCGATCTCCTCGAGGCAGGCCACCTTGAGGCCCTGCCGTTCCTGGATGGCCTCGATGAAATTGGAAGCCTGGTGCAGCGCCGCGCAGGTGCCGGTGTCAAGCCAGGCGATGCCGCGCCCCATCACTTCCACTTCGAGTTCGCCCATCTCGAGGTACTTGCGGTTGACGTCGGTGATCTCGAGTTCGCCGCGGGGCGAAGGCTTCAGTTCGGCCGCGATGTCGAGCACACGGTTGTCGTAGAAGTAAAGGCCCGTCACCGCATAGTGCGAGCGCGGCTGCGTGGGCTTCTCCTCCAGCGAGATCGCGCGGCCGGCTTCGTCGAACTCGACCACGCCGTAGCGCTCGGGATCGTGCACCGCGTAAGCGAAAACCGTGGCGCCACGCTCGCGGGCCGCCACGCTCTCCAGCGATTCACCAAGCCCGTGCCCGAAGAAGATGTTGTCGCCGAGGATCAGCGACACGCGGTCGTTGCCGACGAACTCGCGGCCGATGAGGAAGGCCTGGGCGAGGCCGCCCGGGTTCGGCTGCACGGCGTAGCTGAGCGCGATCCCGCAGTCCGAGCCGTCGCCGAGGAGGCGGCGGTAGGAAGGGAGATCGTCCGGCGTGGAGATCACCAGGATGTCACGCACGCCGGCCAGCATCAGCGTGGACAGCGGGTAATAGACCATCGGCTTGTCGTAGACCGGAAGGAGCTGCTTGGAGACGACCCGTGTCATCGGGTGCAGGCGCGTGCCGGATCCGCCGGCGAGGATGATGGCTTTCACGATGGGAAGGGCTCCTTTCGGGGGAAGGCGCGACTTTGGCCACGCGGGCGCGCGGGTGTCAAGACAGGATCCGCGCCTGCGCGATCAGGCGGCGGCGTCGAAACCGGGAGAACTCAGCACCAGCGGACGCGCACCCGGCGCGATCGCCTCCTCGAGAAGGGCGAGGGTGTCGTCGGCGTTTTCTTCCCAGCCGAAGCGGTCGCCCCAGGCCTTGCCGCCGGCGACGAGGCGGCGTCTCAGCGTCGCATCCGAGAGCACGCGCACCAGCGCGTCGGCCAGGCCGCGCCGGTCGCCGTACTCGAAGAGGAGGCCGGAGACGCCGTCGCGCACCGAGTCGCGGAGTCCGGGCACGTTGCTCGCAACGGCAATGGTGTTGCAGACGTTGGCCTCGATCACCGTCATGCCCCAGCCTTCCTTCTCGGAGGTCTGCACCACGACGGCCGCGCGGCGGATCCACGCGATTTTCTCCTCTTCGGGAATGAAACCCGTGAAGGTGACGACACCGGCGAGCCCCTCCTGGCGGACGCGATCTTCGAGGGCGCTGCGTGCCGAGCCTGCGCCGACCACCACGAGGCGCGCCTGGGGCACCACACGGCGAACATCGTTCATGGCGACGATGGCCAGATCGGCACGCTTGTAGGGCTCGAGGCGACCGATCCACAGCACCACCGGCTCACGGGCAAGTCCGTCGTCCACGGCCTGGTGCGTGGCCTTGTCCACGCCCGGCGGCACCACGTGGATGCGCGAGGCATCGACGCCGCGCGCGACGAGGTCGGACCGGGTGCTGGGCGAAATGGCCATCATCGTCACGCCCCGGTAGGCCAGCGGGATCAGTTTTTCCATGAGCCACGAGACCAGCGCCACCGGGAACGGGACCTGGCGGAACGCCGTGGTGCCGAAGAGGTGGTGGACAATGACCAGGCAGGGCAGTGGCACGAAGAACGGGCTGAAGAAGGGCAGCTTGTTGAGGACGTCCACCACCACGTCCATGCCGCGCGCCGCCTCACGCCGGGCCACCCAAGGCACCAGCGCGTAGTAGAAATAGCGATTGGCCAGGCGGCGCACCTTCACGCCCTGCACGACGTCTTCACGCGCGCAGCCGGGAAACGTGGCGGCCAGCACGGTCACGTCGTGGCCGCGCTCGACCAGGCGGCGGAAGATTTCGAAAATGTGCGTCTCCGCTCCGCCCGCCATGGGGTTGGCGGGATCGCGCTCGTTGAGGACGAGGATGCGGCGCTTCATTTCGGCTCGGCGTGGCGCGCGAAGCATGGCGGCGCCGTCTTCGGCCCGCCGTCGCGCGAAGACGCCCTAGGCTGCGCTCACCGCGAGGCCCGGGAGCGGCCGATGCGGCCGGTAAGGGCCTGCAGCCTCAGCTTCCAGACCACCAGCAGGGCCTCGAGGGCGATGTTCATGTGCATCTTGGACGTGCCCAGGCGGCGGTCCACGAAGAGGATGGGCGTCTCCTTGATGCGCATGCCGGCCCGCCATGCGCGAAAAGTGGTCTCGATCTGGAAGCAGTAGCCGTTGGCCCCCACCTCGGCCAGGGAGACGGCCTCCAGGGCCTTGCGCCGCCAGCACTTGAAACCGCCGGTGGCGTCCATGACGGGCAGGCCGCCGAGCACGAAGCGGGTGTACACGTTGCCGAAGTAGCTCAGCATCAGGCGCAGCATGGGCCAGTTGACCACCGTGATGCCGTCCACGTAGCGGGAGCCGAGCACGAGGTCGTACTCGCCGGCCAGCTCGAAAAACCCGGGCAGGGCCGACGGGGGATGCGAGAAGTCGGCGTCCATCTGCACGACCAGGTCCCCGCCCAGCTCGAGGGCACGGGCCAGGCCCGCGCGGTAGGCGTGCCCGAGACCTTCCTTGGCCGCACGGTGGAGCACGTGGATGCGCGGCTCGGCGGCAGCCAGGCCGTCGGCGATGGCCCCGGTGCCGTCGGGCGAGTTGTCGTCCACCACCAGGATCTCCACTTCGGGATCCACCGCGAGCACCTCGCGGACGATGGCCTCGAGGTTCTCCTTTTCGTTGTAGGTCGGGATGACGACGATCTTGCGCATGGCGGATCGGCGAAGGTTACAGGAAACCCCGGGGGTGAGCCATCCGTCTTTCGGGCACCGCGACGCGCCCGTTCAGTCGCCGGGCTCGCGCAGCCCCAGCTCGACGAAGGGGATGGGGCGACCGGCCAGCCCGTCGCGCCATCCCCTCAGCTTGATCCAGGCCCCGGCCGCCTCGCCCGACAGCGCGCGACGCAGCAACTGGAAGGGGAAGGTGACGACGATGGCCAGTCCGAGGCGAAGGCGCTGACAGGTGCCACCGTGGCGCATCGCGTAGAGGATGCTGTTACGCGCCGACAGGTACTTGCGGAAACCGCCGTAGTGGGAGGCGCCGCCCGAGCTGCCGTGGATGTGGTGCACCACCCGCGAGGCCGGCACGTAGCGGCTCGACCAGCCCGCAACGCGAGCCCTCGCGGCCCAGTCGGCGTCTTCGTGATAGGCGAAGAACTCCTCGTCAAAGCCGCCCACGTCGGCCAGCGCCGCCGCGCGCAGCAGCAGCGAGCAGCCGGGAACCCACTCGACTTCGCGCTCTTCGTCGTAGCCGGGACCGTCCTTCTCGTTCTCGCCGGCCAGCGCGATGAGGCTTTGCCGCCACGTGACGCTGCCCCAGGCCACCCAGATCCGCGACGGATCGTCCCCGCGCAGCACGCGGCTGCCGAAAGCGCCCGCGTCCGGGAAGCGGCGGGCGGCCTCCAGCAGCGGTGCAAGCGCGCCGGGCCCGGCCTCGGCGTCGTTGTTGAGGATCCAGACGAACTCGGCGCCGCGGGCCAGGGCCTCGCGCATCCCGGCGTTGTTGCCCCCGGCGTAGCCGAGATTGACGCCCGTGGAGAACACGGGAACCTCGAGGCCGACAGCGGCAAGAGCCTGCTGCGGGCCCTGTCGCGACCCGTTGTCCACGACGACAACTTCGAGATCGGGCGCGCCGAGTCGCAGCAGCGAGGCCACGCAGGCCACCGTGTCGTCCGCGCCGTTCCAGTTGAGGACGACGGCGACGACCTTGACGGCCTGGACCCGGGCTTCGGATGCATCGACGGGACGCCCGTCGGTCGCGGCGTCGCCCGAGCGCGCGATGGCCGCTCGCGCCGCTGCGCGCACGCCGCCGTCTTTCGGCAGGTCGCCAGTCACGGGCGCGGCTCCGCCGCGGCCGGTCCGGCCGCCAGCGCTGCGGTGTAGGCCTCCATGGTGCGCCGGGCCGTCGCCGTCCACGAGAAACGCGCCGCTCGCTCGCGGCCGCGCCGCGAAAGGTCGGCCACGGCAGCATCGTCCGTCATCAGGCGTTCGATCACCGGCGCCAGCGCCGACGCTTCGGCGCGGTCCACCAGCACGCCGGCGTCGCCGACGACTTCGGGGAGGGAACTGTTGCGCAGCCCGACCACGGGGCAGCCGCTGGTCATCGCTTCGAGAAAGGTGAGGCCGAAGCCTTCGTAGGCCGACGGCGACACCATGCAGCGCACCGATCCGAAGAAGGGGCCGATTTCGTCGTCGTCAAGGGCGCCAAGGTAGACCACGCGCGGGTCCTGGCCGAGGAAGTCCGGCTTCTCTCCCGGCCTCAGCCTGCCGGCGATCACCAGGCGCCAGTCGCGCTCGCCGGCGGCAGCGAGGAAGGCCTCCACCAGCAGGCCGATGTTCTTGCGGGGCTGGATGGTGCCGAGGTAGCCGCACGAGGGCTTGTCGATGCCGCGACGATCGCGCCACGCGGCCACTTCCGCGGCGGAGGCCGGCTGGAGGCGGCTGGACGGCGCTTCCGGAGTGACGTGAACGGGCGTGCCGGAGCCCGGGAACAGTCGCGCCAGGTCGGCGGCCGTGCTCTGCGAGGGCACCAGCACGGCCCTCGCCCTGGCCAGGGCCCACGGCGTCTCGATCGCGAGGTGGATCCTCTGCGGCATGCGAAAGGTTCCCGGCATCACGTGGCTCGCCAGGTCGTGGATGGTGACGACCGCCGGCGTGCTTCCGCGTCGCGGCAGCACGCCCTTGGTGCCGTGGTAGAGGTCGAACTTCTCCTTCGCCAGCAGGCGCGGCACGCGCAGATGGTCCCACAGGGGCTGCTGCCACGGCGACCCCATCGGCACTTCGCGAGTCTCGACGGCATCGGCGAAGGCGGACGGCTTGTCGGTGAGCACCACGAAGCGATGTTCGGGGTAGGCCCCGACCAGCGCCTTTGCCAGTTCGATGGCGTAGGTGGCCGGCCCGCCGATGGTCCCGGCGACGGCGCCGATGGCGATGGTGAGGCCGCTCATGGGCACGGACTTCCTGGAGAGGGATCGTCCTGAGTGGAAGCTTCGTCGCGGGTTCCGGCGGCGGGCTCCCGACGCGGAGGGCGACCCGTCGCGCGGCTGGTTACTCCATAGCCCGACGCCGCGAAGAGTTCCCCGGGCGGTGGCCCCGTCTGGCCGCGTGCGCCGGCCCGCGCGCCGTCGCGCAGGGCCTTCGCCAGATCCCTGCGGCCGCGTGCCCGATAGATCGCCGCGCTCGTCGTCACCAGCAGATGGAAACCCACCGTGAACAGGGCCCGCCCGCTTCCGTGCGTGCGCCGCGTTCCCACGATGCGCAGGTTGCGCGCCTTAAGCCATGCCGACAGCGGCGTCATGCCGCCGGCGAAACCTCGCGCCCCCTCGTGTCCGACCTCGGCCTCCGGCACCACCGTCGGAACGAAGCCGGCTTCCCTGGCCCGCAGGCAAAGGTCCACTTCCTCGTAGTAGGCGAACAGGCCTTCGTCGAAGCCGCCGATGCGCTCGTACAACGCCGCCGGGATCATCAGCGCGCAGCCGGTGACACCGCCGACCGGATAAGGAACGTGGCGATGCGCCCGCACCCTCGTGAGCGACCGCGGCATCCACAGCGTGGCGGCGCGGTAGCGCTCGCCGAGGGAAGTCGGTCGCCCTCCGGGGCGTCCCTCCACGACACGAGGGCCGAGGGGGCCGGCCAGGCGATTGCCGCGGGCCGCCGCGGCCAGGGCGCGCACCGTCCCGGGCGCCACCAGCGTGTCACTGTTGAGGAGCAGCACGCTCTCGCAGCCGCGTTCGAAGAGCTGCTGCAAAGCGACGTTGTTGGCCCCGGCGTAGCCGAGGTTACGGTCGAGCCACAGCGTCTCGACGCGCAGCTTGCCCTCGATTCCGTCCGCGAGGCGCGTCTTCTCCGCTTCGCTCGAGGCATTGTCCACGACGAGCACGATCCTGTCGTCCTCGTCGTCGGCCGCCAGCGAATGCAGGCAAGCCAAGGTGCTCTGCGCGTCCTGGAAGCAGAGCACGACGACGCCCATTTGCGATGCGCGCTCGGTCGGACGGCCCGTTACGGCGCCCTCGCTTTCCCGGTTTGCGCCGACGCCCATGGCAGCGCGGGGACCGGCCAGGGCCACGCTCCACGCGCGACCGAGAGCGCGGGCAGAGAATCCTTCCTGCATGCGGCGCCTGGCCGCGCCGCCGAGGCGCTCGCGCTCGGCGGCGCCGGTGCCGGGATCGGCGAGGCGCGTGATCGCGTCGGCCAGCGCCAGCCCGTCGGCCGCGCACAGCACGAGCTCGCGGCCGTCCTCGAACACTTCGCGGACGGCGGGCGAGTCGGCAGTGACGATGGCGCGGCCCACCGCCGCCGCCTCGTACACCTTGTTCGGGATCACCATGCGCGCCTTGCGCGAGGAACCGAAGATGCCGAGCACGATGTCGGCGGTCGCGATGCGCGCGGCAAGTTCCTCGTAGGCCACCCAGTCCTGGAAGTGGACGTCGGCTCTCGTGGCGCGAAGGCCGGCCTCGATGCGGCGACGCTCCTCCCCCGTGCCGATGAAGGTGAAGCGCAGCCGGCCGCGCGTCTCGTTGCGCATGGCCAGGCGGCCGACGGCATCCACGATCACGTCGAGGCCGTGAAGGGGCAGGTACTGCCCGAACCACAGGACGTCGAGGACGTCCGCGGGCTGCGAAGCCGCGGCCGGCGCGGGCACAGCGTCGAGGAAGACGTCGGGATCCGCGCCGAGGTGGCAGACGAGGAGACGGGAAGGCTCGACGCCGAGTTCCTCGATGAAGTAGCGACGATGTTCGGCGGTATCGACCACCACCACGTCGGCCGCGCGGCAGGTGGCCCGGTCGAGAAGGCGCAGGAGTCGCGCGGCCACCGAGCCTGCAGCGTAGACCCGGCGATCTTCCACCAGGGTCTCGCTAAGCGAGACCAGGGGCGCGAAGACGATGCGCGGCCCGTAGCGGGGAGCGAGCAGCCTCAGCAGCAGCACGTCGAGTTGCCCGTTGAAGCCGACCACCGCCACCGGCGCGCCGCCGGTGCGGCGCCAGGTGCTGGCCAGGCGCCATGCCGAGCCGAGCCACGCCATCGCGAGGGAGAGAAGGGACAAGGGCGAGAAGTACCCCGCGTGCTTGTCGCGGGTGCGCTCCCAGAGGGGGTCGTGGATTTCCAGGATCTCCCAGCCCGCCGCTTTCACGGCGGCGGCGGCGATCCGGTTGGCGCTGTGTCCGCGGTTGTAGGTGCCGAAGAAGACGGCCCGCATCAGTCCCGGTCGCTCAACTCGAGGCGGCGAACGCGCAGCAGGGTGTCCTCGAGCATGCGCCGGCTGGAGCCGATCAGGTCGGCCAGCAGTCCGACCATCATCGTCTGGAAGCCCGCCAGCACCAGCACAGCCGCGAGGATGAGGGACTGGATGTGCCCGTCGCCGCCGTCGGCGAGGTAGAAATAGATGAAGCGGATCGAGATCGCGCCGCCGGCGGAAAGCAGGACGAGGCCGATGATCGTGAAGACCCGGAGCGGCTCGTAGAGGGAATAGATGCGCACCAGCGTCGATCCGCTGCGCAGGAGGTAGCTCGGGACCCCGGGGAAGAGGCGCGAGGGACGGGTCTCCGGGTTCACGTCGATGGGGACCGAGGTGACCAGGAGCTGCTTCTTGCCGGCCTGGATGATGGTCTCCAGGGTGTAGGTGAAGTCCGAGACCACGTTCATGCGCAGGGCAGCCTCGCGCGAGAAGGCGCGGAAGCCGCTGGTGGCATCCGGAACGCGGGTCCCCGAGAGCTGGCGGACGACCCACGATCCGATCACCTGAAGTAGGCGCTTGGACGGCGAGAAATTTACCAGCTTGCCGGGGCGCCGGTCGCCGATCACGACATCCGCCTCGTGGTGGAGGATGGGGGCAACCAAACGTTCGATCTGGTCGCCGCGGTACTGGCCGTCGGCGTCCGTGTTGACGATGATGTCAGCTCCTAGACGCAGCGCGTAATCGAGGCCGGCCGAGAAGGCCCTCGCGAGGCCCTGGTTCACCGGAGCTCTTACAATATGCTGCACGCCGAAGCGGCGGGCGACCTCCGACGTGCCATCGGTGCTGCCGTCGTCGATCACCACGATTTCCACTTCGTCGATCCCCTCCAGGCGGCGAGGGAGGTCGGCCAGGGTGGAAGCAAGGGTGGCTTCCTCGTTGAGGCAGGGTATCTGGATGACGACTTTCATCGGACAGGCGCCGATTCTTATGACAGGAACCCGCCCGGGGCGCACCCGTAAAAACAGAACGTCTCTTCAGGACGAAAGCTTCGAGAAAGCCTGAAGGCGGTTCTTGACATTGGTTTGGGCCGCCTCCTATAACAGCCCCCGGACCTGCCAGGGGAGGTCGCTTCTATAGGGCGACAACATGTCTTGAGCAGAGTCGGGGGAGGACTGTGATTCTCCCTCTGGTGGGATACGGTGGCCCGACCACTGTTGCTTCGAAGCACACATAACGACTAGTCAGAACGCAAATTTCGGGAGGAGAAATCCAAATGAAGAAACTTACACTGTCTCTCGCTGCCATTGCTCTCGTGGGTCTTTACGCGAGCACTGCCAGCGCCCAATGCGACTTCAACATCGCGCCCGCCAAGGGTCTGAAGGGTTCGATGGTCCGCAACTTCGCTCCCTGCCCCGGCACCGAGCACGGCCCGTCCAACACCGAGACCGACGGCGGAACCGAGGCCTGCTCGCCGGTGACCCCTGCCGAGGTGAACGGCAACGCCACCGCGTACAGCTACAGCGCGAAGGGCGGATGCAGCGTCCAGACCTCGGCCAAGCTCGTGAAGGATTGCTCGGCTCTCACCGACTCGGCCAAGGTTCCCCTCGGCCTGGAAGCCGGCCCCTGCCACATCACGTACGTGAAGGGCAAGTGCAAGGGCATCCTCGGCACCGACGGCGACACGCCGATCGGCGCCGGTGACACCGGCTGGTCGCTCGCGACCCTGAGCCGCGCCACCCTGAACGACGACGGCAACAACGACATGACCGTCATCGACTTCCCGGTGACGTTCAACTTCAGCGAGCCCAAGAACGGCAGCATGAAGCTCTCCAGCAACAGCGCGGAGGCCCTCATCCCGTTGGTCAACGCGAACAACGCCGAGCTGCCGACCTGCACGCAGATCGAGCTCGTCGAAGTGACGATCAAGGATCCGCTCGGCCTTCCCTTCGCGAAGCTCGGCGGCGCGACGGTTCCCTAAATCAGAATTCGCTCCGGCGAACCTGATCGGGTGATCTGAGCGGGGCGGTGCAGTTTCTGCACCGCCCCGCTTCTTTTTTGCCCGCCACTCCATCCCACCATGCTCATCGACTCCCTCCCCCGCGCCCTGCTCGGCGCTCTCGCGGCCTACGCCCTGTTCTACCTTCCCGGGCGGGCCCTGGTCCGCCGCGGATCCACCGCTCTCCCCTTGCCCTTCGCTCGCATCCTCGCGAGCACCATCTCTTCAACGCTGCTCGGAACCGGGCTGGCCGCTGCGGAGAAGTTTTCCATAGAGGCCCTGCTCGGCGGCAGCATTGCCGTGGCCTGCGCCGGCTTCGTCGCCGGGCGCCGCTTCTTCCCCGGCCCGCCGACCGCCGGCTTCGCGCCCGCTGCCGCTGCGGCCGCGAAGGATTGGGTAGGACCGACGGTCGCCGCCATGGCCATGTTCGCCTACTGGCCGGCCTATCCCACGTTTCTCGGGGCGTCGGACTCCACCGCTTACGTCGCCACCGGGGTTTCCCTTGCCCACCACGGCGGCCTGGCCCGGGAGGACGACGTGGGGGCCAGGGTACCGGTGGGGCTGCGCGCCGAGATCTTCGACTCGATGTCCCAGGAGTTCGGTTCCACGGGACCTCCCTATCGGCGAATGCCGGGAGCCATGCTGATCGAAACCCTGGACGCGGTGCGGGCTTGGCCCTGCTTTTTCCCCGTTCCGTCGGTGTGGGCCGCCACGTTTGTGGTCGCCGGAGCCACCGCCGAAGAGTCCGTCGAGGAGGCCGCGCCGGGGTACGCCCCGGTCTTCGCGGCCTTGGCCCTCTGGGCTTACTGGCTCCTCGCCCGCAGCTGGCTGGGGCCGGCCTGGGGACTGTTCGCGGTGGTCCTGCTGGCGGCCAGCGGTCCCTTCTATATGGGGGCGCGCCTGCCCCTGTCCGAGCCCATCGCCGCCTTCTTCGGCCTGGCGGGCCTGGCCATCGTATCGACGGTCGGTCACCGACTCCGGCCCCTCGATGCTGCGCTGGCCGGCGCCGCGCTCGGCGCGGCGGTGTTCACCCGGCTGGAGACCGG
>JBHEPB010000099.1:0-7099 GCA_046260515.1 Binatia bacterium
GGCTGCCGGTCCGGCTCGTGAACTTCCAGGCATTCCCGAGCAGGTTCTGCATGACATTGGAGAGCAGGACGGGGTCCCCGTCGGCAAAGGGGGTCGCCTCGACGACGACATCCACGCGCCGCCCGGGGTCCGAGCGCCTCAGTTCCTCGATCGTCTGGCGGGCGACCTGGCTGAGGTCCACCTTGTCGCGCCGGATCTCGGTCCGGCTCACGCGGGTAAGGCGCAGGAGGTCGTCGATCAGGTGCCCCATTCTCTGGGCCGCTCCGCGCAGCCTGTCGAGGTAGTCGTGGGCGCTGGGCGGCAGGTCCTTGCCGTGTTCCTCGAGGACGAGCTTGCTGAACCCGTCGATTGTCCTCAGCGGCGTGCGCAGATCGTGGGACACCGAATACGCGAACGACTCCAGTTCCTCGTTGGCGGTGCGAAGCTCCGCCGTGCGGATGCTGACCCGCTGCTCGAGTTCCTCGTTGAGTCGCCGGATCTCGGCTTCCGCCTGGCGATGTTCGGTAATGTCCTGGGAGAAGACGAGGATGCCCACCACCCGGCCCATGGCGTCGTACTCGGGCAGCTTGTCGGTCCGCGTCCACGTCACCTGGCCACTGGGCGACACGGCTTCCTCGATGATTCCGAGTTTGGGCTTGCTCGTCTGGATGATCTCGAGGTCGTCGCGGTACAGTTCGTAGGCCTTGCCCGGTATGATTTCGGAGCAGGGTTTGCCTTCCATCTCCTCGACTTCGTGGCCGAGCGCCGCGGCGGCAGCGTCGTTCACCAGCAGGAAGCGGTTCTTCGTATCCTTGTAGCAGATCATGGCCGGCACGGCGTTGAACATCAGGCGGAACTGCTGCTTCTCGCGGAACAGGCTTTCCTCGGTGCGTCGGCGGTCGAGCTTCTCGCGGTCGAGCTCCTCGGCCAGCGCGCTCACCTTCTGCATGTACTCGCGGCGCTCGGCGACGAGTCGCCGGCGAACGGCAGCCAGTCCCGCGCCGCGAGTCGCATAGCCGTTGACCGCCGTGGCCATCGCCACGGAGAACACGAGCCCGACGAGGGCGACCACCCACGGCGTCCAGGTGACGTGCGCGGCGGCGGAGAGCGGTCCGCTCGTGAGCGACATCGTCCAGCGCCGGCCCGACACGTCGAAGGCGGTGTCGTGCCGTTGCTCCCCCCCGCCCACGATCCTCCACAGGGTGAGGAGCAACCCTTCGGATTCGCCGTGCACCGCCCTTTGCACGAACAGGGGTGCCTCGGTGGGACGGCGGGCCGAGTCGCGCAACTCGATCTCGATCGCACGGCGGTCCGCATCGTTGAGTGCGGCTTTCACGACCGAGTCGATCTCGAAGAACCCGATCGCGAAACCGAGCGGCAGGGACTCGGAGCCCGGCAGCGCGGCGGTCCGGGCCGGGAACACCGGGGCAACGAAGACCGCCGCAGGACGACCACCGTCGGGACGCAGCAGCTGCACCGGAGAGGCGGCCACGGCGGCGCGCCGGGTCCGGGCTGTTGCCAGCGCGGTCGCGAGATCGGGGAAGCGCGTCAGTTCCGACCCGGCCGACAGGTCCATGCCTTCGATCCTGGCGCCGGCTCCGATCCCCAGGTGCAGGGGCAGGTACTCTTCCTGGACGGGCAGGGCGCCTCCCGGTCGATGCACCTGGAAGTCGGGGAGTCCCTGCAGCCACTGCGCCTCTTCGTAGGCCTGAAGCCCGCCGGCGGGAACGCGGGGGATCCAGTCGAAAAGCCCGGATGCCGGCTGCCCTGGCGCCAGGCCGGACACGAAGCTGCGCAGGCTGGCCCGGCTGTCCCCTCCGGTCACGAGGACGAAGGAGCCGAGGATGTCGAGCAGCTGGACGCGGCGGGAAACTTCGCCCTGGAGGGAGCCCGTGAGGGACGCGCTGCGCTGGGCGAGGTCGCGTCGAAGGGACTCGGTCTCGCTCTCGATGTTCCAGGCAAAGAGAGCACCCGTGATCGCCACGCCGGCCAGGAGAATCCCCAAGGCCACGCTGCGAGGGGACTCGGCGCCCGGCGACGCGGAGGGTTTCGTTCGCGGCGAGGGTGGGGCGGTGCGCTCGGGCCTGGTCGGTTCTGGAGTCTGCAACGGAATCGACCTTAGGCCGCGCGGGGAACGCAACCGGCGCTCAGCTTAGACGTTTCGGCCGCGACGAAAAAGCACACAGGGGTCAGGCTTTCCCCGGCGTCGCTTCCTGCCGCTGGCCGGCAGCACGCCGTGATGCCGCGGCCTCGAGGATGTCCCGTCGCCTGGCCTCGGTGGCGTCCCGCCACTCGGATATCTCGGCGAGCGTGCGCGAACACCCCTCGCAGGAAAGGGTGCCGGGTTCGAGGCGGCAGACCCCGATACAAGGGCTCGCGCTCGATGTCGTCGGCCCGGTGTTCAGATCCCGTTCTCCGCGATCACGCGTCGCAGCCAGAGGGCGCTCTTCTTGGGTGTGCGTTCGAGGGTGTCGAAGTCGCAACGCACGATACCGAAACGCATCGCATATCCGAAGCCCCACTCGAAGTTATCCAGCAGGGACCAGACCAGGTAGCCGCGCAGGTCGATGCCCTCGCTGATGGCGCGATGGCACATCTCGAGGTGCCCCTGCAGGTACAGCAGCCTTTCCGTGTCCTCGATGCGACCGTCCGGCCCCGGGCTTTCTCCGTGGAAGCCCGCGCCGTTCTCCGTGATGTAGAGGGGCAGGCGGTAGCGCTCCTGGAACTCCTTCAGGACCAGGTAGAGGCCCGCCGGGTAGATCTCCGACCCCATCGACGTGTAGATCCCGATCGGGTTCTCGGTGGCGGCGCGGAAGAAGCCGTGGTCGTCGTGGCGGTGGACGTTGCGCGTGTAGTAGTTGAGGCCGAGGAAGTCGATGGGCTGCTGGAAAAGGGCGCGGTCCGCGTCGGTGATCACGGGAAGCAGCTCGCCGAACTGCTCGCGCATCGCAGCCGGGTATTCGCCGAACACGATGGGATCGACGAACCATTCGTTGTGGAAAGCACGGGCCCGCGCCGCGGCCTCGGCGTCGCGGGGGTCGTCGGTGGCGGGGACGTGGGCCTGGACGCTCAGCGTGATGCCGAGGATGCCGTCGGGCACAACATCGCGGAAGCGCTGCACGGCCAGGCCATGGGCACGAAGCGTCTGGTGACCACCGGCCAGGGCGGCGGCCATGTCGTGGCGACCGGGCGCGTGGATGCCGAGCACCGATCCTACCCAATGGAAGACCCAGGGCTCGTTGAAGGTGATCCACTTCTTGACCCGATCACCGAGGGCGCCGAACATCGTCCCGGCGTAGTCCGCGAAGTGGCCGGCGATCGTTTCCGCCGTCCATCCACCTTCGTCCTCGAGGGCCTGGGGCAGGTCCCAGTGGTAGAGCGTAACCATGGGATCTATTCCCCGGGCAAGGAGGCCGTCCACCAGGCGGTCGTAGAACGCGAGCCCCGCCGGATTCTTCGCGCCGTGGCCAGCGGGGAAGACGCGCGGCCAGGCGATGCTGAAGCGGTAGGCCTTCATGCCGAGATCGCGCATCAGCGCGATGTCGTCCTTCCAGCGGTGGTAGTGGTCGCAGGCCACGTCGCCGTGGTCATCGCCGGCGATGACCCCGGGGGTGTGGCTGAAGGTGTGCCAGATGCTCGGACCGGCCCCGTCTGCCAGCGGCGAACCCTCGATCTGGTAGGAGGCGGTGGCCGAGCCCCAGAGGAAGCCCTTGGGGAAGCGTAGAACGGGCAAGTCGGTTCCTCCTGGAATTGGCCGGAGTCGGCTAGAGCTGGCCGAGGACTTCCTTGCGCTTCGCCTCGTACTCTTCCCTCGACAGGAGGCCCATCTCGTAGAGTCCCTGCAGGGTCTTCAGTCTCTGCTCCGCGTCGCGCTGGCTTCCGGGCACGGCGGCGCCCGCGGCCGGAGTCGAACCCTCGCCCCCGGCCTCCTCTTCCTCGTCCTTGCCGAAGGGCCAGAGCTTGGAGAAGAAGCCTTCCTTCTCGACGGTCTTGTCGGGGAATTTGCCGGTACGCACCGCGTCCTGCATCGCGGCCCGGTCGGCGAACGTGTAGCCCCCGGCCTCGCCCCGGTGGCAGTGGTAGGTGCTGTTGCGGTGGTCCGTGTGGCAGCCGTCGGCGTCGAGGGCGCCGCCGGTGTGGGCGAGGGCGATGGCCGGGACAGCGACGGCAGCAAGGACCGTGGCCAGCGCGATCCGGTAAAGGGAGGAGAGCATGGTCGCGGTTTGTAGCCCAGCAGGGCGGGGCTCGCCACCGTCGCTCTGTGCGACCGGAAGCCTCGCCGGTGTCGCCGGTCGCGGTCCCCGGGCCTTCGCTTGCTTGCCGGCCGGCCGGTGCCTACCTTGCCCCGCGATGAAACCGCGCGCCTGCCGCATCCTCCTTCCCCTCCTTCTTTCCTTGTTTGCGGCATGCACGTTCGAGCGAACGCCGCTGGCCGTGGCGCCTTCGATGGAGACCGAGGCCATCGACCGGATCCTGGTGCTGCCCGTGATTGACGCGAGGCCTTCGCCCTTCGAACAGGTGCAGGTGGCCCGCAACGTGGGCGATGCGATGGTGAGGTTCCTGAGGGAGCGGGGCTACGTCGCCATGTCCGCGGAAGAGTTCGGCGAGCGGCCGGCCGAGCTCCTCGACCTTCGACTGGCGACCGCCGAACAACTGCTGCCGCTGGCACCGCAAGACGCGACCTGGTTCATCGTGGTCCAGGTCGAGCGGCTCGAGGCCAAGCGCGACGAGAACGGCCAGGTCTACGAGGCGCGCCTGGCGGCGGTGCTGGTCGATCGTGTCCGCTCCCGCGTGCTGTGGCGGGACGTGGCCACGTCCAGCAGCAACCTGAGCGGCATGCTCTCGGTGCTGACGCGCGGCACGGTTCAGTACGAGGCGGCGATCAACGCTTCGCGAGCCCTCGTGGAATCGCTCCCGGACCGCTCGCCCAAGCGGCGACGCAAGCGCTGACCACAGCGCGGGCCGCCAGCACGCGACGCGGCCGTCAGATGGCCCTTTCCCGTCCCTGCCAGTAGGGGTCCCTCAGCTTCCTCTTGAAGAGCTTGCCGTTGGGATCGCGCGGCATCTCGTTCACGAAATCGAAGGAGCGGGGACACTTGTACTTCGCCAGCGTCTCTTTGCAGAACGCGGCGAGTTCCTCGGCCAGTTGCGCCCCCGGTTCGACCCCGGCCGCGGGCTCGATGGCGGCTTTCACCTCTTCCCCCCAGTCCTCGTGTGGAATGCCGAACACGGCGGCATCGCCGACTTTCGGGTGCGACAGCAGCGCGTTCTCGATCTCGGTGGGGTAGATGTTGACGCCGCCGGCGATGATCATGTCGATCTTGCGATCGCAGAGGAAGAGGTAGCCGTCGTCGTCCAGGTAGCCGATGTCGCCGACCGTGAAGAAGCCTTCGCGGCGGTTGGCCTCGGTCTTGGACTTGTCGCCGTGGTACTCGAAGTCGGCGCTGCCGAGCGCCATGTATACGGTCCCGGGAGTTCCCGGAGGACAGTCCTTGCCGTCCTCATCGAGGATGCGGATCGCCGATCCGGCCCAGGCCCGGCCGACGGTGCCGGGTTTCCTCTGCCACTCTTCGGGAGTCACCAGGGTGCCGCCGCCCTCGCTGGCCGCGTAGTATTCGTGGATCACCGGTCCCCACCACTCGATCATGCGCCGCTTCACGTCGACCGGGCAGGGCGCGGCGGCATGGATCATGTGCCGCAGCGAGGACGGGTCGAAGCGCGCGCGCACCTCCGGCGGCAGGGCCAGCAGCCGGTGGAACTGGGTGGGGACCATGTGGCTGGTCGTGACGCGCCAGCGCTCGATGGTCTGGAGGGCGGACTCCGGCGTCCACTTGTCCATCACGACGACGGTGTGCCCGTAGTGCAGGGAACTGGCCGTGAACATCAGGACAGCCGTGTGGTAGAGGGGGGATCCCACCAGGTGGACGTTGCCGGCGAGGGGCTCGATGCCGAACATCGCCAGGAACATCGCGTACATCGAACCGACCATGTCCGGGTCGAAGTCCATCAGGCGCCGTCGAACGCCCTTGGGCCTGCCCGTGGTCCCCGAGGTATAGTTCATCACCTGGCCCGCCGTGCGGCCCTCGGGCGCGGTGTCGGGCGAGGAAGCTCCGAACTGGACATACGAGACGAAACCATCGACCTGGCCGGATGCTATGCGACGGTCCGGGGCCAGGCCCGCCTGATCGGCGGCCGCGCGGGCCGCCGCGCCGTAACGCTCGTGAGTGAAGAAGAGCTTCGCTCCGCAATCGCCGAGGATGTAAGCCACTTCGGCGGCCGTCAGGTGCTGGTTGATCGGCGTCAGGTAGAGCCCGGCCTGGAAGGTGGCCAGGTAGAGTTCGACCATTTCGCGGCCGTTGGGGAGCATCACGGCGACGGCATCCCCGCGCTCCAGCCCGAGGTCGCGCATGGCGTGGACCAGGCGGTTGGACCGCGCAGCAAGATCTCCGGCGGCAACGCCAACCCCATCGGGGGTGACGAGAGCGATGCGCTCCGGGGCCTCTGCGGCGAGCTTCCAGAATCCGTACTCGGACATGCTTCCTCCTGCGCGGAACGTGTTCCGCCGCGGGTCTGATGTCCGCCGGACCGAGTCCCGTCAAGCGCCGTCTCTGCGGCGAGTGGCGCCACGGATCGAGTTCGTGACTACCCACGGCGGGAATTCCTCGCTAGTATCTCCCCCTGCGTTGCCGGGGGTTGGCGACGCCGCGGTGGCGGCCGGGTCGAAGGACGCGGCCGCGACCTCTGCGGGGGAGCCCTTCCGACCAAGCGAGGAGTACAGAACCTTGATGAAAGCCAGTGTTGTTGCCGTCCTGACCTTGTCCCTGTTCGCCGTCGGGGTCCCGGCGGCCCATGCGGCCGTCCCTGAAAAGCCTTCCACGGTCCGCCAGGTGCGTCTCGACCCCGAGCACGTCCTTCTCACGTGGAAGGACAAGAGCCTCAACGAGGACGGTTTCGAGATCCTGCGCCGTACCATCGCCGATCCGAACTACGAGTCGCGGGGCACCGTGGCCGCGGGCGTCACCCAGTTCCTCGACGAGGTCCCGCGGGGCACCGTCTACATTTACGAAGTCGTCGCCTTCAACGACGACGGCGAGTCGGATTCCAGCAACCAGTGCTACGT
>JBHEPB010000103.1:0-5092 GCA_046260515.1 Binatia bacterium
ACGCCAGCGCGCGGCCGAGCATCGTCTGGGGAACCAGGCGGCTCTCGTTGACGACAAGGCAGAGGCAGTCTTCCTCACTGCCGACGAACTGCTCGTGGGAGACACTCGAGTCGTAGTCGAGGACGTCGCCGGCCGCGTAAGTCGCGCGGTCGTCGGTGAGGCTGCCGCACAGGATGAGGGTCAACTCGCGGCCCTTGTGCGTGTGCTGGGGGATGTGGAGGCCGGAGCGGAGCTGGGCCACGGTGACCGGGATGCCGTTCCACTGGAGCGGCATCCGCACTTCCCGCACGCCGGGGGCCCGCCAGTGCCACTTTCCCTTCTCCCTCGACTGCCGCAGCGACAACACGAAATCGACCTTCGCCGCCAGCTCGGCGCGTCCGGATTCGGCCGCACCCGAGGCGGCGGCAACAGGCGGCCTCGTGCCCCGGGAGCCGGCGATGGCCGCCAGGGTCCTTTCGCGGGCACAGGCGCTGACCGGCATTTCTTCCTCGCCGTCGAGAAAGGCCGATCCGATGACCTCGAGGTCGTCGATGGCCTCGCGGCACTCGGCGCACAGGCGAGCGTGCGTGGCCATCAGCAGGCCCACGGCCGGATGCTCGTGGCAGGTCGCGTGGGACAGCAGCAGGTCTTCCTGGGGATGATGTCGGGGATGATGTTGCGGGTGTTGTCGGGCCTGGTTGTTCATCACGCTCCCTCCCGGGCATGCAGGACACGGCGCAAACGGGCCAGGGCCAGCCTGGCCCTCGACTTGACGGTTCCAAGAGGCAGGCCGGTCTCGCCTGCAATCTCGGCCAGGGACTTTCCATCGAAGAAAGAGCAGTGGAGCACGGCCCTCTGTTCCTGGGGAAGTTCCACCAGGGCCTCCCGGAGCGCGTCCCTTTGGCGAATGCTCTCGAAGCGGCCTTCGGTGGACGGGGTCTCGGTGGAGTCCCAGGCCAGGTCCTCGGGCCTCGGCGCCGCGTGCCCCCGAAGGCGAAGCTCGTCGATGCGCCGGTTGCGCGCGAGGGCGTAGAGCCAGGTGAGAGCCGACGAACGGCTGCCGTCGAAGGAATCGGCGCGCCTCCACACGGTGAGCAGCACGTCCTGCACCAGTTCTTCGGCGCGGTCCGGGTCGATGCCGCCGCGAACGAAGAAGTGCTTGAGGCGGCCGGCGTAGCGGTCGAACAGTTCGGCGAACGCCGCATCGCTGCGATCGTGGGCGATGGCGCTGAGCAGACCGGCGGCGACTTCGCTCGATGGGCTCGATGGGGAGGACACGGATCTCTCCTGCCGGCGTTCCTTCGACGGCGCGCGCACTTCACCAGGACCGGCAGGACGGGAGTCGGCGGAGCGGGACTCTTCGATCCGGAAGGTGGCCGGCACGTTCGCGTAGTTCACGGCAGACTATACGGGACGGGCGGCCTTCCGGATCAGTGGCGGAGAAGGTTTTTTCGAAGGGCGGGCAGGAGGGCCCGGTAGGGACGGCCGGCGGTCCCCGGCCCCCGAGAGGGGCCATCGGGCGGGGCCCGCGGTGGGATTTGGGGCCGGTCTTTGACAAGACTCGCTTTCCCAATCGGACCCCGGAGTACCAAAGGAATGCGACAGACAACCTCTCTCCTGGCGGCGGCGACCTTCGCCCTCGCCCTGACATCCAGCCTGACGGCCTGCGCCCAGGGCACCAAACCCGAAGAAGCCCCCGCCAAGGCGGCGGCCACAGAAGAAAAGAAGGAGACCGGCAAGGTGACCACCACAGCCAGCGGCCTGCAGTACGAAGTCCTCACCGAGGGGAGCGGCCCCAAGCCGTCCGCCACCGACAACGTGACGGTCCACTACAAGGGCACCCTCACCGACGGCACCGTGTTCGACAGTTCCTACGACCGCGGCCAGCCGGCCACCTTCCCTCTCAACCGCGTCATCAAGGGCTGGACCGAAGGGCTCCAGCTGATGAGCGTGGGCTCGAAGTACCGCCTGACCATTCCGTCCGACCTCGGCTACGGCGCAGCCGGCGCCGGCGGCAAGATTCCCCCCAACGCCACGCTCGTCTTCGACGTCGAGCTGCTCAAGATCAACTAGTCCGAATCGGCCGCCTGCCCGCCCTGCGTGGGCAGGCGGCCACCTTCGTCCCAAGCAAAAGGCCAGAACGTGGAAACCCTTCTTGTCGAGCGCCGCGACAGCGGCGTGGTGGTCGTCACCCTCAACCGGCCGGCGAAGAAGAACGCCATCAACGCGGCCATGTGGAACGAGCTCCTCGAGGTCTTCGTGGAGGTCGGGGAGAGCACCACCGATCGCGTGCTGGTACTGACCGGAGCCGGCGACGCTTTTTGCAGCGGCGCCGACCTGGCGGGCGAAGCCGAGGCCGACCGCCACCAGCTCCAGCGCATGCACCACTTCAACCGCGTGGGCCTCGCCCTGCACGCGATTCCCAAGCCCGTGATCGCCAAGGTGAACGGCGTGGCCGCCGGCGCCGGCCTCAACATCGCCCTCGGCTGCGACCTCATCGTGGCCTCCGACCGCGCCCGCTTCTCGGAGATCTTCGCCAAGCGGGGCCTCAGCCTCGATCTCGGCGGCTCCTGGCTGTTGCCGCGCCTCGTCGGGATGCACAAGGCCAAGGAACTCGCGCTGCTCGCCGACATCTTCGACGCGAAGGAGGCCGAGCGCATCGGGCTCGTCAACCGCGTGGTCGCCCACGACCAGCTCGACGCCTTCGTGGACGACTGGGCCTCGCGCCTGGCAGCCGGACCGCCCCTGGCCCTGGCCATGACCAAGCGCATGCTGACCAACGCTTTCTCGGTGACTCTCAGCGAAGCCCTCGACGCCGAAGCCATGGCCCAGTCGGTCAACGTGGCTTCCAAGGACACCCGCGAGGCCATCGCAGCCTTCCTCGAGAAGCGGGAGCCCACCTTCCGTGGCAGGTAAGAAATGACCGACACGATGCCCGAGCAATCGCCGCAGCCGCCCGCAGACGGGACCTTCATCGATCCCGTCTGCGGCATGACCGTCGATCCAGCCGTCAAGCCTTGGAAGTTCGACCACGGCGGCGTCACCTACCACTTCTGCAACCCGAAGTGCCTGGCCAGGTTCGAGGCGGAGCCGGTCTTGTTTCTCTCCTCGGACCCGGCCTCGCGCGCCGCGGCCGGCGATCCCGAGGCCTTCTACATCTGCCCGATGGATCCCGAGATCCGCCAGCAGGGGCCGGGAGCCTGTCCGATCTGCGGCATGGCGCTGGAGCCCGAGACCATCACGGCCGACGACGCACCGAACCCGGAACTGGCTTCGATGAAGCGGCGTTTCCTCCTGGCCGCCGTCCTTGCCGCGCCGGTTTTTGCGCTGGAGATGGGCGCCCACGTCTTCGGCCACTTCTCCTGGTTGTCTCCCAAGGAGTCGGCCTGGGTGCAGGGGCTGCTGGCCACGCCGGTCGTCGTCGGTGCCGGCTCGGTGTTCTTCCGCCGCGGCTACGATTCGGTGCGCAACCGCAGCCTCAACATGTTCACGCTGATCGCCCTGGGAACGGGCGTGGCCTGGCTCTACAGCCTGGTCGCGCTCCTGGCGCCGGGGATTTTCCCTTCCACCATGCTCGGGCACGGCGGCGTGGTGCCCGTCTACTTCGAGGCGGCGGCCGTGATCATCGCCCTGGCCCTTCTCGGTCAGGTCCTCGAACTGAAGGCCCGCGACCGCACCTCCGGCGCCATCCGCGCCCTGCTCGGCCTGGCGCCGCCCACCGCCCGCCGGCTGCGCGACGACGGCAGCGACGAGGAGGTCGCCCTGGAGATGGTCCACACGGGCGACCGCCTGCGCGTGCGTCCCGGCGAGAAGATCCCCGTGGACGGCGTCGTGCTGGAAGGAAACTCCGGCGTGGACGAGTCGATGCTCACCGGCGAGTCCATGCCGGTCTCGCGCACGACCGGCGACCCGGTGATCGGCGGCACCGTCAACGGCACGGGCTCGCTCGTTGTGCGCGCCGAGAAGCTCGGACGCGACTCGATGCTGTCGCGCATCGTGCAGATGGTGGCCGAAGCCCAGCGCAGCCGTGCTCCCGTGCAGAGCCTCGTGGACCGGGTTTCGGCCTGGTTCGTGCCGACCGTCATCCTGGTGGCCGCGGCTTCCTTCGCCGGCTGGTGGGTCTGGGGGCCCGAGCCGCGCCTGGCCCATGCCGTCGTCGCGGCCGTGAGCGTGCTCATCATCGCCTGCCCCTGCGCCCTCGGCCTGGCCACGCCGATGTCGGTGATGGTGGGTATCGGCCGCGGCGCCACCGCCGGCATCCTGCTGCGAAGCGCCGAGGCCCTGCAGACGATGGAGAAGGTGGACACGGTCGTCGTGGACAAGACGGGCACGCTCACCGAAGGGCGTCCGGCGGTGACGTCCGTGGTGGCGACCGGCGACGGCTCCGAAGACGAAGTGCTGGCCTGGGCCGCCGCGGTCGAACGCAGCAGCGAGCATAGCCTCGCCGCCGCCGTGCTCGCCGCCGCCGCGTCGCGCGGTCTTGCCGTCGGTGAACCGTCCGGCTTCCTGAGCGTTGCCGGCAAAGGTGCGGGAGCGACGGTGGACTCACGCCGCGTCGTCGTGGGCAACGCGGCTTTTCTCGGCGACGAGGGCATCGATCCGTCCCCGCTGGCGGCGCAGGCCGAAGAGCTGCGCCGCGACGGCAACACCGTCATCTTCGTCGGCGCGGACGGCCGCCTCGCCGGTCTACTCGCGATCGCCGATCCAGTGAAAGCGAGCACTCCCCCTGCCCTCGCCCGCCTGAGGGCCGACGGCCTGCGCCTTGTCATGCTGACCGGCGACCATCGCGCGACGGCTGAAGCCGTGGCGCGGCGTCTCGGCATCACCGAGGTGGAAGCCGGCGTGCTTCCCGACGGCAAGCGCGCCGTCATCGACCGCCTGCGCGCCGAAGGACGTGTGGTGGCAATGGCCGGCGACGGCGTCAACGACGCCCCTGCCCTCGCGGCCGCCGATGTCGGCATCGCCATGGGCACCGGCACCGACGTGGCCATGCAGAGCGCCGGCGTGACGCTGGTGCGCGGCGACCTCGGCGGCATCGCCCGCGCCCGCCGCCTCTCGGAGGCCTCGATGAGCAACATCCGCCAGAATCTGTTCTTCGCGTTTTTCTACAACG
>JBHEPB010000113.1:0-3732 GCA_046260515.1 Binatia bacterium
TGGCTGGCCCGCGCCCTTGCGCGGCGCTGCGGCCTGCCGTTCTCCACCACGTCCCTGCGGCGCAGCGACCAACGCCCGGCGCAAAGGGAACTCGGCGGCGCGCTGCGACGCCGCAACGCGCGCGGCGCCTTCGCGCTTGGCCGCGAACGCCTGCAGGGGTATTCGGTCGTCCTCGTCGATGATGTCGCCACGACGGGGGCAACGCTCGGCGACGCCGCCCGATGCCTTCACGAGGGCGGCGCCGCCGTCGTCCTCCGTCTCGCACTGGCCTGCGCCGACGACAAGGCCTCCCTGGAATGTCTCTCGAGGACAGGCAGCACTGGCAGCATCGCCACCGCGAACCCTCCCCGCTGAGCCCGCGCGCTTCGGTGCTGGAACTGCCGCGGGCGTCGTCGCCGCGAGCGACGGCCCTCGACCTGGCCTGCGGCCAGGGTCGCCACAGCGCCGTCCTCACGGCGAAGGGATACCTCGTGGTGGCCATGGACGTCTCCAGGATCGCTCTCCAGCGGGTTCTTCATCCTGCAAACGACCGCGCCGGGCTGCTGGCCGTCGAGGCGGACGCCGACGACTGGCCGTTCGCGGCGTCAGCCTTCGACCTCATCGTCCAGGTGGACTTCCTGGACCGTCGGCTCTTCTCCGCTTTTCGCTCTTCGCTGAAACCGGAAGGCCTGCTCCTCATCGACACCTTCCTCGACCGGGGACACCGCAACGCCGCGGGACCATCGCGACCGGAGTTCCTGCTGATGCCGGACGAGCTGTCCTCGGCCTTCGCCGACTTCGAAATCCTGCGGTACGCGGAGCAGGGATCCGACACCGCCCGGGCGGAGATGCTGGCCCGCAAGCGTTGACACGTCCGCGGCTGGATGCGGTTTTTTCCGCGCTTCCCAGTCGCTGTTCGTCGTTTCCCGGCTGCAGCTGAGCTACGTTGACATCCCGCCGCCGGTCCTTTAGGGGCGACCCGTGACCAGACGCGCACTCACCTACCGCGACGCCGGCGTGGACATCGACGCCGCCGATCGCCTCGTCGCCGGAATCGCCCGCCTCGCCGCAAAGACTCGCATTCCCGGCGTGCTCTCGGGCGTCGGCCCCTTCGCCGCTTCCTTCGCCCTGCCCAAGGGTCTGAAGGATCCCGTCCTGGTCTCTTCGACGGACGGCGTCGGCACCAAACTCGCCCTGGCCCAGCTCACCGGCCGCCACGACACCATCGGCATCGACCTGGTGGCCATGAACGCGAATGACCTGGTGACGACGGGCGCACGTCCCCTGTTCTTCCTCGACTACTTCGCCGTGGGCTCCCTTCGCGGCATCGACGGAGTGGCCGTGGTCCGCGGCATCGCCGAGGGCTGCCGGAGGGCCGGCATGGCCCTGGTCGGCGGCGAGACCGCCGAGATGCCCGGCTTCTACAAGAAGGGAGAATACGACCTGGCCGGCTTCTGCGTCGGCGTCGTTGAGCGACGCCGGATGATCGACTGCGGCCGCGTGCGCCCTGGCGACGTCGTGCTCGGCCTGGAATCCACCGGCCTGCACAGCAACGGCTACAGTCTCGCCCGACGCGCCCTGGGCGCGACGACGCGGGCGTCCCTCGCCCGCCGCGTGCCGGAGCTCGGCACCACCCTCGGCGAAGCCCTGCTGACGCCGACCGCCATCTACGTAAAGCCCCTGCTCGCCCTCGTCGGCAAGTTCGACGTCCGCGGCATGGCCCACATCACCGGAGGCGGACTACCGGGCAACCTCGTGCGTGCCCTGCCCACGGGGACCCGCGCGGTGATCCGTCGCAGCGACCTTCCGGTGCTGCCGATCTTCGAGCTGGTGCGCGAGCGCGGCCGGATCAGCCGCGCCGAGATGGATCGCACCTTCAATTGCGGAGTGGGATTCACGGTGATCGTCCGTTCGTCCGAGGCCGACGCGGCGGCGAAGTTCCTCCGCAAGCGCGGCGTCCCCACCCGCCCCATCGGCGTGATCGAGAAAGGACGGCGCGGCGTTTCCTACGCCGAGGCCTGAGACGCCGGCATGGCCCCTCTCTCGATCGGCATCCTCGCGTCGGGAAGCGGGACCAATTTCGAGTCGATCGCGGAGGCCGTCTCCTGCGCAAGGATCGCCGCCCGCATCCCACTCCTGCTCTGCAACCGGCCCGCGGCCGGCGTCCTGGCGAAGGCCGAGGCGCGCGGCATCCCCACGCGCCTCCTCGACCACCGCGGCTTCGCATCGCGCGCGGACTTCGACGGTGCGATCGCCGACATCCTCGAGGCCGCCGGCGTCGAACTGGTGGTGATGGCCGGCTTCGACCGTATCGTCACCGGCGCCCTCCTGCGGCGCTTTCCCCAGCGAGTCGTCAACATCCACCCTGCCCTGCTGCCGTCCTTCCGCGGCACCGATGCCCAGGGCCAGGCCGCCGACTACGGTGTGACAATTGCCGGCGCGACGGTGCATTTTGTTGACGAGGACGTCGATCACGGGCCCATCCTCCTCCAGGGCGCCGTCCCCGTCGTCCCCGGCGAGAACGCCGCCGCGGTGAGGCAGCGCATCCTCGCCGTCGAGCACCGCATCTACCCCGAGGCCCTGCGCCTGATCGCCGACGGGCGCGTTCGCGTCGAGGGACGTTTCGTCCACGTGGAAGGCCGAAGGGACGTCGGCGCGGAGTGCCTGATCAGCCCGCCCATCGACGACTGAGCCGGCGCCGCGTCCGTTGCCGTCAGCGTTCGTCGCGATAGTGGCGCGACAGCCTCGAGGCCGGCACCCCGCACAGGTAGAGACTCTTCAACGCCCACATGCGCAGCGTGGTCGGCCAGACCCCGCGATTGCGCCAGCGCCGCGCGGACGTCACGACGTGGCCCGCCGGGATCCCCATGCGGCCCCTTCGCCGCAGGAGCCGGACCAGGTCCACATCCTCGAACAGGATGGCTTCGCGGTAGCCGCCGACGGCGAGGAAGTCCTCGCGGCGCACGAAGATGGCCTGGTCCCCGGTGGCGCTTCGAAACAGGCGCGAACGCAGCGAGATCAGGCGGGCGATCAGCTGCAGCAACGGTCCGCCCTCGTCGAACCTCAGGTCGAAACGGCCCCAACGGACGGACTCGTCTTCGAGAAGAGCAGCCAGTCCCTGGCGGAACCCCGTCGGCAGCAAGGTGTCGGCGTGGAGGAAGAGGAGCACGTCGCCGCCGGCCAGGGACGCTCCCTGGTTCATCTGGCGGCCGCGGCCCCTCTCGCCTTCGATCACCTCTGCCCCGAAGGATCGGGCGAGACGGACCGTGCCGTCGCTGCTGCCGCCGTCTACCACGACGATCTGGTCCCCCGACTCCAGCGAGCCCCGGGTGGCGACCAGAGTGTCGCGAATCGTCGCCTCCTCCTGGAGCACGGGAATGACGATGCTCAGGCGCATGTTTCCTCGCCGGCCCCGCAGTACCGGACGTTCACCGGCTCTGGACCGTCCGGGCGCGCCTGATAGCATGCCGCCCATGTCGCAAAAGAAGTGGTTCGCCATGGCCGCGATCGGAAGGGATCGCCCCGGCATCGTCGCCGACCTCAGCGAGTGCGTTTACTCCTGCGGCGGCAACCTCGAGGACGCCAGCATGACCATGCTGGGAAGCGAGTTCGCCACGCTGATGCTGGTGAGCGGCAGCGGGCCCGATCTTCGCGACCGCCTCTACGAGGCTACGAAGCGGGTGGAATGGGAACGCCAGTTGACCGTCTTCCTGAGGCCGGTCGAGGGCCCCGGCCCGGTCGCGGCGGGCGCCG
>JBHEPB010000269.1:0-2553 GCA_046260515.1 Binatia bacterium
GAACTCGTGGGGGAAGAGGCGCTCGCCGCTCTTGTCGGCCGCCATCCACTCGTCGAGCACCACCCCCTCGAGGCGGCGGATGGCCTCCTCCTCCGGAATGCAGGTGTCGGTGACGCGGTTGAGGTGGCGCTCGAGCAGCGCGACTTCTTCCTCGGGGCCGAGCTGGCGGTAGTGGGGGACGCGCACGTAGTGGTCGTGGGCGACGAGGTTGAAGAGGTCTTCCTCCAGGTTGGCGCCGGTGCACGTGATGGCGTGGACCTTGCCGCGCCGGATCATCTCGGCCACCGAGATGCCGAGTTCGGCGGTGCTCATGGCGCCGGCCATCGTCAGCAGCATGTGGTTGCCGCCGTCCACGAAATCCACGTAGCCCTGGGCGGCGTCGATCAGCGCCGCTGCGTTGAAGTGGCGGTAGTGGTGGCGAAGAAAGTCCGAGATTCCCTTGGGAGCGACGTAAGGCATGGTCGCGAGGTTTTGCGGCGAAAGGACGGGATTTTCAAGCCGACCGGCGGGCAACGGCCGGCCGGGCCGGCCCTTCCGACGGCAGCCGGGCGCACCGGCTCTTCAGCCGGCAGCCGGGCGGTGCCGGCGCTGCCATTCCACGGCGTCCCGGATCGTTTCGGCCGTGTCCCGGAACGTCACTCCGAGCCGGCGCTCGGCTTTGGAGGAATCCAGCGCGATCTTCGCGTGCATGGTCCTCACCGCCATGGGCGTCACCAGGGGTGCGCCGCCGGTGAGCCTGGCCCACGCCTCGCACCCGTAGGAGTAGGCGAGCAGCACTCCGAAGGGAATGTCGAAGCGAGGCGCCGGTGCGCCGGTGGCGGCTTCCACGTGCTGCATGATTTCGCGCATCGACTGGTAGTGCCCTCCGACGATGAATTTCTCGATCACGGGCTGGCCGCCGGCCGTGTCGCCGCTGCCGCGGCGCGCGACGGCCTGCGCGGCCACGGCGACCATCGCTTCGGCCACGTCGCGGGCGTCCACGATCGAGGTGCCGCCGCCGATGTTGGCGGGAATCCGGCCGGCGACGAATTCGTCCACCAGTTTGCCGGCCGCCGTGGGCGCCGCATCCCAAGGGCCCCAGATCCATCCCGGCAGCACCTGCGTCACCTCGATGCCGCTGCGGCTGCGCCACGCGGAGAGCGCCGCGTCGCCGCGCAGCTTGCTGCGGAAGTAGGGGTTCTTCGTCTGCATCGGCATCGGCGGCGTGTCCTCGTCGCCGGGGCCGCCGTCGGGTTTGCGGCCGATGACGCCGCCCGAGCTCACGTGGACGAAGCTGGGGACGCCGGCGCGGTCGGCCGCGTCGAGCAGGTCCATGGTGCCGCCGATGTTGATGCGGTCGAGGACGTCCTCGTCGGCTCCAGGCTCGAAAGCCTCGCGGAAGTAGGCGGCGGTATGGAAGACGGCGTCGCAGGAGGAGAGTTCGGCGGAGAATCCTTCTACGCGCATCATGTCGCCGACGACGAGGCGGACCGAGGTGCCGTCCAGGACGCGGCCGGCCTTGCCGGGGTCGCGCGCGAGGGCGACCACTTCGTGCCCGGAGGCTTCGAGGCTGCGGACCAGGTTGTTGCCGAGGAGACCGGTCGCGCCGGTCACGAAAACTCTCATGGACAGACTCCGTGGCGACTTCGCGCAGGGATGAGGGGAATCAGGCGCGGGCCAGGGCCTGGCGCAGGTTGGCCAGGTAGTCGCGCGCGCCGCCGGCGGCCTCGGCCTCGACGAAGGAGCGAATCAGCGACTGCAGCAGCCAGGGGACCGGCGTGTCGGGCGCGAGGCGCTGCTTCAGGGTAATCCTGGTCTGGGGGCCGTCGCCGGACAGGCGCAGCTGCCCGCGCACGTCGGTGTTGTCGTCGGACGCCGAGATGCCTTCGAAGGAAATGTCATCGACGCCGTTGCCCCGGTACCTGGCCGTGTAGCGCACCGTCATGCTGACGGGGCCCGTCGATCGCTCCTTGTAGACGAACCGGTAGGTGTCGGGCCCGACGTTTTCGCAGTTGGCGATGCCGGGCACGCAGGAGGACGAGCCCACCACGTCCCACAGGTAGGCGTACACCTGCTCGATGGGAGCGGCGACGGTCACGGATTCTTCGACTTCGGTGGGGAACTTGGCCATCGCGTCCTCCGGGGCAGGGCAGGTTGGGCAGGTTGGGCAGGCTGAGTGATGCTCAGACGCCCATGCGTGCGAGCTGGTCGATGACGGCGCCCATGGCCGAGGCGAGCTGGGGATGGCTGGCCTCGAAGCGCTCGACCGCCTCGCTGAGCCGGGCGCCGAACCCCTGGGGGTTGGAGCGTTCCATCACGTTCTCGATCTCGGCGCGCAACTCGGCGAGCGGCCTCTCGAGATCGGGGTCCACTTCGCCGACGCTGGCGAGTTCGCGGTGCAGTTCCTCGAGTTTCTTGCGAAGTTCCTGGTCGGACACGGCGTTCTCCTTGGCCGTCGCCTACCGGCGTCGGCCGTCACCCGGAGTGTGGCCGAGGCCGGGCGTGGATGCACGCGGCGCGGACCCGGCCCGCGCCGGGCCTTCGAAGCCCCGGCGGGCGGCGTCCGCGCCGGCC
>JBHEPB010000144.1:0-3003 GCA_046260515.1 Binatia bacterium
GGTCTCGGCCGTGTCGCAGACGCCGGCCGAAGCGCGGCACTCGGTGCCGGCGTCGACGAAGCAGTCGTCGGTGTCCTCGTTGCACTGGTCTCCGCAGACGCCGCCTTGGGCGCAGGGATCGCCGGCGTGGCCAGCGCAGGAGCCGCCGGCGCAGGTGTCGATGCCGTTGCAGAACAGGCCGTCGTCACAGGGCGCGCTGTTGTTGGTGTTGGTGCAGCCGAAGAAGTCACCGAGACCCGAACCGAAGGGGTTGCAGAGGTCGTCGGTGCACTCGTTGCCGTCGTCGCAGATGCCCTGGTACTCGGGCTGCGAGCAGTGCGGGATGGGCTCGTCGGTGGCGACGGTCTCGCAGTTGCACTTCGGCGCGGAGCCGGGGACGGCGTCCGCCGGGCCCGTGCACACGTCGCCCGAGTTCACTTCCCAGGAAGAGCAGGCGTTGACGTCGAAAAAGCCGTCGTTGTCGCCGTCCTGGCAGGGAGCGACGATGCCGAAGACCGGCACGGCCACCGCGGCGCTGGATACGACGTCGCCGCACTGGTCGCCGTCGAGGTCGCCGCTGGACGGCGGGATGACGGCCACCGAGCAGTCGTCGTTGGTCGAGAGCTGGGGGTCGACGCCGATGTAGAAGCCCAGGTCGTAGCGGCTCATGGCGGAGGACTCGACGTTGAGGGTCCCGTCGAAGGTGAAGGTGTCGCCCGGAGATCCGTCACAGGCCTCGACCACGTTGAGGACCGAGATCGAAGCGACCTTGATGTCGTTCGACACGCAGCTTGTCGATCCGCCGAAGGCCTCGTCGAGACAGGCCAGGGCGTGGGCGTTGGTGCTCGCGCCCGCGGTCGCCATCAGGGCCGACAGCGCGGTGGTCGCGAACAGTCCGGCGAACCTGCGCGCCGTTCCGTTGAGCTTCTTGGAATTGTTCATGTTCTCTCCTTTCCCTGCTTCGACCAATGACGGTCCTTCGACGGTGGTCGGCCTGTCTGGCGCGCCGACCCATCCCCAATCTCCGATGCGCCCTATTACAGCCGCGCCGGCCCCATGTCTTCTCGTCCCCCTGAACCAGCCGGCGCGATGTCCCGGGTCCGGAAGGATCTCGTCACCCTCCCCGGCCCGACTCCGAATGCATAGCCTTACACTGTGACCCTGAACGACTTCAGGGATTTCGTCAACTTGAGGCCCCCAACCGCCGGCATGAAGAGTGGCCCCGACGTGAAGCAGGGCACAGGCTCGCGAGGGGACCGGAGGGCCCCGGCCTTCAGTTGGTGGCGACGACGAGGGGGCGGCCCGGGGGCACGACGACGCAGGGGACGCGGCCCCTTTGCAGCTGGCTGCAGGCGGCGCGGGCGTTCTGCTCGCTGAGGCGGCTGATGCGGGAAGTGACGTGGATCCCGTCCTGGGCCCTGCCGACCACAAGGTCGGCGCCGCGCATTTCGAGGGGCATCTGGCTGCGGGCCTCTTCGCCCCGGCGGCGGGCCACCGTGGCGTCGCGGTAGAGACCGACCTGGACCGACCAGTCCCCGTCGCCCTGCTCCGAAGCCCGCTCCGAGGAGGAAACCGGCTCGCCGGCCTCAGGGGTGGGAGCGGGAGCCGGGGCGGGTCGGGCGGCGATCGGGACCGCGGGAGGCACCGCCGTGGAAACGGGGCGGGACCGCGCGGGGACGGGCTCGGCCGCCGCAGCGGGATTGTCCGCCCGCGCCATCAGGGCGCCGGCCACGGGCAAGGGGGCGGCCGCGGGGGCCGGGGCGGCAGCGACGGGCGAAGGGGCGGCTGCGGCAGGCGAAGGAGCGGCAGTGACGGGCGTCTCGGCCGGGACCGCCGCGGCCGCTGCGCGGGCGGGCTCGATGCTACGGACGGGATTGGCTCCGGAGCCGCTGTTCGCTGCGGCGTACGCCTTGAGATTGGCGGTGGCGTTGGGCAGGACCAGGGCCGGTGCGATCGCGACAGCGCCGGCCGGGGTCGCGACGAGGGTGGGCGCAGGGGCCGTCGCCGTTGCCGCGGAGACCACGCGTGCGGTGGCTTCGGCGGGTGCGCCTGCAGCAGGCGAAGTCGCTGCGCCCGGGGCGTTGCTGGCCACCATCACCAGGCTGGGATCGATTTTCGCGAACGAAACGTCGAGGAGGCGGGTGGTGTGCTCGCGGGTCCACTTCTGCGTGTCGCCGCCGAGAACGATCGCGATCAGGCGCTTACCGCCGCGCACCGCCGAGGCGGCGAGATTGTGTCCCGAGGCGTTGATGAACCCGGTCTTGATGCCGTCGGCGCCGTAGTAGCTCTGCAGGAAGCGGTTCTGGTTCGGGTAGCGCGTGCCGTGGAACTGGAAACTGTCGGTCGAGAAGTAGCGATACTGCTCCGGGAAGTCGCGAACCAGGGCCCGGCTGAGCAGGGCGAGGTCCCGCGCCGTCGATATCTGCCCGTCTTCAGGCAGGCCGGACGCGTTGCGGAAGGTTGTCTGCTGGAGGCCAAGCGTCTTTGCCTTGGCCGTCATCGCCTCGGCGAAGCGAGTTTCGCTGCCCTTTCCGAGGGCCTCGGCCACGGCGCAGGCGGCGTCGTTGGCCGACTTTGTCGTCATCGCGCGGACGGCGTCCTCGAGTTTGAGCCTGGAGCCCGGCGCGAGGTTGAGGCGCGAAGGATCGCGTCCGGCCGCGTGGGCGGACACCGTCACTTCGTCCGTGAGGCAGAGCTTCTTCGCCGCCAGGGCCTCGAAGGCCATGTACAGCGTCATGATCTTGGTGAGCGAAGCGGGGTAGCGCGGAAGGTCGGCGTTGCGCTCGTAGAGGACGTTACCGGTTTCGGCTTCGATGACGATGGAGGCGTAGCGGGAAGCCTGGGCGGTGGGCGCGGCGCCCGCCGCGGGAGCCACGAGGAACACCGTCGCCAAGGCCGCGGCCATCGTGCCGCCGCGGCATCGTGTCATCCCCCTGTTCAGCAAAATTCCCTCCGGATTCCGGTGGCCGTCCCTCGCGCCGCCTTTTTGTCTACTCCATCGGATAGCGGATGTCACTGCTCAGC
>JBHEPB010000172.1:0-10229 GCA_046260515.1 Binatia bacterium
GCTTCGGGGTCGGTGACCGTGAGCAGGCAGAAGAAGTCGGCCGTGGCGGCGTTGGTGATGTACATCTTCTGGCCGTTGATCACCCAGTCGTCGCCGTCGCGCACGGCGCGGGTCTTGATGGCCGAGACGTCCGAGCCCGCCGACGGCTCGGTGACGCCGATGGCGCCGACCATCTCGCCGCGGATCGCCGGAACGAGGAAGCGCTCGCGCAGTTCGTCGGAGCCGAAGCGGTGCAGGGCCGGCGTGGCCATGTCGGTCTGCACGAAGATGCCCATCGCGACGCCCGCGTTGTCGCAGCAGCCGAGCTCCTCGGCGAGGATGGCCGTGTAGCTCCAGTCCAGCCCGAGGCCCCCGAAGCGCGGGTCGTAGCGGATGCCGAGCATCCCGAGCTTTCCCATCTCCGGGTAGAGGGACTTGTCGAAGTGCCCCATCTCGTCGAACTCGCGGGAGCGGGGCACCAGCTTGCCCTGGACGAACTTGCGGATGGTGGAACGGAACTGGCGGTGCTCTTCGGTGGCGAAGAGGTCGTGCTCGGGGAAGACGGTTTCGAACATGGGGGCGATAGGTACGCGAGAGGAGGGGGGTTGGCAAAGCGCCGGTCTGCCCTCGCCGCGGCCCCTGCGCACGCGGCTGCGCGGGGCCGGTCGCGGCCTTCGGCACGGGACCGGGCCGCGCTTGCGCTCCGGCGCCGTCCCGACCATCTTCCGGCCTTCGCCGCGATGGACGCCCCCGCCAAAGACGCCGCCGAGCGCGGCCTGCGCTTCGAATGCACGCAGTGCGGCAAGTGCTGCTGGACCCGGGGCGAGTACTCCCACGTCTACCTCACCCCGGACGACCTCGTCGCGCTGGCCGCCGCCGTGGGGCTGCCGGTGGCCGAGACCCGCGAGCGCTTCACCTTCCGCGACGAGAACGGCTGGACCGAACTCGATTTCAGCGGCGGCCGCTGCATCATGCTCGACGAGAAGAGCAACCTCTGCACCGTCTACGACTCGCGTCCCACGCAGTGCCGCACTTTTCCCTTCTGGCCGGAGATGATCCGCCGCGGCGCATGGACGGCCGAAGCCAAACGCATCTGCGAGGGCGTGGGGCAAGGACGCGTGGTGCCCAAGGAAGAAGCCGCCCGGCGCATCGCCAACCAAAAGAAGGCCGACGAGGCCTGAGCGCCGCGCCGCGGCTGCTCCCGGCCCATTGGAAGTCCAGCAACGACGGAGCAGCCCTGTCCCTTCTCGCACCCTACTCCCCGGCTGAAATCTTCTCCTGCGAGCACGGTTCCCGGGGCTGCGTGCCGCGGGTGCTGATCGCGCTTTCGCGGCCACTTCCGGATCCTTGCCGGAGGCCGTCGGGCGCGCGGATGAACTGGGGAAGACGGTGTGCGCGGCCAGAGGCGACGCTGCCTACCGCGCGCTTCACGCGTAGCCCCGACGCCCGCTGCTCAGGTTGCGACCGGATCGACAACTTCGAGAAAGGGAAAACGATGGAAGTCGGTGTCGCGGGTGCAGATCTGTCGTACCCCGTGCTCTCGCATGAGGATCGCGGTGTGGGTGTCGTAGAGAATGTTGCCCGAAAGGTGGGGCAGGCTGTTCAGTACCTCCCCAGCCACGTCGGCGTGTCGCAGGGTCGGGACCAGCATCCCGAGTCCGGGAGTTTCGAGCAGGGCGGTGACGAAGGCCCACGCCTCGACGCTCTTCCACGGATGGCGAAGAACGCGGGGGTGGGTGGTCACGCGCAGGAACTCATAGACGATGGGCCAGGTGCAGTACCAGGCTTCGGCGCGTTCGCGACGGGCGTCCAGCCAGCGGCGGCACGGCCCGTGAAAAGGAGAATCCGCGTCCGCGGCGTAGACGAGGACGTTCGTGTCGACGACGACCACTAGCGGCCTTCCATGGCCTGGTAGAGCGCCTCCCGGTCCGAGATGTCCACGAGCGCGCCTCCGCCATGAAAGGTGGGAAGGGGCGGCAGGTCGCCCTTCTTGCGTCGGGACTGGAAGAGCCCACGCAGGGCGGTCTCCACGAGATCGGACATCGTTCGCCCCTGGCGGGCCGCTTCGCTCTTGAGCTGGGCCATCACGCTGTCGTCGATGTTGAGCGTGGTCTTCATATGGAAACCCATATCGAGTATATGGCCGAACGTCCAGCCCGCAATCGGAAAACCCGGGACAGGTACAGGTTTCCGCAGGAGGACCGCGGGCGTCTGGATCGCAAAGGCGGTGGGCGACTCACCCGGCGCGATGAACGAACCGTGGTAGTTTGAACGGATGCCCATCTGCGATGCCCCCGCCTTCCGCGAGTACCTCGTGGACGACCTCACGATCGAGGACGAAGAGTCGTTTCGTCACGTCGCGCTCTACGACGACCTGAAGCAGGTGCTACGGGGAACGGACTACCGGTTCCGCGTGCTTCCCGCCTCCCTTGCCGGACGCTGGGAGAGAGCGCTGTTGCTCAACCTGACGTTCTGGGGGGCCAGGGGCGGCGGCGACGTACTGGCGGACCGGCAACTTCCGGCGGACGTCCTCGCCCACGTCGCGTGGCATCACCTGGCCGACAAGGCCGTGGGCGGAGAGCCCGGCGCAGCATCGACGCCCGGCGCGCTCTTCTTGGGCGAAGCGATCGCGAGCGCCTTCGACCTCTACCTGGTCGGGCGCCTGCTCGGGCACTCGCCGGATTCTTCCTTCCTGGAGACCCAGGTTCCGGCCATGGCCGAAGCCGCGGAAGCCGCCGGCCGCACGGCCGAAGATTTCGGGCGAATGCTGGAAGACATTGCGCGCGATCCCGCAGGCGCCTTCGCCGGTCTTCGCGAACTGCTCTTCGATGCCGCGACCGCCCTGTTCGCGGCCGACACTCCGGAAACGGGTCTTGCCGCCCTCGCGCGACTCGACGGCCACCGCTTCGCCTTTCTCCTCCACCACTACGAACTGTCGAACTGGGTGCTCTACGCCCGCGCTTACGGCCGAACGGCGGCCACTGGCGAGGCCCGCGTGCGCGAAGTGGACTCGGCGTTGAGGTCGGCGCCGGTGGCCCTGGACTGGCTCGTTTACGAGTGGGTGGCGCCGCCGAGCGCCCGTTGATGAGAAAAGCAGCGTCGCTGCAACAGAATGCGGGCCGGCGCCATGTCGCCGCCGCCGCTCAGGCCTCGGCGCGTTCCTCGCCGTCTTCCTCGACGCGGCGCACGCGCAACTGGCTGATACGGCTTCCCGATACATCGACCACGACAAACTCGTAGCCGGGCAGCGAGACGCTTTCCCAGCGCCGCGGCGCGCGTCCGAGTCGGTTGAAGACGAGGCCGGCCAGCGTGTCGCCGCGCTCGGCGTGGATGTCCCAGCCGCTGGCGCGGTTGAAGTCGAGCACCTTCACGCGGCCGAGGGCCTCAAAGTGGTCGTCGGCCAGGCGACGGATCGTGAGCAGTTCCTCGTGGTCGAACTCATCGCGGATCTCGCCGACGAGCTCCTCCAGGATGTCTTCCTGCGTGACGATGCCGAGCGTCACGTTGAACTCGTCCTTGACGATGGCCATGTGCAGGAAGGCGTGCTGCATCTCGGCCAGCAGGGGAAGGATGGGCTTGCGCTCGGGCACGCGCAGGACGTTCTTCAGGATGCCGCGCACGTCTTCGCCGCCGTCCTGGACCAGCTTGACGAGATCCTTCAGGTGGAGCACGCCCACGATGTGGTCGATGGAGTCCTCGTAGAGGGGAACGCGTGTGTAGCGTTCCTCCAGCACGTTGGCGAGGATCTCTCGCGCGGGGGTTTCGACAGGGTAGGCGGTGACCTCGGCGCGGGTGACCATGATGTCGGACACCGTCATCTCCGAAGCGCCGGCCGCAGCACCGATGATGGCCGTGAGGGATCCGGTGGGCGCCGGGGCGTCGTCGCTGGACGCGGCCTGCCTGGCCAGGCGGAGGATCTCTTCGGTACGGCTGACGACGCCGGTGGGGAGCGCGCCGCCGGCCATCCTTTCCACCAGGGGCGTGATGAAACGGTCCATCAGGAGGTGGAAGGGCCGGAGGGCCTGGTGAATGAGGTAGAGCGGCATCGCCACGAACGTGGACACGCCGCGGGGGTGGTGGGCCGCGATGGCCTTGGGAAAAATCTCGCCGAAGAGGAAGACCAGCAGGGTCATTACGATGGCGGCGGTGGCGACACCCCACTCGGGCCCCAGCAGGTCAACGGCCACCACGGTGGCCACCGAGGCCCCGAGAATGTTCACGATGTTGTTGCCGAGCAGGATGGTGAACAGCAGCCGCGAGGTGGAGGCCACCAGGTCGCGGATGGCCAGGGCCGCCGGACCGTGGCGCTTCTCGATCTCCTCCTCAATCTCGTGCTCGCGAAGGCGCAGCAGGGCGGTCTCGGAACCGGAGAAGAAGGCGGAGAGGCCGATGCAGACGAGGACGATCAGGATCGAAGTGACGGTGCCCATGGAGAGGTGCGCATTCTAGGGGTGAGTCGTGGACCCTTGCAAAACGTCCACGAGGCCGCTGCGGCGCATTCGCTGTGTGTTGTTGGGTGGGATGTTCAAGAACGTTGGTGGTGCGAGGCGGGGGACTTGAACCCCCACGACCTTTCGGCCACTAGGCCCTCAACCTAGCGCGTCTGCCAATTCCGCCAGCCTCGCGTCGTTCCGGAAACCGTTGAAGCGCGGGTTTTAGGGCTGCCAGCGCTCGCGGTCAACCCTGCGGGATGCCCGCTCAAACGCCCCGGATTACTGGCCGGCCGGACTCGCTGCGGGTGCGGCTTCGGGAGCGGGTGCGGAGCCTTCGGGAGCAGCCGCGGCCGGTGCGGCGTCAGCAGGCGCCGCCGGTTCGGGGGCGGGCGCGACTTCGGCAGCGGGCGCTTTCTCGGCAGCGGGCGAGGGCGCTGCTTCGGCGGCCGGTGCGGGTACGGGCGCGGTTTCCGCGGCCGGCGCTGCATCCGCGGGTGCAGCCTCAGGCGCGGCGGCGCCGTCACCCGGCGCGGGCGTGGCAGGAATCGTCAGGGGCTGGGCCTCGGCCAGGGGAGCGGCCGGCGGAGGAGAAAGGGGCGCCGACGACTCGGCCTGGGGCGTGGCGGCCAGGGGCTCCGGCATGCTGTCGAAGACGGAAGCGCGACGCGCGGAGGCGACGGCGAGGAACAGCGCCGTGGTCAGGAACGCGATCGCGGTGATCGTCGTCAGGCGCGCCAGGGGATTGGCGGCGCTGCCCGAGCCGAACATCGGCGAACTGGCGCCGCCGAAAGCCGCGCCCATGTCGGCGCCGCGGCCGGCCTGGAGCAGGACGGCCAGGATGAGCACGATGCAGGCGGCGACGTGGGTGATGACGAGGATGGTGGTCACGATGAGGACTCCTGGAAATGCACGATGCGGAGAAAGTCTTCGGCCTGGAGGCTCGCGCCTCCGACCAGTGCCCCGTCGACGTCGGGGCAGGACATGAGTTCGTCGATGTTGGAAGGCTTGACGCTGCCACCGTAGAGGATTCGGACGCGATCCGCGATCCCGTCGGGGGCGGCCGCGCGCAGCACGGCCCGGATGTGGGCGTGGACCTGCTGGGCCTGTTCTGGAGTGGCCGTGCGCCCGGTGCCAATGGCCCAGACGGGTTCGTAAGCCACCACCAGCAGCCCCAGGGCCTCGGCTGACAACTCGACCACCCCGTGCCGCACCTGGGTTTCGACCACTTCCATGGTACGGCCGGCGTCCCTCTGAGCCAGGGATTCGCCCACGCAGACTACCGGCGTCAGGCCGGCGGCGGCGGCAGCCACGGCCTTCTTGGCCACGGTGTAGTCGGTCTCGCCGAAGAACTGGCGGCGCTCGGAGTGCCCGAGGATCGCGAAACGGCAGTCGGTGTCCTTGATCATCCCGGCCGACACCTCGCCGGTGAAGGCGCCGGACTTCTCCCAGTAGAGATCCTGGGCTCCGACCGCGACCGGGGAGCCGGCCACGGCTGCGGCCACTTCGCGAAGGACGGTGAAGGGCGGGGCGATCATGACCTCGCGGCCGGACAGCCCGCGGCAGCCATCGGCGACCGCCACGGCCAGGGCCCGGGCCTCGGCCAGGGTGCCCGCCTGCAGCTTCCAGTTGCCGGCCAGCAGGGGAGTTCTCATGCCGCCACTCCCGCGTCCTGGTCGAGGGCCGTCACCCCGGGCAGGTCGCGTCCCTCGAGGAACTCGAGCGAGGCGCCGCCGCCGGTGGAGATGTGGGTGACTTCCGAGCCGCGCCCGGACTTGGCCAGCGCGGCCACCGAGTCGCCGCCGCCGACCACGCTGTGCGCGTGGGAATCGGCCACCGCGTTGGCGACGGCCATGGTCCCGGCCGCGCACGAGTCCCACTCGAAGACTCCCATCGGGCCGTTCCAGAAGATCGTCTTCGCTTCGAAGAGGATGCCGCGGAAGAGCTCGCGGGTGCGCGGCCCGATGTCGAGGCCCATGAAGCCTTCGTCGATGGCCTCGCCGTCGGTCGTGGAGGTGGGCGCCTGTTCCTTGAATTCGCGGGCGACGACGTGGTCGACCGGAAGCGCGATGCGCACGCCGCGCACGGAGGCGTGGGCGAGCAGGGCCTTGGCGAGTTCGACGTTGTCGTCGTCCACGAGCGAAGCGCCGACGGAGATGCCGCGGGCGTGCAGGAAGGTGTAGGCCATCGCGCCGCCGACAACGAGAGAGTCCACCCGGTCGAGCAGGTTGCGCATGAGCTTGATCTTGTCGCCGACCTTGGCGCCGCCCACCACCGCCACGAAGGGCCGCCCGGGCTTGTCGAGAAGGCTGGCCAACGCGGCCACTTCCGCGAACATCAGGTAGCCGGCGCCGCTGTCGGCCACGTGGCGCGCGATGCCTGCCGTGGAGGCGTGGGCGCGATGGGCCGCGCCGAAGGCGTCGTTCACGTAGACGTCGCAGAGGGAGGCCAGCGCGCGAGCGAAGTCGTCGTCGTTCTTTTCTTCCTCGGGGTGGAAGCGCAGGTTCTCCAGCAGCACGACCTCGCCAGGCTTCATGGCAGCGATGCCCTGTTCCACTCCCGGCCCGACGCAGTCGGGAAGCAGGCGCACCGGCGCGCCGAGTTCCTCGGCCAGCTGCTCGGCGATGGGGCCGAGGGAGAGTTCGGGCGTGACCTTGCCGCCGGGACGGCCGCGGTGCGACGCCAGGATCACCTTGCCGCCGTGGGAGCGCGCGTACTGGATAGTCTTGAGCGCCGCACGGATGCGCGTGGCGTCCGTGATGCGGCCGTTTTTCACCGGCGCGTTGAAATCCACGCGGATGAAGACGCGGCGACCCTCCAGCGGCAGTTGCTCGATGCTCTTCACGGACGATCCGCCGTCGCTCAGAGGGACTTGGCCATCATGGCGATCACGTCGCCCATGCGCGCCGAGAAGCCCATCTCGTTGTCGTACCAGGACAGGATCTTGGAGAAGCCGGGCTCGAGCACTTTGGTGACGTGCGCATCGAAGATCGACGAATGAAGATTGCCGTTGAAGTCGGTGGAGACGAGTTCCTCGTCGCAGTACTGGAGCACGCCGCGCAGCGGTCCTTCGGCAGCGGCCTTGACGGCGGCGTTGATCTCCTCGGCCGACGGCTTCTTCTCGGTCTCGAAGACGAGATCGACCACCGACACGTTGGGGGTGGGCACGCGGATGGCCATGCCGTCGAGCTTGCCCTTGAGCTGGGGCAGCACCAGGCCGACGGCCTTGGCGGCCCCGGTGGTGGTCGGGATCATCGACAGGGCCGCGGCGCGGGCCCGGCGCAGGTCCTCGTGGGGAAGGTCGAGGATGCGCTGGTCGTTGGTGTAGGAGTGGATGGTGGTCATCATGCCCCGGCGCAGCCCGAAGCTGTCGTCGAGGACCTTGGCCACCGGGGCCAGACAGTTGGTGGTGCACGAGGCGTTGGAGATCACGTCGTGCTTGGCCGGGTCGTAGGCCTCGTGGTTGACGCCGTAGCAGAGGGTGAGGTCGGCGCCGCCGGCCGGGGCCGAGATCACCACCTTGCGAGCGCCCGCGGCCAAGTGGCCGGCCGCCTGGTCGCGCTTGGTGAAGTGGCCCGTCGACTCCACGACGACGTCCACGCCGAGGGCCTTCCACGGCAGGTCGGCCGGGTTCCTGGCCGAGAGCACCTTGATACTGCGTCCGCCGACAATGATCTCGCCCTCGCCCGCCGTAACGGTGTCGGGGAACTTGCCGTGAACAGAGTCGTACTTGAGCAGATGCGCGAGCGTGGCGGCATCGGTGAGATCGTTGACGGCGACGATCTCGAACTCGCTGCGACCGAAGGTCACGCGAAGCATGTTGCGTCCGATTCTGCCGAAACCGTTGACGCCGACGCGGATGGGCATGGTGGAGGTCCTCCGGGGAAATTGCGGCAAGCCGCCGGATTATCAAGAGAAAGTCGGGCGGCGTTTTTCACGGGAGGGGGGCGAAGTCAAGGTCGCGAGGAAGGCGGGAAGACGGCCTCGCGGCTCCTGCCTCGCGAAATCGTTGCGCGAACCGGGCGTGGTGCACGATCAAAATTGACAGCCTGAGCCAGCGAGAATACCTTCCCGGGCTGTGGATGCGGTGTGGTAGTGCGGTGGCCGTCTAAGTGACTCCCCAGCCCGAACATTCTTTCGTCAGCATGCTCACCGGTTCCGGACCGGTGGTGCTCGCGGTCCTGTACACCCTGATCGCCGCCTCCGTGGCGAGCTGGGGCATCGTGATCTACAAGGCCCGCCAGCTGCACGCCGCCCGTCGCGGCGCCGAGGAGTTCCAGAAGCTGTTCTGGGACACCCGCAACCTGGCTGAGGTCTCCCGGGCCTGCGCCCAGCTCGGGCCCAACCCCCTGGCTGCCGTCTTCACGGCCGGCTACGAGGAACTCCTGCGGCTTCGCAACAAGAAGAAGGCGGCCGCCGAGGAGGGCTTCAGCACCGAGCTGGCCGGAATCGCCAATGTGGAAAGGGCCATGCGGCGGGCCGCCTCCCGTGAGCGCATCGAACTCGAGAAGCTGCTGACCTTTCTGGCCACCACCTCCAGCACGGCCCCGTTCATCGGGCTGTTCGGCACGGTCTGGGGCATCATGAACTCTTTTGTGGGCCTGAGCGCCGGCGGCCCCTCGAGCATCCAGGCCGTGGCCCCCGGCATCTCCGAGGCCCTGGTCGCCACTGCTGCCGGCCTGGCCGCGGCCATCCCGGCGCTGGTGGCCTACAACCACTACGCCCGCGCCTCGCGCCTGATCGCCGGCGAAATGGACAGCTTCATTTCCGAGTTCCTCAACATCGCCGAACGCCACTTCCTCAACTGAGCGGGGGACGGATGGGCGGCGGAGACGACTACTCGGAGGGCGGAACGGTCGCCGGCATCAACGTCACCCCGCTGGTGGACGTGATGCTGGTTTTGCTGGTCATTTTCATGGTCACCGCCCCCATCATCCAGCAGGGCGTGGACGTCCAGCTTCCCCAGGCCGGGGGCTCCGCGCTGGCGGGGGATGACGTGGCCCTGGTCGTGTCGGTGACCGCCGACGGCAGCGTTTACCTGAACGACACCCCCATGGAGACGGGCGCCCTGACGACCAAGCTCGCCGCTATCCTGAAGGAGACGCCCCACCAGGTTGTCTACGTGCGCGGGGACCAGGGTGCGGACTACGGGAAGGTCGTCCAGGTGATCTCCTCCTTGAAAGGAGCCGGCGTCGAGAAGCTCGGCCTCATCACCGAGCCCGGGGCTCTCTAGTGGCCGCGTTCGCCCGCGAGCGACCGCCCGAGGTCGCGCGGGCCCCCCGAATCGACCCCGCCCTGTCAAGGGCGATCGGCTGGTCCCTGCTGGCGCATTTCGCCGTCGTCGGCCTGGCCCTTCTGCTGGCGTTCTTCGCTCCTGCCCCCACCATGCTCGACCTTCCTCCGGGCGGGCCGGTGGTGGACCTTGTCTCCCCACGCGGCGACTCGAAGGTGTTCAAGGTCGGCCCCCTCGCCAAGGCTTCGGGCGCCAAGGGCACGTCGAAAGCGCCCCCGAAACCCGAGCCGCCCAAGCCGGAACCCAAGAAGCCTGAGCCTGCCAAGCCTGAGCCTGCCAAACCGGAACCGCCGAAGCCGGAGCCGCCGAAGGTCGAACCGCCCAAGCCGGAACCTCCCAAGGTCGAGCCCAAGCCGACGGCCATCCCGGAGCCCAAGAAGCCGGAGCCGCCCAAGCCGGAACCCAAGAAACCGGAGCCGAAGAAGCCGGAGGAAAAGAAGCCCGAGCCCAAGAAGCCGGAAGAGAAAAAACCGGAGGCGAAAAAACCGGAGGAAAAGAAACCCGAGGCGAAAAAGCCCGAGCCGCCC
>JBHEPB010000177.1:0-5316 GCA_046260515.1 Binatia bacterium
GCAAGAAGGTAGCGCCGCCGATCTTCCGCGGCCCCCTGGTACCCGCAGCCTGAACGATTCGCGGCGGCCCCGCGGCCGCCATCCGATCCCGAGAACGAACGAACGGCATCAAGCAGCAAGGAAGCGTTCCATGAGCAAGAAGAACAGCAAGCCCTCCAAGGCCACGAAGAAGTCCGCCGCGTCCAAGCCCGGCAAGAAGAAGACCGCGAAGAAGCTCGATCCCGCCAAGCTCGTCTATTTCTTCGGCGACAAGGGCTCGGACGGCGACGCGACGATGAAGAACCTGCTGGGCGGCAAGGGCGCCAACCTGGCCGAGATGGCCGGCATCGGCCTGCCCGTGCCTCCGGGCTTCACCATCACCACCGAGGTCTGCGCGGCCTACGACCCGAAGACCGGCAAGTACCCCAAGGCCCTGTCCGCCCAGGTGGACGCCGCCCTGTCCCGCCTCGAGAAGGCCATGGGCAAGAAGTTCGGCGACAAGACGAACCCGCTGCTGGTGTCGGTGCGCTCGGGCGCCCGCGCTTCCATGCCGGGCATGATGGACACGGTGCTCAACCTGGGCCTCAACGACGCCACCGTCGAGGGCCTTGCGAAGAAGTCCGGCAACGAGCGCTTCGCCTGGGACAGCTACCGCCGCTTCGTGCAGATGTACGGCGACGTGGTGATGGGGCTCAAGCCCGAGTCCGCCAAGGAGGCCGATCCCTTCGAGGCCATCATCGAGAAGAAGAAGGAAAAGCTCGGCGTCCACCTCGACACCGAGCTGACCGCCGAGCACCTGAAGGAACTGGTGGCCGAGTTCAAGGCCGCCGTCAAGAAGTTCGCGGGCCGTCCCTTCCCGACCGACCCGAAGGAGCAGCTCTGGGGCGCCATCGGCGCGGTGTTCAAGTCGTGGACCAACGAACGCGCGACCGTGTACCGCAAGCTCAACAACATCCCCGAAGCCTGGGGCACGGCCGTCAACGTGCAGGCCATGGTGTTCGGCAACATGGGCGACTCGAGCGCGACCGGCGTGGCCTTCACGCGCGACCCGGGCACCGGCGAGAAGCGCTTCTTCGGCGAGTTCCTCGTCAACGCCCAGGGCGAGGACGTGGTGGCCGGAACGCGCACGCCCCAGCAGATCACCAAGTCGTCTTCGCGCGACTGGGCCAGGGAGAACGGCGTGTCCGAGAAGGACCGCGCCTCGCGCTTCCCTTCCCTCGAGGAAGTGATGCCGGCCTGCAACAAGCAGCTGCTGGCCGCCGCCGCACGACTCGAGAAGCACTACCGCGACATGCAGGACCTCGAGTTCACCATCGAGGACGGGCGCCTGTGGATGCTCCAGACCCGCAACGGCAAGCGCACCGCGGGCGCCGCCGTTCGCATCGCGGTGGAGATGGAGAAGGAAGGCCTCATCGATCGCAACGCGGCCATCCTGCGCGTGGCCCCCGACCAGATCGACCAGCTCCTGCACCCGACCATCGACGCGAAGGCGGCCAAGACCCTGCTGGCCAAGGGCCTCGGCGCCTCGCCGGGCGCGGCCGCCGGGCAGGTGGTGTTCTCCGCCGAGGAGGCCGTGGCCGCCAAGGCCAAGGGCATCAAGACCATCCTGGTGCGCACCGAGACTTCGCCCGAGGACATCGCGGGCATGGACGCGGCCGAGGGCATCCTCACGGCCAAGGGCGGGCGCACCTCGCACGCCGCGGTGGTGGCGCGAGGCATGGGCAAGTGCTGCGTGGTGGGCTGCGAGCAGCTGCGCATCGACTACAAGGCCGGCTCGATGACGGCCAATGGCAAGACCGTCAAGGACGGCGAGTGGATCACCCTCGACGGCGCGACGGGCTCCGTTTACATCGGGCAGGTGCCGACCAGCCAGGCCAAGGTCTCGGGCGACTTCAACAAGCTGATGGGCTGGGCCGACAAGGTGAGGCGCCTGGCGGTGCGCACCAACGCCGACACGCCGCATGACGCCAAGGTGGCGCGCGAGTTCGGCGCCGAGGGCATCGGCCTCTGCCGCACCGAGCACATGTTCTTCGAGGGCAACCGCATCGACGCCGTGCGGGAGATGATCCTCGCCACCACGCTGCCGGCGCGCGAGAAGGCCCTGGCCAAGCTCCTGCCCTACCAGCGCAAGGACTTCGCCGGCATCTTCAAGGCCATGAACGGGCTGCCGGTGACGGTGCGCCTGCTCGACCCGCCCCTGCACGAGTTCCTGCCCCACTCGGATGCCGAGTACGCCGAACTCGCCAAGAAGACGGGCCTCAAGAAGGCCGACCTCGAGAAGACCGGCGAGGCCCTCCACGAGTTCAACCCCATGCTCGGGCACCGCGGCTGCCGCCTGGCGATCACCTACCCGGAGATCTACGCCATGCAGACCCGCGCCATCATCGAGGCGGCGATCGAAGTGGCGGCCAAGGGCGTCAAGGTGCACCCGGAGATCATGATCCCGCTGGTGGCCACCGAGAGCGAGCTGAAGAAGCTGCGCCAGCTGGTGATCGACACGGCGAACGACGTGCTCGCGAAGAAAAAGAAGAAGCTGGCCTACACGGTGGGCACCATGATCGAGGTGCCTCGCGCCGCGCTGGTGGCCGACGCCATCGCCCGCCACGCGGACTTCTTCTCCTTCGGCACCAACGACCTCACGCAGATGGGCTTCGGCCTGTCGCGCGACGACTCGGGGCGCTTCCTGCCCGAGTACGTGGACAGCGGCGTGCTCGACGACGACCCCTTCGTGACCATCGACCAGGTGGGCATCGGCGAGCTGATGAAGATCGCGGCCGCCAAGGGCCGCAGCGAGAAGAAGCACCTGAAGCTCGGCATCTGCGGCGAGCACGGCGGCGACCCCCGCTCGGTGATCTTCTGCGACCGCATCGGCCTCGACTTCGTCTCCTGCTCGCCCTATCGCGTGCCGGTGGCCCGCCTGGCCGCCGCCCACGCCGCCCTCACCAAGTAGAAAACCCGGGACAGGTACAGGTTTTCCGCCCTGCGGAAACCTGTACCTGTCCCGGGTTTCACGCCGTCGCCGTTCATTGGGGACAGGTACATTTTTTCGCGAAGCGAGGAAATGTACCTGTCCCCAATTTCTTCGGGGGTGGCGCAGAGGTAAAGGGCCGATGGTGGCGAAGCGCGAGATTCCGGCGAGAGCGGCGGTGGAGGGAACGACCCGCGTGGTCGGTATCCTGGGCAATCCCGTCGAGCATTCGCTGTCGCCGCGCATGCACAACGCGGCCTACGCGGCCCTTGGCCTCGACTTCGTTTACGTCCCCTTCCGCGCTACGCCGTCCACGATCCGCCAGGCGGTGCGCGCGATGCGCACCCTCGGCATCGTCGGTTTCAACGTCACGGTTCCCTACAAGCAGGACATCCTGCGCCTGGTGGACCGCCGCACACCGGCGGCCGCGGCCATCGGCGCCGTCAACACGATCTGGCGCGACGGCGATGAGGTCGTCGGCGACAACACGGATGCCACGGGCTTCGTCGAAGCGCTTCGTTCCCACGGCTCGAGGATTCGCGGCGCCCGCGTGCTGGTGATCGGCGCCGGCGGCAGCGCCCGTGCCGTGCTGCACGCGCTGAGGGAAGGCGGTGCGGCCGACATCGTCCTTGCCAACCGCACCCCGGCCACGGCCCGGCAACTCGCCCGCGAGTTCGGCGCGCCGGCCGCCGGAGCAAAGCGCAGTCCGGCCAAGTCTCCCCTCGTGCGCCCTTCCGGCCTCGCCGCCCTCGCCGACCACGAACTGCTCGCCACCAGGACCCTGGTCGTCAACTGCACGCCCGTGGGCCTGAAGGGCGGCGACTTCCTGGACTACGCCGCAGCGGCCACGCCGAAGGCCTGCGTCCACTTCGATCTCGCCTACACCCGTGGGCTCACCCCCTTTCTCACCCTCGCGCACCGCAAGGGTCGCCCCACCATCGACGGCCGCCACATGCTCGTCCACCAGGGCGCCGCCGCCTTCCGCCTCTTCACGGGCAAGAAGGCGCCGGTCGCCGTCATGCTGGTAGCCGTTGGAGTCCAACCCGGGCGCGGCAAGCCCTGACCCGAACCGGTCCACCAGCCCGCCCACCACCCCAAAGACGCGGAGGTCCCCATGTCCGACCCCTGGCTCATCGAGAACGAACAGCAGATCGAGGAGGTCCTCGGCCAGGTCTCCGAAATCGTCCGCCTGAAGATTTTCGACCGCGTGGACGAGTTCGCCGCCGCCTTCATCGCCCGCTCTCCCCTGGTACTGGTGGCGACCAGCGACCGGGACGGCCGACTCGACGTCTCGCCGAAAGGGGACGCCCCGGGCTTCATCGTCCTCGAGGACGAGGGCACCCTGCTCGTGCCCGAGAGGCCCGGCAACAAGCTGGCCTACGGCTTCCGCAACATCCTGCAGAACCCGCGGGTGGCCCTGATCTTCGTTGTCCCCGGCACCACGGAGACCCTGCGAGTGGCCGGAAAGGCTGAGCTTTCGCGTGATCCCGCGCTGCTGGAACGTCTTGCTGCCAAGGGCAAACCCGCCCTCCTCGCCACCCGGGTCCGGGTGGAGGAGTGCTTCTTCCACTGCGGGAAGGCCTTCCTGCGCTCCCGGCTTTGGGATCCCGCGACCTGGCCCGAGGGCTACCGTGTAAACCTGGGCAAACAGATCGCCCGCCGAATGGGCGGAGACGACGACGTGGCGGAGACCATCGAGCAGGGCCTCGAGCACAGCTACAAGACCACCCTCTACTGACGAACGACCCGGCCCCGAAACCACCGGCCCCGCTCCCGGAGCAGTTCGGCGACCGGATCTTCGGCAGATTTACGTTGACGTAACCAGTACTTGCGCCTATCACAGAGCACTCGCGCCCGGGGAACGGACGCAGGACGCGCCGTCGTCCGCTGAACCAAAGGAGCCTCTTATGCCCAGTCTTCGCACTACACTTTCCACTCTTCTGCTCATGTCTGCGATGTTCATCGCTGCACCGACTCCCGACGCCTTCGCCCAAGCCTGCGGCGCCTGCGGCAACGCCACCTTGAACCCCGGCGAAGGGTGCGACGACAGCGGCTGCGTCAGCGGGGACGGTTGCAGCTCCACCTGCGTCGTCGAGTCCGGCTACGAGTGCGTGGGCGAACCCTCCGTCTGCACCCTGATTCCCGTCTGCGGCGACGGCCAGGTGACCGGCGACGAAGACTGCGAAGCCGGCGATTGCTGCACCGACTGCCAGTTCACCCAGGCCGAAACCCTCTGCCGCGCCTCCGCCGGCGAGTGCGACCAACCGGACTACTGCACCGGCAGTTCGGCCACCTGCGGAACCGACTTCAAGTCGACCGACCTCTGCCGCGCCGCCGCCGGCGAGGGCGATGCCGACGACTTCTGCAAC
>JBHEPB010000184.1:0-29912 GCA_046260515.1 Binatia bacterium
GTGCAGCACGTAGAGCCTCAGGATGAAGGCGACGTGGATCGACATGCTGAGGCCGAAGACGACGCCGACCGCGCTGCGCCGCTGTTGCATCCATGCGCTCATCGGTGATGGCCACAGCTGGTGCAGGGGAGTGGCGAGAAAGGCGAGCAGGAACCAGACGAAGGAAACGCGGGCCGTCGTGCGCAGCGCCAGTTCCGTGCCGTCCACGCCCGAGCCGGCCAGCGCGAGCAGCAGGGCCGCGATGGCGAGGTTGGCGGCGGTGGCCGCAACGATGAGCCGCCAGCCGCCCTGGTCCCCTGCATTCACCGGCGGCAGCATTGCCGGGCAGTCGGCGATTACAAGGCCTCGACCCGGGCCGGCGTGCTCTTGTGCCAGGGCGTGCCGGCCACCCAGTCCCTGTCCTCGCTGCGCGTGAGTTCGTTGGGAGCGACGCCGGCCGCGACGGCGGTGTCGGGGCCCGGATAGTCGAGCCCCAGCCCGTTCGGCAGCGAGACGTGGCCGGGCTGCATGCGGTCGGACACGGACACGGCCACTTCGGTGGCGCCGCGGCGGGTGGAAAGAAGCACGCGGCCGCCTTCGGACAGGCCGAGTCTCTGCGCGTCCTCCGGGTTCATGCGCAGCGCCCCGTCGCGGTCCTTCTTCCGCCAGTCGGGATTGCGGATGATGGTGTTGGCTGTGAACGAGCGCCTCTCGCCGGCCGACAGCAGGAAGGGGAAGTCGGGGTCGGCCGCCGGCGCTTCCTCGGTGGCAAGGCTGTCGAGTTCACCGAAGAGCTCGGCGATGACGAGCTGGAGGCGCCCGTTCGGCGTGCCGATGCGCGAAAGCACGTCCTCCCATTCGTCCACCGCGAAGACCACGGCGCTCGGGCCGGAGAGCAGGGCGTCGAAGAGGGCGTCGGCGGCGTCGGCCGGTTCGCCCGTGAAGCCGGCGCGGGCCAGCGAAGCCGGGTTCTTCTGGGCGGTGATGTGGCAGAGCGCCCACACCGCCGCGCCCTCGGCCAGGCCTTCGGGAAGCAGGTCGCCGATGGCGCGGTAGAGGACGGCCGGTGCGATGGCGATGAGCCCCGGGTTCTCGCCCGCCAGTTCGAAGAACTTCGCGCGGAATGCGGTGCGGCCCTCCTTCCAGGCTGTGCGCAGGGCGGCGACGGCATCGGCCGGCATGGCGCCGAGGGCTTCCAGAAGGCGCGCATGCAACTCGGCCTCCGAGAAGAGGCCGGGCAGGGGAGGCAGCAGGGCCTTTCTCAGGTGGAAGTAGTTATGGGGGAACTCGAAGTTGAAGAACGTGGCCTCGGCCTTCTCAAACTGGCTGGCCACGGGCAGCACGTAGTCCGCCAGGCGCGCCGTCTCGGTGAAGGCCACGTCGATGACGCAGGAGAACTCGAGGGCGCGCATCGCCTCGCGCATGCGCGTGCTGTCGGCCACCGAATGGGCAGGGTTGCCGCTCTCGACCAGCAGGGCGCGGAAGCGCTTGGGATGGTCGGTGAGGATCTCGTCGGGAATGACGTTGCAGGGTGTCAACCCGCCGATCACGCGAGAGCCGGTGACGGGACTGCGCTTGCCCGCGCCGCCCCCGCCTTCCTTGCCCGCGGCCAGGGGCGCGAACGTGGTGGGCAGGTAGGCGGAACCCTTCCTGCCGACGTTGCCCGTGAGGAAGACCAGCAGCTTGTGCAGGTAGGAGACCAGGGTGGAGTGGCGGTTCATCTGAACGCCGAGATCTTCGAAGGTAGCCAGGCTGGAAGCCGCGGCGATGCGGCGCGCGGCTTCGCGGATGGTGGATTCGGGCACGCCGCAGCGCGCGGCGTAGGCGGCGACGTCGAGGTCGCGGAAGCGGGGGACGAGCTCGTCGAGGCCGTCGGCGTGGGCGTCGAGCCACTGGCGGGCCAGGCGGTTCTCCTGCACGAGCACCGCGATCATGGCCGCCAGCAGCCACGCGTCGGTGCCGGGCTTTACCTGAAGGTGGATGTCGGCCATCTCGGCCGTCTCGGTGCGGCGCGGATCCACGACGATGAGGCAGCGGCCGGGGTCCTTGGCGATCTCGCGCAGGGTGACGCGGGCACGCGGGATGCCGTGGGAGAACCACGGGTTCTTGCCGAGGAACAGGGCTACTTCGCAGTGCTCGAAATCGGCGCGCGAGTAGGCGCCCATCATCTGGTGGGAGACCCAGAACTCGCCGGTCTTCTCTTGGGCCAGGGCGCTCGACTTGTGGACGGAGCCGAGGGCGGCGCGGGTGCTGCGGCCGTAGGCGCCCGGCAGGTGGTTCCCCTGGCCGCCGCCGCCGTAGTAAAAGATCGACTCTCCCCCGTAGGTGTCGCGCACGGCGGCGAAGCGCTCGGCCACTTCGCGGATGGCCGTCTCCCAGTCCACTTCCTCGTAGGTCCCGTCGCTGCGACGGCGCAGCGGCGTTGTCAGCCGGTGGGGACCGTTCTGGTAGTAGTCGAGGCGCAGCGGCTTCTCGCAGGCGTAGCCGAGGGAAGAAGGGTGGGCATCGTCGCCGCGCACCTTGGTGATGCGGCGGCCGTCGTCACCGCCCAGCTGCACTTCGATGCCGCAGTTGCACTCACAGAGAATGCAGGCGGTGGACTTCCACTCGGGCTGTTCGGAGGGGGCTGCGATGGTCATGCGGTGCTCCTTGCCTGATGTTCGACCGGACCCGGCGGCGAAGCGGCGGGCCCGCGGCCGATCTTCTCTACCTCAGGTTGGTTGCTTGAAGCAACTGAAGACCCCGGCTATGCTCCGCACTATGGGCAGGATCCGATTCTCCGACATGAACTGCGGCATCGGCCAGGCCCTCGAGGTTCTCGGGGACTGGTGGACTCTGCTCATCGTGCGCGACGCCTTCTTCGGGGTGCGCCGCTTCGGCGACTTCGAGCGCAGCCTCGGGATCGCCAAGAACATCCTCACCGCCCGTCTCCAGCATCTGGTGGACCACGGCATCCTCGAAAAGGTGGACATCGGCGCCGAAGGCCAGCGCTTCGAGTACCGTCTCACCGCGAAGGGGGAGGCCCTGCTGCCCATCCTCACCGCGATGCGGGAGTGGTCCGACGAGTGGGTCTTCGGACCCGGCAAGGAACCGGTCGTGATCGTGGACCAGAAAAGCGGCCGCCCCGTGCCGAGAATGCGCGTGAGGGACGCCGACGGCAGGCCGCTGTCGCGTCGCGACATCCGCGCCGTCGCGGGTCCTGGCGCCAGCAAGGAAACCCGCAGCCGGCTCCAGCCCCGCAGCAAGTAGCGAGCGCCGGCGCCGTGCCGGTCAGGCAGTAGAGGAGCTTTCCCCGAGCGACTCGTACAGGGCCGCCAGCAGCGAAAGTGAACGCGGGTCGCCGCGCAGGTTGGCGTACATGCGGTTCATCGCGTAGCCGATCCCGAGCCTCGCGTCGGGGTCGGCGCATCCGAAGGAGCCGCCCCAGCCCGAGTGGCCGTAGGTATTGCGGTTCTTCCCGTAGGTGATGCCGTCGTTGATCGAGAAGCCGGCGGCCCAGCGCATGGGAATGCCGAGGACGAGGTCCTTGCCGTGGACCCGCTTGCGCGTGGCCTCGGCGATAGTCGCCGGCGACAGGTAGCGACGCCCGTCCCTCTCTCCTCCGCTCGCCAGCATGCCGTAGATGCGCGCAAGCGCCCCCGCGTTGGCCTGGGCGTTGACCGAAGGGATCTCGGCCCGCCGCCACCAGTCCGCGTTGGCCGCCTCCGCATCCAGGGGAGGATTGGCCAGCGCGGCACGGGCGGCGGGATGCGGGGGCAGGGCCATGGGTGTGCCCTTGGGCGCGGGGATCATGGTGGCGACGCGCCCGTCTTCGCCAGGCGGAAGACCGATCCACGCGTCGGCGCCGAGAGGGCCGGCCACCTCCTCGGCGAAGAATCGCCCGAGGGTCCTGCCGTCCACGCGGCGGACGATCTCGCCGGTGAGGAAGCCGTGCGTGACGGCGTGGTACCCCGACTGTCCCTTGTCGAACAAGGGAACCTGGCCCGCGAGCAAGGACGCCATCGCGTCGTGATCGGCGAACTCGCGCACCGAAATCTTCGCGGCCGCGCCCGAGAGCCCGCCCTGGTGGCTCAGGACTTCGCCCACGGTCAGGTCCTGCTTGCCGGCTGCGGCGAACTCGGGCCACAGGTCGGCCATGCTCTGCTCGTAGGAGAGAAGGCCGCGGTCCACCAGCATCGCGACGCAGAGCGAAGCGAGGCCCTTGGTGGTGGACCACACGTTGACCAGGGTGTCGGCCTGCCACGCCCGTTGCCCGGCTGCATCGGCGAATCCTCCCCACAGGTCCACGAGAGGTTCGCCGTCGCGCTCGACCGCAAAGGACGCTCCCGTCTCCAGCCCGCCGGCGAAATTGGCCTCGAAGGCCTTCCTCACCTTTTCGAATCCGGGCGCGACGTGGCCGCCTATTCCTGGTTCCATGTTCGTCACGGTTCTCGTTCCTCGCCCGCCGGAGGGGGGCTGCTTTCCTGCGCGGTATTTTTCAGCAGAAGCACGCCGAGGATGCCGCCGAGCAGAAGCAGAGGCAGCAGGCTGAGACGACTACGGGGAAAGAGGAACTCTCCCACGTTGAAGGAGTTGCCCGTCGCCTGGCGAGTGTTGGCCGCGAAGACCTGGAAGTAGAAGCCCTCGTAGACGCCGACGGGGTTGGCCGACACGGGGCCGCGCACGGCGCCGAGGGGAAGAGGAAGGGGCTCGGCGCGCTCCACGCGCGCACGCAGGTCGCGGCGCAGTTCCTCGGACTTCTGTTGGATCCCGGCCGCGCCGATCCCCCGCTGACGGGCCACTTCACCGGCGCGGGCGACGGCGGCTTCGATGGACTCGTCCAGCAGGGGCCAGGCGCGCTCGCGGACGAAGAGGGGAACCACGTAGCGGGTCATCGGGTCGAGGGTGAAGACCTCGGCGGGCTGGACGCCGGCGGTTCCGACGTCGCCGAGGGGAACCTGGGGATCCACGGCCGTCAGCAGCCCCTGGATGAGGAAGGAGACGCTGGCCAGGGCCACGGTGACCGCCTTCCAGCGGTCGAAAGCGAAGGCCAGGGGAAGGGCGAGAAGGCCCATGGCCGGCGCGAGATAGCGGGGCACCGCCGTCCAGCCTCCGTCCCAGCCGTTGAAGGAAGCGTTGACCAGCAGCAGGAAGCCGCCGACGGCTGCGATCAGCACCACCCACGGGCGCATCCCGCTGCGATCCTTCAGCACGAACAACGCCGCCACCGCTGCCAGCAGCACCGGCGAAGTGAAGAAGAGGCCGCGAAAAGGCGAGAACAGCAGCAGCACCAGCACGTCGCCGCGCGGCACGGCGAACACGCCGAGGAAGCGGTTGTCCGTCATGAACATGGCGCTCTGGTAGGAGTAGTTGGTGGCGACGGGCGTGCCGAAGCAGACCTGGTTGTAGAAGCCGATGGCGAGCAGCGGCCACACGAGCCCGGCCGCGAACCAGACAAGATCGTTTAGCGAGCGTCCGCGCGCGAGGGCGAAGAGCGCGACCATCGGCACGAAGGCCACCATCGTGTAGTTGGTGATGGCGGAGAACCCCGCCAGCAGGCCTGCGGCGTGCATTGCTCCGGCGCGTCTTCGTCCCGCTCGTCCGGCGTTCTCCACGGCGTACACGGACGCGACCAGGAAGACGGCGATGATGTTGTGCTTGAACAGGAAGGTGGAGAAGGGCCAGGCCATCGTGCAGAAGGCGAAGGCCAGCGCGGCCAGGCGGGCGCCCTGTTCGGAACCGAAGCCGCGAGCGAGGCGAAGCACCAGAACGGCGCCGGCCGCGGTGGCCAGGCCCACGCTGAGCAGCGATACCAGCCACGCGCCGTAGGTAAGCGCCGCCCACGAGTCGACGGGCACTCCCGCCAGCGACGCCAGCGCACAAACCAGGGACCAGGCCGGCACGGCAAGAAACGACGTGCCCGGCGCCTTGTTGGGGTGGAAGTGCCCGTCGTGGTAGGCGATGTCGCCGCTGGCCGCGACGGCGTCCACGGCGACGAGGGGGCGCGCCTCGGCCGCGGACGGATCCACCGGCAGCAGGCTGCCGTCCCTCGCCCTCCAGGCCAGCGCGTATTCTCTTCCGTCGCGCTCGAAGTTGCCCCTGGCGATCGGAGTCCGGATCAGGGGGGCGTTCGCGTCGGAGGCGTCGCCGCGACGGTAGAGCAGGTAGTCGTCGATGAAGAAGGTGGCGTCCTCGACGACGGCCCTCACCAGCGCGAAGCGGGAGTTCTGGTTCCATCCTCCGCCCTGGTGGAAATAGCCGGCGCTGAGCAGCACCAGCAGGAAGACGAGGATCTCGGCGCGATGACCGGCGCGGGACAATTTCATGGGCTCAGTTGGCGGCGACGATGCCTTCGGCCCGCCGGAACAGGCCGAGGGTGATGGCGTGCAGCATGTCGCCGATCTGCTTCGGGGCTTTGCCGGCGAAGGCCCGCGCGTGGGTTCCCTCCAGCACGATCCCGAGTTTGAAACAGGCCATCGTCACGTACCAGTCGAGGGCATCCAGGCGGCGCGGGCAATGCTCGGCGTAGCGCGCCACCAGCTCGCTGCGGTCGGGCAGCCCGCCGGCCTGCACGTAGAGCGAAGCAGCTCCCACCGACACGTCGGCTTCGTCCGGCCAGGTGGCCAGCAGCCAGCCGAGGTCGAGGAGGGGATCGCCGAGGGTGGACATCTCCCAGTCCACGACGGCCGCGAGGCGTGGACCGTCGAAGGCGAACATCACATTGGCCAGGTGGTAGTCGCCGTGGAGGATGCCGGTCGGTCCCTGTTCGGGGCGGTTCCTTTCGAGCCAGGCGGCGACGCGGTCGATGCCGGGAATGGCTGGGCCGGGATAGCCCTGGTGGCGGGAGTAGGACTCGAGCTCGGAGAGCCAGCGCGGCACCTGCCTGGCGAGGAAACCCTCGGGCTTGCCGAAATCCGCGAGCCCGACCGCGGCCGGATCGATGCGCGCGAGACGGGCGAGAGCGCCCGCCATCTCCAGCCCCATCTCGTGGCGCATCGACGCCGACGCGGCATGGAGGGCAGGAAGCTCGGTGGTCGCGTTGAAGCCTTCCACGGGCTCCATCAGGTAGAACACGGCGCCGCCCATCACGCTCTCGTCGAAGCAGCCGGCGAGAAAGGCGGGATGGGGCACGTCGCTGCCGGCCAGCGCAGCCAGCACGCGTCCCTCGCGGCGCAGGGCGTCATTGCTCTTGAGCCTCAGATGACGCGGCGGACGCCGCAGCACGTAGACGCGGCCGCCACGGGCAAATCGAAGGAGCACGTTCTGGGTGCCGCCGGTCAGGATGCCGATGTCGGTGAAGGGGCCTTCGGGCAGGCCTTCGCCGTTCATCCACCGGTCGAGCACGGCGAAGTCGATGAGTTCGGGATCGACGCCGGCCGCCTGCCCGGCCTCTCTGGCGATCTGTGGACTGCTTTCGGACACTGGTTTGGCGCCGGCGCCGCGATGCGCGGCACGGGAGGGCCGTGCCGTCGCCGCGCGTGCCCGCAGGGGATTCGTAGTGGATGCCTGCCAGCGAGTCGAGCAGGGCAGGGGCGCTTCGAAAAGCGGGTTGCATCGGCGCGTCTTCGCAGCCACGGTCGCCCTTCATGGGAGGAACGAAGATGACCAGAACACGCAGCGCACTCGCCGGCCGGCTAGCCGCAACCACCACCACGATGCTGTGGGCAACGCTGGCGCTCGCGACGCCCGCGGCGGCCCAGACCCTCATTTCGACGACGGACGGCGACGTCCAGGGCCAGCTCAACGGCGAAACCCGAGAGTTCCTCGGCATTCCTTACGCCGCGCCGCCGGTCGGCCCGCTGCGCTTTCGTCCTCCCGTGCCGCCGGCGCCCTGGGTCTCTCCCCTGGATGCCACCGTCTATCCTCCCGGCTGTTCCCAGTTGCCCACTCTCACCAACGGCGACACCCGGATCGAGAACGAGGACTGCCTCTTCCTGAACGTCTGGACGCCGGATCCGGCTCCGTCGGAGCCCCTGCCGGTGATGTTCTGGATCCACGGCGGATCCAACACCTCGGGCTCCATCTCCGACTTCGTTCCCTTCCCCGACTACGAGGGCGTGCGGCTCTACAACGGCCAGGTGCTGGCCGACACCCGCGACGTCGTCGTCGTGACCGTCAACTACCGGTTGAATGTTTTCGGGTTCCTCGGTCTCGACGAACTGGCCGCCGAGGATCCCGGCTATCCTTACGCCGGCAACCAGGGTCTCCTCGACCAGCGCCTCGCGATGCAGTGGGTGCAGGACAACATCGCGGCCTTCGGCGGCAACCCGAACAACGTGACCATCTTCGGCGAGTCGGCCGGATCCTTCGACGTGTGCGCGCACGTGATGTCGCCCGGCAGCGCCGGGCTTTTCCACCGCGCGATCAGCCAGAGCGGCGGCTGCTCGGTGGGTGTGCAGTCCGGCGAGAACGCGTCCGCGGCGGCCGACGTCCTGGCCGAGGCTGTCGGCTGCGACGCGGCCCCCGACCGCCTCGCCTGCATGAGGGCGGTGCCGACGGCCGACCTTCTCGATGCCGGGCCTCTGGTTGCGCTGGTGGGCGAGGGCACCAACCTTGGACTCAGCGTGGACGGCGGCTTCCTGGCCGAGCATCCCCGAGTCACCCTCGACCGCGGCGACCTGCCGAAGGTCCCGTGGATCCTCGGCGCCAACTCCGACGAAGGCACGCTGTTCTTCATCGGCTCGCCGGAGCTTTCCGGTGCCGAGTATTCGGCCGAACTCGTCTCGCGATTCGGCGCCAACGCTGCCGAGATCGAGGCCCTCTATCCCGTCAACAGATTCCCGTCGCCGCGCGACGCGCTGATCCGCGTGTTCGGCGACTCGTCGCTGGTCTGTTCCACCTACGACGTGGCCTCGCGTTATGCGCGCAAGCGCAACCGCGCCTTTGCCTACATCTTCTCGCGGGTTCCGCCGCTCCCTTTCATTTCGTTCCTCGATCTTGGCGCCTTCCACGGCCTGGAGATCGCCTACGTGTTCGGTTCCACTACCCCGCCGACGCCGACCGACGTGTCGGTGGGCAACCTGGTCCAGCAGTTCTGGACCTCGTTCGCGAGGACGGGCAAGCCGAGGATCCCCAAGTTGAAGCGCTGGCCGCGCTTCAAACCCCGCTACTGGAAGGTGCAGCGCCTGGACTCGCCCCTGGCTCTTTCCAAGGATTTCCGCCGCGCCGAGTGCGAGTTCTGGAGCGGGCTCTACGACAGCGGCCAACTCTGACCGAGTCCCGCCTCTTCGTTGTCTGATCGGGCCCCGTCGCATCCTTCCCGGGATGCGGCGGGGCCTCGTTCGTGGAGCGGGTTGCGCGCGGGGACGTTCAATCGCCCGGGTATTCCGGCGCCGACAGGCAGGTGGCGGCGGTGGGCTCCACGGTCCAGGCCTGGAAGCGCGAGTCGCCCGCGGTGGCCGAAACGCAGCCGGTGATTTCCATGGCCGCCGTGGCGACGGTGAGGTCCGCGGCGCCGGGACCGAGGCGCTTGCGCGACAGCGCCACGGCCAGGCGCGAGCGCTCCGCACCGGTAGCCGCCTTCCACTCGGCCAGGGTCGAGTTCTCGGTCAACGGGGGCCGCTCGTGCGACGCCGGAGACTGGACAGCCGGCGCCGTCGCCGGTTCGGCCATCGCTGCGCCAGGGATCGACAGCAGCAGCGCCAGCGCGGCGGTTTGCTGTCGCGAGCACGAGGAAGCGAACCACGGGTAGATCATGCAGGTTCTCTCCGTGCCGGCGGTGCTTGTCCGCCGAACGCCGGGGCTTTTAGCGGAAGACGCTCGGAGTTCCCACATCCGCCCGGCCTCCAGCCTCGGGGCAAGCCCGCAGCCGCGGCGGTCGACTACGCGGCCTCCTCGTGATCTTTGGGGGCCACTGACGGCGAATTGCGCAAGGGGTGGCCGCCGGCCGCGCCGCATGCGCCGCATCAGCGCCGCCGCCCACGGGAGCCACGAGCCCCGGCGGGAGGCCAGGAGGGATGCGATGCCTAGACCGAAAAACTACGCCTTCGAGAAAGCCCAGCGCGAAAGGGCCCGGATTGCCCGCCGCACCGCCCGCAAGGAAGCCAACCAGGCTGCCAAGTCGGCCAACCCCGACGGGACCGAGGCAACCGATACCGACACGGCCGCTGCTGACGAGACGGCAACCGACGACAAGGATCCCGAGATCGGCTGACCGCCACGAGCGGTCCTCGAACTCCGGGAGGATAGGGAAGGGCTCGAGCGAGGCGATCGGAAGCCTGGCGACGAATCCCGGAGCGGTGTTCGTGGACCCCCAAGGTCCTACGCCGACGAAGCACGCTGGCACCCAGTGGTCTCCCGCCCGCTGATGTCCTGCGCGAGCTGCTTCCCCGCCTCGAGTCCCTCGAGCTGGACGGCACCCCGGAGTATACGCTGGCCACCTTCTTCGGCGGCCCCAAGCGCCTCCCCCTCCGCTACACGATGAACCAGGACGCGAACGAGCGGCGCAAAGCTTCGGCGTGGAAGGCGAGGTAGCCGGGTACCTGGTGTTCGAGGTCCGCTTCGATTCGCCGGCTCAGGTCGGGGGCGGCGTGGAACGGGACGGCCGGGAAGGCGTGGTGCTCGGCGTGGTAGGGCATGTTCCACATCGCCCAGCGCACGAGAGCGTTGCTGCGGATGCTGCGCGTGCGGTGGATCTGGCTGCCGTCGGTGGGCAGTCCCGTGTGCTCGGGCATCACGAACAGTCCGAGGGCGAGGTGGGCGAGCGGCCACGCGAGCAGCAGCCATCCGAAGCCCGGCACGCTCGTCCATCCCAGCCAGCAGACGCCCGCGAGCAGCAGCGTGACGACGCGGCTCTCCCACACGACGCGCGACCGCAGGGCCGGCCTCACGAAGGGGAAGTAGCGATCGAAGGAGATGCTCTGCGGAAGCAGGGCCGCGCCCAGCGTGAACATCGCCTTGCCGACCATCAGGTGCTGGCCAGCGGCCTGGGCGACGTACAGCAAAGGATTGGCGGGCCAGGGACCGAGGACGCCGGGTGCTCCCGAGATCTCCGGATCGCCGTGGGGATCGGAAGTACGGCGGTGATGCTCGAAGTGGAACTCGCGGAAGAAGGTCGGTGACTGCAGCATCAGCAGCGCTGAGATCCAGGTGACGGCCCTGTTGATCCACGGCGTGGCGAAGGCGGTACCGTGGCCGGCCTCGTGCATCGACGCGAAGAAGGTGAGGAGCACGAGGCCGTCGGCCACCACGACCAGGGCCGCGGCCGTCGTCGCGCCGGCGGCCGCCAGGTGCAGGGCGGCCGCCGACAGCGCGACGAAGGCTGCCGATTGGGCGGCGAAGCGCGCGAGGCCGGGGCCGTCGCGCCGCGACATCAGCCGCTTCATGTCGTCGCGGCTGAGACGGGTGGTGGTGTCGAGGTTCTCTTCCATCTCGCGAAGGTCTCGCGTTCCACCGGCGCCGGCGCTGTCAGGACTTCGTCGCGCCCTTCTTCTCCTCGGGCTTGCGGAAGTCGTCGTGGCAGCTCTTGCACGTGCCGAACATGGTGTTGGCGGCGGCCTTCACGTCGCCGCCGCTCTTCGCGGCCGCGGCGAGCTCGCCGGCCGCGGTCTCGAAGTCCTTGCTCAGCGTTTCGAACTTCTCCCAGTTGTCCCAGATTTCGGGCTTGGCGCGCGACTTGGGGTGGGTGCTGCCCTTGGGAAAAAGGGCCACCGCTTTGGCAGAGGCGGCGTGGATCTTCTCGGCGGCCGGGCCGACGGGCTCGAGCTGGCCGCTCTTCAGGGCGTCGCCGATGATCTTGGCGTTATCGCCGATCTCTTCCATCAATTCGTGGCGGTCGTGGATGGGGCCGGCGGGCAGCTTGCCCTCGCTGTCGGCGTACACCCAACCCGCTCCGGCCAGCATCGTCGCCAGCACTGCTCCGGTGATGTTCAGGTTTCGCATGGGATTCTCCTTGTCCTTGTCCTTGTTCGGCTGACGGCTATTCGTCGTCCAGCTTGTTGTCAATCGGGGGGACGGTCCGGAGGTAGTCGGCTACGGCGTGCCAGTCGGCCTCAGGTGCGTCCTTGTAGCCTGGGCCGCCGCCGACGCCGTCAACGGCATCGCCCATCGAGCCCTGCACGTTGTCGAAGTTGGGGAACATGCCGGTCTTCAGCAGACTCGCGATGTCGGCTGTGTCCCACTCGCCGATGCCGGTTTCGTGGGGCGTGATGTTGGGGACGGTCTCGCCGCCGGGGCCTTCGGCGGTTCCGGCCAGGTACATCGACCAGTCGATGGCTCCGAACATGTTCCGGGGCGTGTGGCAGTCGGTGCACATGGAGATGTGGTCGGCGAGGTAGCGGCCGCGTTCGATGCCTTCGGCGGGCGCCGTGGCCGGCGCCGGCCCGGGGCGGAAGAAGAGAAACTGCCAGGCCTCGTAGGCCCAGCGTGCCAACGGGAGTTCGCCTTCGTGGAGACGGTTCTCCTTGCGCACCGCGGGCAGTGTCCTCAGGAAGGCGATGAGGTCGGCGACGTCGCCGTCGCTCATGCCGGCGTAGAGAGGGTAGGGCATCACGGGCGCTTCGGCTCCCTTGCCTCGCACCCGGCCGCCGCGGATCGCCGCATCGATCTCTTCGTCGGTCCACGCGCCGATGCCGGTTTCCGGGTCGGACGTGATGTTGGAACCGTAGAAGGTGCCGAAGGGAGTCTCGATGGCCTTGCCGCCGGCCCCGACCGGCCCGTCGTTCATGCTGTGGCAGCCGCAGCCGGCGGCGAGCGCGAAGATCTCAGCGCCGCGCTCCGGAGATCCCGCCTCGGCGGGAGCGGCGAGCACAAGCGAGGCGAGGAGCAGGAGCCATCGCCGTCGTCGCGGCCGTTTCGGTTCACCAGTGCGCATCGCCAGGGAAACATACACCGTCCCCATCTCCCCGCGAAAAAGGGGACAGGTACAATTCTTCTGATGTCGCGCTCGGTCGGGATGTCTCGCTCGGTCGGGCGCCGGGGCATGCGCACGGGCTAGTCCTCGCTGCGCTGCGGAGACGCCCGCCCTCCAAGATAGAAACCCGGGACAGGTACAGGTTTCCGGAACGGAAACCTGTACCTGTCCCGGGTTTTGGGGAGGTTGGCGACAGCGGCGGGCGTGGGGCAGGGTCGCGGGGGCCAAGACTCGATCATGCCACGCCTCTCCTACACGACCTGCTGTATCCTGCTTGGCCTGCTGCTGGGCTGGGTGCCGTCCCTGTTTCATGGTCCCTCCCGGGAGAAGTGGGACTACTTCTACCTGGACGGCGGCACTGTCGTGCTGGCCTGGCACCTGGCGCGGGCGTTGATCGGGCTGCTGGTCGGCCTCACGTCGGTGCCGGCGACGTGGTGGGTCCGCGGCCCGCTTTGCGGGGTGCTGGCCATGCTGCCTCTCGGCGTCGTCTCTCTTGGCAATCCCCTGTGCGGCCCGCCTTGAATGGCGTGGAACACGGTCACCGGTGCGGTGATCGGCCTTCTCGTTGCCGGCCTTGCCGGGGCAATCACGGGTGAGAGGTCTCCCGGCGCCAGGCCGGGGTGAGCAAGGTCACGTCGCGTTGCGCACTATCGGGCCGCCTCCCTTGCGGGGGCCGGGTCGGATGGGTAGCCTCGATCCCGACTCGAGGTCGCGTGCGACCGCGAGCTGCTTCGAGATCGCCCGGCCTTTGGTCCGGGCCTCGCCGCCCGCTGGCCGGCGCCGCCGCGTCGGCATGGAGGTGAACCCCATGTTCCCCAACTCCCGTGTCGTCTTCGCGTTCGCCGCCGCCGGGGTCCTGCTCGGCGCGGGCCTGACACTTCGCTCGGAGGCGGCCTGCAACCCGCCTCCGCCGGGCCCTGCTTCCAACCCCGGCTTCCTCGGCGGCATCGATTCGCCCTTCCTCCTGCCGGGTGCCGTCAGGACTCTTACCGGTCCCACCTCGTTTTCGAACGCCGACGCGGTCACCATCGCTTATTTCCCTCCTGCCGGTTCCAACGGTGAGAAGACCCTGCTCGTCCTTCGCGCGAGCTGCAAGGAAGCCGACGGCAGCGAGTGGAATGCCGGCAAGTGCTCGGCGAACATTCCCGTCACGTATTGCGCCGAGGTGGACGTCGTCGCCGAGAACCCTTCCACGACCGAACACCTCCTGCGTTTCACGGTCCCTAGTTATGCGGGAGAGGGCAATCCTCCCTGGACCAAGGTCATTCCCACTCCGGATCCGAAAGTGTACCGCACCGGCCCCCTGCGCCTTGCTGTGTCGCCGGCCGGCAAAGATGTCCCCTGCTGGATGGCGGACCCCGCCCAGCACTGTTCGTCGAGTCCCGCCGGCGACCTGTCGGTCTGCATCGAAAAGATCACTCCTCCGGTCGGCCTCGCTACGTGGAACGAGGTGGAATCCCTCACCGGGCTTCCTGCCATCAACGAGTTCTCCAAGTTCTGTGAGCCGAAGCCGGGCGTGCAACCCCGACCCTGCCTCAGTGGAAAAGACCAGCTGAAGTTCGCCGTGGACATCGACGGGAGCATTCTCATCCCGATGGGATGGCGCGATCTCATCCGCCGCCAAGGCAATCCCAACGAGGACTGCGAGGACGGCGACACCGATTGCGACACCAGGCAGGTCCTGGCGGCCACCACGCTGCCGGCCTTCAAGGGCGGGGCGACGGCGATCGTCATCCCGCCCACCGACGCCCACGCCGTGCAGTCCTTCAACCTGAACGGCCAGGTCTTCGCCGAGCCGCCCAATTTCATCGTCGATCCTTCCTCGACACAGAGCGAGCTGGTCCTCAGCGGCGACACCGACAAGAACTCCTCGGTGCTGCGCATCTCGGTTTGTCCCGGCGGCAGCGAGATCTGCCTGGACAGTGTCCGCTACTTCGCGGTCGCCCACCGCATGATTTCCGGCGTCGGCCCCGGGATTCTCCCGAGAAGCGGTCGTTGCGACGACGCCGAGGGCGCGCCTTGTTCCGCCGCCCAACCCTGCGCCAAGGGTTCGGCCTGCGTGAAGTCGCGCGGAGAGGCGAACCAGTTCACCGGCCCGCGCAAAGGCACACCACCACCTCCTCCTCCTCCCCCGCCGCCGCCCGTAGGCGAGACAGGCGGCGGGCTCAGCGTGCTCTGGCTGCTGGCCGCAGTGGTGATCGGGCTGACGTGGTACTGGTACCTGAAACAGAAGTGACCGCCCCGGCGTAGATCCGGTCGCGGAGTTGCGGATCTACGCCGTCGTCGCGGAGACCTGCCGGACGAGCGACAACCTGGTGAAGGCCGATCCATCCGTTGCGGAACGCGATCGAGGCCGCCGCGAGGTAGGCCACCCACGTCCTCCAGGCACGATCTCCCGCGATCGCGGAAGCCTCCGCACGCCTGGCCCACAGCCGCGTGGCCCAGTCCTTGGTGGTGCGCGCGTAGTGGGGCCTCAGGTTCTCGACGTCGAGGACTTCGAGTCCTTCCGCTTCCATGGCCTGCAGCGTGGTAGCTGCGTCCACGAGGTCCAGGCCGGGAAACACGTACCGGTGAAGGAACTCCATCTCGCTCGACCACGAAGCGCCGCCGCGCATCGTGATGCCGTGGTTCAGGAAGAGGCCGTCGCCGGGCAGCAGGCTGCGGACCGTGCCGAACAGCGTCGCGTGCCCGGCCCGTCCGAGATGCTCGATCATGCCCACCGCCGCGATCCTGTCGTAGCGCCTCCCCGGCGGGAGGTGGCGGTAGTCGCCATGTTCGATGGTCACGCGGTCGCCGAGACCGGCGCGCCCGACGGCGGCGACGGCCCAGTCGGCCTGCTCGCGGGACAGGGTGACGCCGTGGGCGCGAACGCCGTAGTTCGCGGCCGCCCAGCAGGCCAGGGCTCCCCATCCGCAACCCAGGTCGAGGAAGGATTGGCCCGGTGCCAGGCGGAGCTTGCGGCAGACGAGGTCGAGCTTGTCCTGCTGGGCCTGCTCGAGGCCGGCGTCGGCATGGCGATAGTACGCGCAGGTGTAGACCAGGCGCGTGTCGAGAAAGGTCTCGAAGAAAGCCGACGGCAGGTCGTAGTGGGAGGAGATGTCCCGGCCCGCGTCCCGCCAGGGGCGCAGGAGGCGGCGCATTGCGCCGAGTACGCGCAGCCACGCCGGGGGCGACGCCGCTTCCAGGCTGTGCAACGTCTCCATTGCCGCGAAGATGTCGCCTTCGAGGTCGAAGTCGCTGGCGATCCACGCCTCCCCGAGCCGAAGCGGCGAGGCGCCTGCGGCCATCACGCGCGGAAGTCGGTCCGAATGCAGCGTGACGACGAAAGCCGCGCTCGCCGCCCCGAAGGTGCTGCCGTCGGCGCGGCGGACGCCGAATCCGTTCTCCTCCGCCAGTCGTTCCAGCCGGGACGCGCCCGGTGCACCGGACGCCGTCATGCGACGGTGTCCCCGCCGGTCTCCCGGCGCACCGCGAGGACGCCCGCGGCTGCCACGCAGAGCCACGCGAAGGCATCGCCCACGGCCGCGTAGACCGTCGGCGTTTCGAGCAGGGCGATGCGACCGCGAAGGACAGCAGCCTCTCCATGTCCGCTGCGCGCGACGATGCGGCCGCCGGCATCGACGATGGCCGAAGGTCCCGACGTGGAGGACCGCGCCATCCAGCGCCGCTGCTCCACCGCGCGCAGCATCGCCTTGTGGAGGGCCTGGTCCGCGAAGTTGCGCTCGCCGACCCAGGAATCGTTGGTGAGCACCAGGAGGGCCTGGACACCGGCGGCCGCCCGCTCGGAAGCCGGCTCGGGGAACATCGCTTCGTTGCAGATCACGACGCCGAGGAGGATTCCGCCCAGGTCCAGCGTCGTCGCCGCGTCGGCTCCGGGGCTGAACTCTCGCACGACGTCGAAGCGGCTGGCCACGAGTCCGAGGACCCGCGTCGGCTGGAACTCGCCGAAGGGCAGGAGCCTCTGCTTGTCGTAGCGGGCACGGATCGCGCCGTCGCTGCCGAGGAGGTAGGCCGAATTGTAGTAGACCGGGTCGGGGCCGCGGACCGCGTGGGGGCCACCGGCGACGAGCATCGAGCCGGACGGTTCCAGCACTTCGGCGATCGACGCGCGCCGCTGCGGGGAATCCTGGAGGAAGAAGGTCACCGCGTTCTCCGGCCACACTACGAGATTCGCATCTGCATCGACCAGGGCCTCCCGGGTGAGTTCGAGGTAGCGGTCCAGGTTGGCCTTTTGCATCGACGGTAGCCACTGGTCTTCCAGCGCGAGGTTGCCCTGTACCAGGGTCACGTCGAGGGTCCGTTGCCCGTCCACTTGTGCGAAATCGCGCAGGCGCCAATCGCCGTAGGCGAGGGTGAGGCCCGGGACGATCACGAGGGTGGCAAGTCCGGTGGCGAGCACGCGGCGGCGGGGCCCGGTTCCCGCCGCCGCGACGAGAAACTCTGCCAGCACGGCGTTGACCAGCAGGACGACGAACCCGACGCCATAGACGCCGGCAAGGTCGGCGATCTGGATCCAGGCTGGTCGAGAGGCTTGCGAGTAACCGAGAAGACCCCACGGATCCCCGAGCAGGCGGGCTCGGAGGAACTCGGTGCCCACCCAGGTGGCCGCCGCCGCGGCCGGCGCGAGGGCGCAGGCCCGCCTGCCCCAGCGGCCGTAGAGGGAGGCGAAGAGCATCGACGCCGGCGCCGCGCTTCCGATCGTGACACCGAGGAAAAACAGGAGGCCGACCGCGAGCGGCTGGTCGAGATAACGCGCGACGGCTCGCGGAAACCAGTCGTTGATGCCCCACGCGAAGACCAGCATCCACACGAGGCCCGCAAAGGCGCATGCCGCGGGCGTGGCTCCGCGTAGGACCACGAGGAAAGGCACGAGCGCCACCCAGGCCAGTTCGCTGGCCCCGCGGTCGGGATAGGCCTGGGCACAGAGCCAGCCCGAAGCGGCGACCAGGACCAGGGCGACGGCGTGGCGCCGCAGCGGAGCGGAGGTCACGCGGAGAGGGCCTCCGGCGTCGCGTCGCCCGTGCTTTGGCGCCACTCGTCCTCCACGCGCGCTTCGAACTCGATGGCACGCTCGAGCATCTCTTCGGCACCGTAGCCATCGACGCGAAGCGTGGTGTCTCCCTCGGCGAGCAGGCGCTCGCCAACTTCGCGATAGGCGCGGGCCAGTTCCGGGAGCGCACCGAGGGCCTTCGCTTCGCGCATCGCTCGACGCCACCAGTCCAGGGCTGCGGGGCGGCGCCCGCGGTTCCACTCCAGGCGCGCCACTGCGCGGTAGCAGGCAGGACGGTCCCGCGCGATCCGCGCCACGGCACCCAGAGCGAGGCGCCGACTGGCGGCGACGGCGCGCTCGAGCAGGCGCCGTTCCCCGTCGGCTGCCTTCTCCAGGCGCAGGATGTCGTGCTCGAGCCGCGCCAGTCGCAGAGGCGCGAGGTGGTAGGGCGCGGCCTGGCGGCCGATGGCGCGTGCCAGCCTTTCGCCCTGTTCGATGGCCGAGGTCGCCGCGTCGTCCCTCCCGAGGGCGAGCAGGACGCGGGCCCGCGTGCCGAGGGCGAGCAGGATCAGCGCCTCCTCGCTGCAGACCTCGTAGTAACGCTCGACGGCTTCGAGCGCGAGGTCGAAATGGCCGGCCTGGAAATGCAGGAAGGTGCGCATCGCGCAGACGTTGGTATGGGAGAATTCGTACCCGTAGAGGTCGCCGATCTCTTCGAGGCGCTGGATCACGGCCGCGCCTTCGAGCAGGCGGCCCTGATGGATGCGGCGCTCGCAGTGCATGCCGAGGTAGGTGTTCACCTCCCAGAATGCACCGTAGCGAAGCGCGTCGTCCACGAGGCTTTCGGGAAGGGTGTTGGCCTCGGCCCAGTCTCCCTCCAGGTAGTACGCGACGAAGCGCATCGTGCCGTGGATCACGGAGTCGGGAACCGTGGAGACCAGGGCGCTTCCCGCCCTCGACAGGCGGCGAGCGATGCGGAACGAGAGACCCGACCACGCGAAGAGAGCCGCTCCGGCGGAGTACACGCCGCAGGCGTGCTCGATGCCGCGGAAGTCCCAGGCTCCCACGGCGCGGATCGCCGGCAGCATGCTGAGGACGTAGCCTTGGGGCGCGGTCGTGGATTGGGCCTTGCCCTTGTGGAAGCAGAGCTCGGTGATGGCCGCGACGAGCGCGGGCGGTTCGCGTTTCCGGGCGGTCGCCGGCGACAGGTAGAGGTGTCGCACGATGGCGGCCAGGTCCGCGCCGAGGCGCCACAGCACGTGCAGCCGTCCACTCGGAGTGGAATAGCCGAGCAGGGCCAGGGCACGGTCGATGTGGTCGAGGGCCTCGGGCAGGTCCCCCTTGCCCAGGCAGGCCAGCCCGATCTTCTTCTCGATCTCGGCACGCTCTTCCGGCCTCGTCCCCTCGCCGTGAAGGCGGTCGTGGATACTGGCGGCCTCCGCGAAGCATCGCAGCGCCTCGTTGGAGGCGGCGGAGCGGGCCGCCTCGTCGCCGGCCTTCAGCAGGTAGTGCGACGCTTTCGGCCAGTCTTCCGCACGACTGAAATGATAGGCCAGCGACGCGTAGTGCGAGTGCAACTGCTCGGCGAACATCTCCTCGACCATGCGCCCGACCGCCAGGTGCATCTCGCGCCGCTTGCGGCGCAGGATGCCTTCGTAGACGGTTTCGTGGGCGAGGGCGTGCTTGAACGCGTAGTCGTGGTCGGCGCCCGAGGGCGAACGTTCGAGGAAGCCGCGCCGCTCGAGGTCCGCGAGGGCGTCCTGGAGGGCGCTGTCGCCGGCCCCGTCGGGGCACGCGACCGCCTGCAGGATCCGCACGGGAAAACGGCGTCCGACCACCGAGGCCGACTGCAGCACCTCGCGCACGGCGGGCGGAAGCCGATCGACGCGATCCATCACGAGTTCCTGGACGGTTCCCGGCACTTCCACGCCGGAAAGTTGTCCGGTCACCCGGAGTCCCTCGGGCGTGTGGCGGATCGCCCCCACATCGACCAGGGAACGGATGATCTCCTCGATGAAGAAAGGATTGCCCTCGGCTCGCGACAGGATCGCGCGCCGGGTCTGGTCGGGGCGCTCGTCGAAGGAGATGCGCTCCCTCAGCAGTTCGCTGCTGGCCTTGGGGTCCAGGGGCTCGAGTGGGACTTGCACGAAGCGGTCCGGGTGGCGGCTGCGGAGCGTGCGCACGAAGGCCGTTGAGGGACTGTCCACGTCCGGCCTCATGGCCAGGACGAAGAGGATGGGGTGGTGCTCCATCGTTCCGAGAAGGCGAAGGAGGAGATCGAGGGTGGACTGGTCCGCCCAGTGCAGGTCGTCGAACATCACGACGAGGGGAACGCGCGCCGAGAGTCGCTGGAGGAGCTCGAGGAGGTTGCGGGTGATCAGCCGCTGCATGCCCTCGCCGTCGATGCCCTCGACGCGGCGGGCGTCCTCGGAGGCCAGCGGGAATCCCGCCAGGACGGCGAGAAAGGGGTAGACCTCCGGGGTGCTGTCCCCGAACAGCGCGCGCAGGCCCGCCAGGACCTGCGCGCGCTGTTCGTCGGGGACGAGTCCGGTCCGCAGATCCGCCCAGCAGCGCAGCAGATCGGCGAAGGCGTTCAGCCCGCGGGACTCGCCGATGCGCAGGGCGCGCCCCTCCAGGCACAAGGCCTCGGCCACGTGCGAAGAACGGCGCATCTCGAGCAAGAGTCGCGACTTGCCGATTCCCGCTTCGCCGGTGAAGGCCAGGACCGCGCCGCTGCCGCTTTCGAGACGGCGGGCGGCGCGTTCGATGGCGGCGAGGGCTTCGTCGCGGCCGACCAGGGGCGAGGCCAGGCCGGGGCCCGACTCGCCTGCGAGCGATCGATGCCGCTGGGGGTCGCGCGACAGCACTTCCCAGGCGTCGTAGTTGCCGCCGACGCCCTTGAGCTGCAGGGCGAGGACGCGGCGATAGCGGAAATCGGCGGCCGTCTCGTGGCGAGTCTGCGGCCCAACGTAGATGCACTGGGTCCCGGCCACGTCCCTCAGGCGGGAGGCGATGTTGACGGTGTCGCCCATGGCGGTGGTGTCGCGGGCGGAGGCGCCGCCGATGTCGCCGTACACGACGAGGCCTGTGTTGATGCCCACGTGGACGTCCACGCGGTCGGCGATGCCGCGCTCGCCAGTGAACTCGGCGATGCGTTTCAGCATGACGATGGCGGCGTTCACCGCCTGGCGCGGCGCATCCTCCATGGCGGCGGGAGCGCCGAACAGCGCCATCACGCAGTCCCCGATGTACTTGTCCACGTGGCCGCCATGCTCGACGACGGTCCTCTCGAGGATGCCGAGGCAGGCGTTCATCAGCTCGGCGACGTCCTCGGGGTCCATGGCACGGGCCATGGCGGTGAATCCCGACACATCGGCGAACATCACCGTGACATGGCGACGTTCGCTTTCCCTTGGATCTGCCACCGGCGGATGTCCTTCCTGCGCCACCGTACGCCCGTACCCGGAGCAGGGGAAGCCGGCGCGGGCGCCGCAGCGAAGTCAGGCCGCGCCGATCCCGCCTTCGTTCGAACGGAACCCGTCAACGAGGGCTCGCAACGTTGCAGGGGCGAGGAGCATGGGGGTGGCGAGGGCGATGCGGGCGGCGATGCCGTCGTAGCGGCGCCGCAGTTCGCGGCCTGCGGCGGCGGGTTCGCCCGTGACGGCGTAGCGCCCCAGCATGTCGTCGTCGACGAGGTTGCCGAGTTCGCTCCAGCGCCCCTCCTTGGTCATGCGGCGAAGCTCCGCCTGCAGGTCGCCGAGGCCTTCGGCGTCCAGCACGCCGCGATAGGCGGGCGTGGACGCGTAGAAGGCGATCTGGGCCCTCACCGCTTCACGGGCTGCCGTCATCTCGCCCTCGGTGGCGCCGGTGATGACGAGGACCTGGGCCGTCACCTCGAAAGATCCGGTGCGCGCCGACCGCGACTGTCCCGCGGCGATCGCCGGCAGCGCCAGCGCTTGCAGCCAGGCTCGCGAATGGAAGGGATGCAGCACGCAGCCGTCGGCCACCTCGCCCGCCGCCTCCAGCATGGGCCGGCCCACACCGGCCAGCAGGATGGGCGGCGCGCTGTGAGGACAGGGCGAAGGTCGCAGCAGGGGCGGCATCAGCGTGTGGCTGTAGAACTCTCCCTCGAAGCGCAGCGGCGCGTCGTCGTTCCAGCACGCGAAGATGGCGCGCAGCGCGGCAACATACTCCTTCAGGCGCGAGACCGGCCTGGTCCACGGCATGGAGAAGCGGTGCTCGACGTGGGCCCTTACCTGGGAGCCGAGGCCAAGGGTGAAGCGTCCGCCGCTGAAGGTGTGCAGGTCGTGCGCAGTCTGGGCCACCGTCATCGGGCTGCGCGCCAGGGCGATGGCAACGCCGGTGGCGATGTCGAGGCTCGTGTGCTCGGCGGCAAGCGCGAGCGAGGCGAAGGGATCGTGGGGGCCGTCGAAGGTGAAGACGCCGTCGAAGCCGGCGTCGGCGTGCGCGCGGGCGAGGCCGGCCGCGACCGAGAGCGAGGAACCGAGCAGGGGGGCGTCGATCTTCACGGCCTTCCCTGCCCGGTCCTTCCGCTGCGGCTCAGCTCAGGGCCTCGTTGATCTTGTCGATCGTGTCCTTGGCGTCGCCGAAGACGAGCACGGTGTTCGGCATCGTGAACAGCTCGTTCTCGATGCCGGCGAACCCGGGGTTCATGCTGCGCTTGAGCACGATGCAGGTCTTGGCGAGGTCGGCGTTGAGCACCGGCATGCCGTAGATGGGGCTCTGGGGGTTGTGCTTGGCGGCGGGGTTCACCACGTCGTTGGCGCCGACGATCAGGGCCACGTCGGCGTCGGCGAACTCGTCGTTGATCTCCTCGAGCTCCTTCAGGGAGTCGTAGGGCACGTTGGCCTCGGCCAGCAGCACGTTCATGTGGCCCGGCATGCGGCCGGCCACCGGATGAATGGCGTACTTGACCTCGACGCCTTCCTTCTCGAGCAGTTCGGCCATCTTCTGGACGGCGTGCTGGGCCTGGGCCACGGCCATGCCGTAGCCGGGGCACACGATGACCTTGGTGCCGCTCGACAGCAGCATGGCGGCGTCGCCGACGGTGGCCTCGCGCACTTCGGCGCCGTCCGCGCCGATGGCGGCGGCCCCGCTGCCGTCGCCCTGGCCGAAGGCGCCGAACAGCACGTTGCCGAAGGAGCGGTTCATCGCGCGGCTCATCACCACCGAAAGGATGAAGCCCGAGGCGCCGTCGAGGGCGCCCGCGATGATGAGCACGTTATTCTCGAGGGCGAAGCCCGTGGCCGAGGCCGCCAGGCCCGCGTACGAGTTGAGCAGCGAGATCACCACCGGCATGTCGGCGCCGCCGATGGGGATGACCATCAGCACGCCAAGGGCCATCGCCACGAAGAACATCAGGTAGAACAGCGGTTGGGCGCCGGGGAAGATGGTCAGCACCACCAGGATCACCACCGCCGCGATGAACATGCCGATGTTCGACTGGTTCTGGTACGGGTAAGTGATGTTGCGGCTGGGGATGAAGCCCTGGAGCTTGCCGAAGGCCATGAGGCTGCCCGTGAACGTGAGCCCGCCGAAGAGCACCTCGAAGCCGAGGGCGCCCATCGTGCCGTGGGACAACTCGTGGTGCGCCAGGCCCGCCTGGTACAGGTAATACTCGGACACACCGACCAGCGCGGCCGCCAGGCCGCCGAAGGCGTGCGAGAGCGCGATGCGCTCGGGCATCTTGGTCATCGGGATCAGCGCCGCCATGGCGATGCCGATGGCCGAGCCGATGCCGGCCGGGATCAGGATCCAGCGGTAGCCGACGATGTCCGGGTGGAGGAAGGTTCCCGCCACGGCGGCCGCCATGCCGATTTCGGCGTAGAGCACGCCGCGGCGCGCGGTCTCGGCGCTGGTCAGGCCGCGGATTCCGAGAATGAACAGGACCGAGGCGATGAAATAGAGGAGTTCGGCCCAGGTGCTCACTTCTTGACCTCAGCCTTGGCCGGTCCGCGCTTGCGGAACATCTTCAGCATGCGGTCGGTGATGAGGAAGCCGCCGACCACGTTGATGCTGGCGGCCAGCACGGCGATGAAGCCGAGCACCGTGGTGAAGTTGGTCTTCTCGGCGCCGGCGGCCACGATGGAACCCACCAGCGAAATGCCGGAGATCGCATTCGTGAACGCCATCAGGGGCGTGTGCAGCAGGGGCGGTACGCCGCGAATCGTGCCGTATCCGACGAAGGCGGCCAGTACGAAGACGTACAGGCCAAGGAACATCTCGTGAGTCATGGAAGGCTCCCTGTATCAGCGGGCGCTCAGGCGCCGACGGCCTCGGCTACCTGGGTATCGACGATGCTCCCCTCATGGGTGACGACCGAACCCCGGACAATCTCCTTGCTGAAGTCGATGTCGAGGCGGCCTTCCTTGAGGAGGTAGAGGACCAGCTTCTCGACGTTGCGCGAGAACATCTGGCTGGCGTCGCGCGCAGCGTCGCTCGGAAGGTTGGTCGGGCCGGCGATGAGGACGCCCGAGTCGGTGATGGTCTCGTTGGGGCGCGTCAGTTCGCAGTTGCCGCCCTGCTCGGCGGCCAGGTCCACGATGACCGATCCCGCGCGCATGCGGCGGGCCATTTCGGCCGTCACCAGGCGGGGCGCGGGACGTCCCGGGATCAGCGCCGTCGTGATGCAGACGTCGGCCTTCTCGAGGTGCGTGGCGATGACTTCGTTGGCGCGGCGCTGGAAGTCCTCGCTGACTTCCTTGGCGTAACCGCCGGCGGTCTGCGCGTCGGCGGCGACGCCGACGTCGATGAAGGTGGCGCCGAGGCTCTCGACCTGTTCCTTCACGACGGCGCGCACGTCGTAGGCCTCGACCACCGCGCCGAGGCGACGGGCGATGCCGATGGCGACGAGCCCGGCCACGCCGGCGCCGAGGATGACGACGCGAGCGGGCTCGATGCGTCCGGCGGCCGTCATGAACAGGGGGAAGAGCTTGGGCAGGTGGTGGGCCGCGGTGACGACGGCGCGGTAGCCGGCCACGGTCGCCTGCGAGCTGAGCACGTCCATCGACTGGGCCAGCGTGGTGCGCGGGATGCGGTCGAGGGCGATGGCGGTGATGCCGCCGTCGCGCAGGGCGCGGACGATGTCGTGCTGGACCAGGGGGAAGAGGAGGCTGATGGAAGCGGCACCCTTCTTCAGGCCGACGATGGTGGCCGGCTCGGGCACGTTGACCTGGACCAGGGTGTCGGCCTGCTGGAGGACGTCCTCGCGGCCGGCGAGGATCGCGGCTCCCTGGGCCTGGTACTCCTCGTCGAGGAAGCCCGCCTCGCGGCCGGCTCCCGCCTCAACGACGAAGGTGACCCCTTTCTGGCCGAGCTTTTTCAGGCTTTCCGGGACGAGAGCGACGCGCCTCTCCCCCGGGCGAAGTTCCTTGGTGATCCCGATTTTCATTGGGGCGGCAACCTAGCCGACCCGCCGAGAAATCCAAAAGCAGAGGGCGACATGGCCTGCGCCATGTCGCCCTCGACCGGTCGTTCCTGGTCCTAGACAGCCGCCTCAAGGGCGATGTCTTCATTGTGGCCCTCGCTGCGGCTGGCCGGTCGCCGACCCGACAGTCCCACGATGCGCGGGGACTTGCGGATCTTGCGAGGTGCTCGCCTCTGCAGTGGGGCCAGGCCCACGCGAACGTACTCGGCGCTCACGCCCAGCACGTCGCAGATATTTTCGAAGGAAAACGGCCACTCGCGGTCGCTCGAGTAGATCCACTCGGCGGCGTCGCGGTGGAGGTCTTCGCCCTGGGGATCGCGGGCCAGGGCGTACTTCTGGTAGCACTCGACCGCGTCGCGAAGGATGGCCAGCATGAGGCCACGCTCGTTGGTGGCGCCGGCCTCCTTGCCGAGGCTGGCGAAGTACTGTTCGGGCATCAGGGCGTCAGGTTCGAATAGCTTGGCTGTATTGTCGGCCATCGGGTCGTTTCCTCTGGGGCCTCAGACGCGGGCAGCGGCCGAATATTCTCGACAATTCGCCGACGGACGTCAGAAAGTTGACGGAGTTGGAGCCGGACCGACCCCGGGGGGTGATCCCCTTCGGTCGATCGCCGGCCGTCATCGATTAGTCCGACCCTATCCCGCGTAAGGAAAGGCGGGAAGGGCAGGAATGAGAGGAGTTCAGCGACCCCGGAACCTGTCGATATCGCGTCGATCGCGCTTGGAGGGCCGGCCCGGGGTGGGGACGAAGCCCTCGCGTCCGGCCTTGAGGGTAGCGGCAAGGGACTCCCGAGCGGCCAGGCCGGCAGCGGTTTCTTCATAAAGGAGGCGAGCCTCGGGGGCTCCCCGCCTTACCGCCGACAGGGCCCGGACCACCACGACGTGGACGTAAGGCCCTATGGAGATGGAGAATTCTTCCCCCACCTTGACGGAGTGGGCCGATTTGGCCCTCGCCCCGGCGATCTTGACGTGGCCGGCGGCGATGGATTGCGCCGCCAGCGAACGGGTCTTGAAAAAGCGGGCCGCCCACAGCCACTTGTCGAGGCGAACGGCCTCCAGGCCCTGGGCATTCGGGGAAGTCACGGCCACGCCATCCTAGCCGCAGCGCAGCCCGGCGCCACTGTCGCCTCGCTTTCGCGACCCCCGCCGAGTCGTGCTGTCCTTCGCCGACGACTTTCGCCTGTCCGGGGGAGGGGCAGGCGGTTGACGGGCCTCGGCCATGGCCCTAGGGTCCGGTGCCATGGCGGTCCGCAGAGTGGAGCCCGACGAGGCAGCGACGTTGATCGACGAGGGCTGGGCCTACTTGGACGTGCGCTCGGTGGACGAGTACCTGGAGGCCCACGCCCCCGGCGCCTTCAACATCCCTCTCCTGGATTTCGAACCCGGCCATGGCCTCGTGCCCAACTCGAACTTTCTTGGCGAAGTCCTCGCCAACTTTGAACTTGATCGTCCCTTGGTTGTCGCCTGCAAGGCCGGGGGACGCTCTGCACGAGCTGCCGCTATCCTGGCCGAGTCCGGCTTTTCCAACGTGGTGGACATGCGCGGCGGGTTCTATGGAGAGGTAGACCAGGACGGGGTCGTCTCCTGCCCCGGCTGGTCGCCGCGGGGCCTGCCCGTGGTTACGGGCGATGAGCCCGGCCGCAGCTACTCCGACCTGCGAAGGCCGCCCCGCTGAATCCCGGCGGGTGACCCCGGCGCCCTTACACGAAGTCGCGCCGGGGAGGACACTCGGGCCGGGCGACACTCTCGAGCCCTCGATCCTATGGATACCCGAGAAGCCCCGGTCCTTTCCGGGGACGAAGTCTACCTGAGGTACGTCTCGCCCCTGCTCGAAGCACGGCTGAGGGACCCGCGGCCCGTCGTGGTCCCGGAGGTCACCCGAACCCTCGGAGCCGTGGCGCTGATCGACGTGGAGCGCTGGTCGGCCTTTGCCGAGCGCATGGCGGCCAGGGGCAACGACGGCGTCGAGAAGCTGGCCGACCGCATCAACGCCACCTTTGCCGTCCTGGTCGAGGCCATCGTCCGCTACGGCGGGATCGCCCACGCCTTCCCCGGAGACTCGGTGGTCGCCTTCTGGCCGGCCGAGACGCGCTCGATGGAAGACTCCGCCCTGTCGGCATCGCGTTGCTGCCTGGAACTCCTGGAGATCCACCGTGACGACGAGCTTCCGCTGAAGGCGGGCCTCTCGGTGGGGGAGTTCAGCCTGGCCCACCTCGGCGGCGTGCAGGGGCGCCTGCAACTGCTGCTGAGCGGCAAGGCCCTCGACGAAATGGGCCGGGCCGAGGAAAGGTCGTCGCGGGGACGGCTCATCGTGGCCGCACCGGCTTGGAACCTGCTTTCGGCTCATGCGGTGGCGGCCGTCGAGAGCGACGGCTTCTACGAGATCAAAACCCTGCGCACCGCCGCGCCCCAGGCCGCTCCCGCCTCCGCGACCGGGCCGGGGCCCTCAGCGGTCGATGTCCATGCCGCGCGCGCCTACCTTCCGGCTGCCCTGCTGCGCCAGCTCGATGCCGGCCACCGGTCCTGGCTCGGCGAGTTCCGCGAGGTGACGACCACTTTCATCCAGGTGCGCAGCGGGCGGGGGCCGGACACGGACATGGCCGAAGTGCAGAAGGCCTTCGCATCGGTGCAGGCCGCGGTGTTCCGCCACGGCGGCGACATCACCCGCTTCGCCCACGACGACAAGGGGCTGGCGGTGCTCGCCGTTTTCGGGCTGCCGCCGGCCTCGAGGGAAGACAGCGCGACGCGGGCGGTGGAGGCTTCCGTCGATATCGAACGCGACGCTCGCCGCGACGCCTGGCGCTGTCGCATCGGCGTGGCCACGGGCCGCGTTTTTTGCGGCACCCTCGGCGCGCCCGGGCGCCGCGAGTTCTCCGTGGTGGGGTCGACGCCCAACCTGGCGGCCCGGCTCATGCTGTCGCTCGACGGCGGCGTCCTTTGCGACGCAGCCACGCGCCAGGCGTCCAACTGCTCCTTCGAGAGTGCCGGTCGCTTGCGACCCAAGGGCTTTCCCGAAGCGCAGGAAGTCTTCCGCCCCTCGGCCGTCGCCGAGGGAACCGTGGCGTCCGAGCCGCTGAAGGTCGCCGGCCGGTTGGTCGGTCGCGAGGTCGATCTCCATCACCTCGAAGCCTGGATGGACCGGCTCCGCGAGCACGGCGTCAGTAGCGTGTTGGTGGTCGAGGGCGAAGCCGGCATCGGCAAAACAACGCTGGTGCGCCAGGCCCTGGAAACCGCCCGAGCCGGCGGCGTCGAGATCCTGCTCGTGCCCTGCCGCGCCGCCGAAGCCACGGCCGGCTATGCGGCGTGGGGCAGGGCGCTGACCGGCCTGCTTCGCCTGGACCGCGTTGCCGGCGCCGACGAGCGCATCGCCCTGCTCGAAGGATCGCTGGCCGCCGCCGGAGTGAACCCGCAGCTTTCTCCTCTGGTCGGTCCCGTGGTCGGCATCCCTATCGAGGACAACGCGGTGACGCTCGCGATGAGCGGCGCGATGCGAGCGGACAACCTGCTGGCGGTGCTCTCGCGCCTGGTGTCGTGGCTGGCAGCGCGCCGTCGCGAACTCGGCGGAACTCTCGCGGTCGTCTTCGAGGATGTGCACTGGATGGACCTTGCTTCCTGGGGCCTTGTCGGAGTTCTCGGACGCAGCCTCGGGCCCACCTCCCTCGGCCTCCTGCTCACCCTTCGTTCCCAGACCCTGGCGGAGCAGGGCGAGGCCGAAGCGATCCTCGCGACGCTCCCCGCCGAGCGCGTCGTTCTCGGGGCCCTGTCGCCCGGCCAGACCCGCGAGTTCGCCTGCCGCCTCCTCCACGCGAGGGAACTCGACCCCCACCTGGCGGAAATCACGTTCGAGCGGACGCGCGGCAACCCCTTCTTCTGCGAGCAACTCGTGCTGGCCCTCGTGGAGTCGGGCCTCGTCGGCATGGAGGACGGCATTGCGTTGCTTCGCGGGCGTAATCCGGAGGAAGCCGAGGCGCTGGTGCCGCGCACGGTGGCCGCGGTGCTGACCGGCCGCCTCGACCGCCTTCCGGCGCCCGTCCTGTTGACGCTCAAGGTTGCCAGCGTCGTCGGCTCCGGCTTCCTTGTGAGCCTGCTGACGGCGGTGCACCCCATGCGTCATCACCGCGACACGGTGCTGGCCCATCTCGCCGCTGCCGCCGACGTGGGGATCGTGGCAAAGGATCGCGACGACCCGTCGATCCAACGTTTTCGCCACGCCCTGACCGGCGACGTCGCTTACGATCTTCTGCTCGCTTCCCAGCAGCGCCAGCTCCACCGCGAGGTAGCCGAGGTGCTGACGGCGAGCGAAGACTTCCCGGCTGCCCGCTCCGTGCTCTTCCACCACTGGCGACGTTCGGGCGACGAGGCCGGCGCGCTTCGTCACGTGGACCAGGCGGGAGCCGAGGCCATGCGCAACGGCAACTACCACGCGGTGGTCGAGATGTACGGCTACGCGTTGAAGACCCTGGCGTCGGGACAGGCCGGCGTCGCCCCGCAGGAGGCGGCCGATCATGCGCCGCGCGCCGCGCGCTGGGCCGCGCACCTCGGCCAGGCACAGGTCGCCATCGGTCTGCACGAGGCAGCGCGTCCCAACCTGGAGCAGTGCTTGATCGCGCTCGGCGAGTGGGTTCCCGCGACGACGCCGGCCCTGGCGGCGGCCACGGCGGGGGAGGC
>JBHEPB010000203.1:0-9502 GCA_046260515.1 Binatia bacterium
ACGGTAGCGCCGGTCCAGGAGAACGAACTTCCCCGCCCGGTCCCCCGCCTCGAACGTCTCGTCGGCCAACTCGGCGGCATCTGCGTGGACCATCGCCTCAAGGTCCTCGCCGGCGCGGCGGCCATCACCTGCCTGGCGGCCTGGGGTGCAGCCCGCGTCCAGGTGGACACCGACTTCCTCAAGGCCTTTCGCAAGGACTCGTCGGTGCGACAAAGCTTCACCGTCATCCAGGAGAAGCTGGCGGGCCCCAACCCGATCTCGGTGGTCATTCACGGGCCCGAGCCCGGCTACTTCCGCGACTTCACGGCGATTCGCCGCGTGAAGGACTTCCAGGACTTCGTCGAGGGCCTCGACGGCGTGGACGAGAGCCTGTCGCTGGTCGATTACCTGGACGAGCTCGATCTCGGGCTCCAGCAGGCGGGCGGCGAGGTGATCCTCAACGAGGCGACGGGCGAGGTGATCGAGTCGCCACCGCCGCTCAGCTTCTGGAAGTCGCCCGACAAGCAGCTTCCCCAGGTGCTGCAACTGGTCTCCGCCAACCCACGCTCCTTCGCCGGCGTGGTGGACAAGGACTTCCAGCGCCTGCACATCACGCTGCGCACCTCGCTCACCGGGTCCCTGGAAACCTCCGCCCTTCTGGAGAAGGTGAAAGCCTACGCCGACGAGGCCTTCCCTCGCGGCGTGGAAGTGAAGATGACGGGAACCCTCGTCGTGATGGCCTCTATCTCCGACCGCATCCTCCAGGGCCAGGTCGAGAGCACGGTGGTCGCCTACGGCATCATCTTCCTCGTGCTGTCGATCATGTTCCTGTCGCTGCGCGTGGGCCTGATGGCGATGATCCCCAACGTGATCCCCAACGTCGTCTTCTTCGGCGTGATGGGTTTCGGCGGCATCGAGCTCAACCTGGCCACGAGCATCATCGCGGCGGTGGCCCTCGGCATCTCGGTGGACGACACCGTGCACTACATGGCCCGCCTCAACCGCGTGGTGAAGACCACGGGAACCCAGCGCGAGGCGCTGCTGGCCACCCTCCACATCGTCGGCCGCCCCGTCATCGCCACCACCGTCACGCTGGCGGCCGGATTCCTGGTGATGGTCACCTCCAACTTCGCGATCATCTCCACCTTCGGCTGGCTCACGGCGCTCACCCTGATGGTCGCCCTCGTCACCAACCTGTTCCTGGTGCCGGCCATCCTGGCCACCGTGCCGGTGATCAGCGTCTGGGACCTCGTGTCCTCGCGCCTCGGACCCAGCCCCCACCTCACGATCCCCCTGTTCGAGGGCCTCGGTCGCCTCGGCGTGCGCCTGGTGGTGCTGCTCGGCCGCCTTCGCACCTTCCGCCGCGGCGAGTTCGTGGTGAGGCGCGGCGACGAGGGCCGCGAGATGTACCTCATCCTGACCGGTAGCGGCCAGGTCCAGCTCGACCACGGCGTCAACATTCCCCTGCCGCGCGGCGGCATCGTGGGCGAGATGGCGCTGCTGCGCCGCGCGCCGCGTGGCGCCGACGTGGTGGCCTCCAGCGACCTCGACGCGCTGGTGATCGACGAGGCTTTCCTGCGCCGCCTGAGCATCCGCTACCCGCGTTTGGCTTCGAAGTTTTTCTTGAATATCGCCCGCATTCTCAGCGATCGTCTCGACGTCGCCAACCGCCGCCCCTGAGCGGACGCCGGCGGCCCGCGTCGCCCGTTCGCCACCCAACGCCCGAGGAGTCCGCCATGCCCCGCGCCGCCGTCGTCTACCAGAAGGATCAACCCATGAAGGTCGAGGAAGTCGTGCTGAGGCCGCTGGCCGAACACGAGGTCCTCGTCCGCGTGAAGGCCTGCGGCGTCTGCCACAGCGACCTCTCCGCCCTCAACGAGTTCTTCGCCTGCCCGACCCCGGTGATCCTCGGCCACGAAGCCGCCGGGGTGGTCGAAGCGGTCGGCGCCGCCGTCACCACCGTTGCGGTCGGCGATCACGTGGTGGCCGCCTGGTCGCCGTCCTGCGGCCAGTGCCGCTTCTGCAAGTCGGGTCGCACCCACCTCTGCAACCTGGCCGACGATCCGACGGGCCGTGCCATGGACCGGGTCACCTCCGGCGGCCAGGCGGTGGCCTCCTTCCTCGGCGTCGGCGGTTTCGCTGAGCAGGTGATCCTGGCCGACAACGCGGTGATCCCCATCGCCAAGGACATGCCCTTCGACCGCGCCGCCCTGCTCGGTTGCGCGGTGATCACCGGCTACGGGGCGGCCCGCTACGCCGCCGACGTGCAGCCGGGCGACGACGTGGCCGTGTTCGGCTGCGGCGGCGTCGGCCTCAACATCGTGCAGGCGGCGCGCATGGCAGGGGCGGGCCTCATCGTGGCCGTCGATCTCGACGACGCCAAGCTCGAGACGGCGCGACTCTTCGGCGCCACGCACACGCTGCGCGGCGATGCGCCCGACCTCCACAAGGCCATCCGCGCGCTCACGAAGGAGCGCGCCGGCCTCGACTTCGCCTTCGAGGCCGTCGGCAACGCCGAGGTGGCGCGCGTGGCCTTCCTTTCCATCGCCAAGGGAGGCGAAGTGATCCTGGTGGGCATTGCCCACATGAAAGAGAAAGTGTCGCTGTCGCAGATCGCGGCGGTCACCCAGGAGAAGGGCATGCGCGGCACCACCAACGGCTCGGCCGATTCGTGGAAGACCGTGCCCCTGCTCATCGACCTCTACCGCAAGAAGCAGTTGATGCTCGACGAACTGGTCTCGCGCACCTACACGCTCGACGAGATCAACGACGCGATGGCCGACCTTCGCAGCGGGAAGAACGCCCGCGGCGTGGTGGTGATGGGTTGAGCGTGATCGCGCGCGGACTTCTCTGCCTTGGCCTCGCCGCGGTGGCGCCCCTTTGGTCGCCCGCCGCCGCGCAGGCGGGGCCTGCCGATGCCGTGGAGATGCCCGCGCCGCTTTCCCCGACGCCGGCCCCGCCTTTCCCGAACCCTTTCGGCCCCGCCTACGATCCGACGCGGCCGCCGCCCGAGGAGCCGAAGGACGCGGGCCCCGGCATCGTCGCCGCCACCCTGATCGCGAGCGGCATCGTCGCCATCGAGGAGATGCCCGTGGCCGATCCCACGGCGTCGCCCTTTTTCGGCGTGGCCCTGGAGGTCGAGGTCGCGGCCGCTTCGACGACGCCGGTGCTGGGACCGTCCACGGTCTCGGTCCGGCCCGAAGAGGGCTCCGATCTTCCCCTGGCCGTCGCCTGCACTCCGACGATGGACGATCCGGACGGACGGTGGCGCGCCGACGATTCCACGGTGGCCGCCTGGAACATTCAGGTGGACAACCACAGCTGGTACTGCGGAGGTCGCTCGGCCCGCATGGCCGTGCGCGTGGGCCCCGGGGGCCTCCGCCTGAGGACGCCGCCGGGCTCGTCGTGGAAGGGCCCTCTGCTGCTGCTCTTCGCCAGGCTGGGCGGCGAAACTCCCCGCCGCGTGGTTCTTCCCGGCGCCGCTGTGGAACTGCCGGCGCCGCCGAAGAGCGACGACGCGGGCCGTTGAGTTCGGCCCCCGACCACGCGATAAGCCCTCGATCGCCGCAACCGCGCGCGACCCAACCTCGAACCCGGAGAACGCAGTCGTGGCAGTGATCCGCAAGAAGACCGGCAATTTCCTCGAAGACTTCCAGGTGGGGCAGGTGCTGCGCCACAAGGGCGGCAAGACCGTCACCGAAGGACTCTTCAACGCCTTCACCGAGTTCAACATGACCACCAACCCCCTGTCCAAGAACAGGGAGCACGCCCGCCTCTACGGCTACGACGACATCGTCTGCCCGCCGGGCCTGGTGATGAACGTGGTCTTCTCCCAGACCGTCGAGGACGTCTCGGAGAACGCACGCGCCAACCTCGAGTACATCCAGATGCGCTTCGGCGCGCCGGTCTATCCCGGCGACACCCTGGAAGCCGAGACCACGGTGCTCGGCGTGACGCCGTCGTCCAAGGATCCCGACCGCGGCGTGGTGCACGTGGCCAGCCTCGGTCGCAAGCAGACCGGCGAGGTGGTGATCGCCTTCGAGCGCAAGGTGCAGGTGTGGAAGGGCGACATGGCCGCGACCGTGAAGGAAGCGGTGATCGACGCCAAGCCCGTCGTCGAATGCACGCCCTGGATCCCGCTCCACGACGCCACGCGCGACTACAAGGGCAAGGCCCACCTCTCCAACCACGACACCTACTTCGAGGACTTCCGCGCCGGCGACACGTACGAGCATTCGCGCGGGCGCCTGGTCACCGACGAGCACATCGCCCTGACGGCCCAGCTCGACAACACCTCCCAGGTGCACTGCAACCAGCACATGATCGACATGAACCCGGACAAGTACATCGGCGGGCGGCTGATCGTGTTCGGCGGGATTCCCTTCAACCTGTGCCTCGGCGTCTCCTGCCCCGACATCGCTGACAACGCGCTTGCCGACGTCGTTTATACGACGGGTCGCCACGTGGGTCCGCTGTTCGCCGGCGACACGGTGTTCGCGGCCACCGAGATCCGCGAGTGCCGCGACTACCCGGGCCGCCCCGACCTCGGCCTGCTGGCCGTCACCCTGCGCGGCCACAAGTTCCGCAAACCCAAGGACGGCGAGAGCGGCCCCCAGAAGGTCGATATTTTCGTGCTCGAACGCGAGATCGCCGTGAAGCGGCGCAGCCACTACGCGTGAGATGAGCGACGCGGCGAAGCCGGCGGCGGGCGGGCCCGCGGACGTGGCCGCCGACTGGGCGGCCATGGACGCCGCCGCGGCCGTCGTCGTGGCGCCCGGGCGCCGCTTCTTCCACGCCGAGGGTGAAGAGCGCCGCCAGTTCCTCCATGGGCAGACCACGGCCCACGTCGAGTCGCTCGCGCCGGGCGAGGGCCGCGCGGCCCTCGTCCTGAACGCCCAGGGCAGGCCTCTTGCCCTGGGCGCCGTCTACGAGGACGGCGAGCGCACCTGGATCGCCACCACCGCCGAACATTCGGGCGCCGCCCGTGCGGCCCTGTCGCGTTTCCTCGTCGCCGACGATTGCGACTTCACGGACGATCTCGACGCTACCTGCCTTGCCGTCGTCGGACCGCGCGCCGCCGCGGTGCTCGACGCGGCCGGCGTGCAGGGCGCGGCCTCGCTGCCGGCCTGGGGAATGCTCGGCGCCGTCGTCGCCGGAACCGCCGTCACCATCTTCTCGCGCGGCGACCTTCGCGTGCCGAGCTACGACGTGATGATCGCCGGCGCCGCGGGAGTTGCCGAAGTCGTGCTCGAAGCCATCGTCGCGGCCGGCGCGAGGCGGTGCGGCGCCGAAGCGCTGGAAATCCTGCGCATCGAAAGCGGCACGCCGCGCTACGGCGCGGACGTGGACGAGACCCGCATCGCCGTCGAAGCGCGCCTCCAGTGGGCCATCCATTTCGCCAAGGGCTGCTACGTGGGCCAGGAAGTGGTCGAGCGCGCGGTGAGCCGCGGCCGCATCAACCACGAGCTTTGCCTGCTGAAACTCGCGGGCGGCGTCGGTCCCGGCGCCCGCGTCGACGGCGGCAGCGACAGCGACGTGGTGACGAGCGTCGCCGAGTCGCCGCGGCTCGGCGCCATCGCGCTGGCCTACCTTCCGCGGGCCAAGGCCGAGGCAGGCGGCGCCGTGACGCTGATCGGGGACGACCGGACGGTGGAGGCCGCGGTGCTGCCCTGGCCCCGCGCCCGCGTGCTGGAAGGCCGATCGTGAAGAAAAAGGCGGCGTCCTGGTTTACGCGGGGCGACGTGGACGGTTTCTTCGGCCTGGCCATCGACAACCTCGTCCAGCTCCTCGTCATCGTGGCCCTGTGCCGCACGGTGCTCGGCTTCGGCGACGAACTGCTCCTCGGCCGCGTGCTTCCGGGCGCTGCGGTTTCCCTGCTGGTGGGCAACCTTTTCTATTCGTGGCAGGCCGCCAAGCTGGCCAAACGCCAGGGGCGCGCCGACGTGACCGCGCTGCCCTACGGCATCAACACCGTCAGCCTCTTCGCCTACATCTTCCTGGTGATGCTGCCCGTGCGCCTGACGGCTCTCGGCGCGGGAGCTTCGCCGGACGAGGCGTCGCTGGCGGCCTGGCGCGCGGGCCTGGTGGCCTGCTTCGGCAGCGGCGTCCTCGAGTGCGCCGGGGCCTTCGTCGCCGAGGCCATCCGCCGCCGCACGCCGCGCGCAGCGCTGCTGTCGTCGCTGGCCGGCATCGCGGTGTCCTTCATCGCGCTCGGGTTCTTCTTCAAGGCCTACGCAACGCCGCTGGTGGGGATTCCCACTCTCATCATCGTGCTCGTCTCCTACTTCGGCCGCGTGCGCTTCGCCGGCGGGATCCCGGGTGGACTGGTCGCGATCGCGGTGGGCACCGCGCTGTGCTGGGTGAGCGGAGTGGCCAACGCCGATTCCGCCGCTTGGCAGGGCGCCGTGGCCAACCTGGGATGGAGGATGCCCCTTCCCGCCGTCACCGACCTCGTGCGCGGCCTGGGAGAAGGCGGCCTCGTCGCCTACCTGTCGGTGATCGTGCCGATGGGAGTCGTCAACGTGGTCGGCTCCCTGCAGAACATCGAGAGCGCCGCGGCCGCCGGCGACGAGTTCGAGGCGCGGCCGTCGCTGCTGGCCAACGGCTTCGGCACGCTGGCGGCCTGCGTCTTCGGCAGCTGCTTCCCGACCACCATCTACATCGGGCATCCCGGCTGGAAGGCGATGGGCGCGCGCATCGGGTACTCGGTGCTCGGCGGCGTGTTCGCGACTGTGCTGTGCCTGACGGGCGCGGCGGGCCTGGTGGCCCTGGCGGTTCCCATCGAAGCCGGCATGGCCATCGTGCTGTGGATCGGCATCGTCATCGTGGCCCAGGCCTTCGAGGCCACGCCGCGGCGGCACGCGGCAGCGGTGGCCGTGGGCCTGCTGCCCGGCATCGCAGCCTGGGGCACGCTGATGCTGAAGACCGGACTTCGGGCGGGCGGCGTCGGCATGCCCGAGGGCGCGCCGTTCTCGGCGGCCCTGGAGGGCACGCTGGCGGGCTTCGACGTGGCAGGGCGCGGCGCCTTTGCGCTCGAGCAGGGGTTCATCTTCACGGCGATGATCCTGGCCGCGGCCACCGCCGAGATCATCGACCGTCGTTTCGACCGGGCGGCGGCCTGGTGCGCGGCGGCGGCCGTGCTGTCCTTCGTCGGACTCATGCACGCCTACATCTGGACGCCGGGCGACACGGTGGTGGCCCTCGGGCTGGGGACCGGCACGCCGTGGGCTGTGGCCTATGCGGTAGCGGCGCTCTTTCTCGCCCTCGTTCCCTTCTTCACGCACGAGGTCGAGGAAGGGCACTGAAGCGGGCATTCCCGCCTCAGTGCACCATGGGCTCCAAGTCTTCCTCGTCCGGAAGCGTGTCTTCCGGCGAGTCAGGGAAAAGAAAGCCGCCGTCTTCGTCCAAGGGAGTTTCGCCGGCATCGTCGCCGGCGAAGTCGGTGGCCGGAACCATCTCCACGAAGTCGGTCACGATGGTTTCGGTTGCCTCGTCCGCGTCGGTGTCGAGCAGGCCCGGTGCAACCGCGTCGATCGCTTCTTCGACCGAGAAGTCGGGAGTCGCGTCGTAGCTGCCGGTTTCGAGATCGGTGTGGAGGGTGGTGTGCAGCACCAGCACGCTGAGGGCGCAGGAAGCCGCCACGGCGCTTCCCACCACGCCGGCCGGAGGCAGCAACTCCCTCAGCGAAGCCGGTCCGGGGAGCAGGGGCTTTCCCTCCGCGCGTCGACGGGAAGCTGCCTCGGCCAGCCTCGCCACCATGTGCATCGCGGCCGCCATCACCAGCAGCATGGTCGCCCGCAGCGCCGGCGACGGATCGGTGAGGGTGAGGAAGGTGATGATGGGGACTTCCAGGAGCAGGTGGGACACGTAGACCAGCAGGCTCCAGCGACCGAGGCGGCAGATCCACGCCGCAGCGCCCCGCGCCGCGGCGCTGCGCTCGTAGAGCCAGGCCGACCACAGCATCACGAAGGCCGACGACACCGCGTACCAGAGCAGTTCGCCTTCCTGGAGGGGCACCTTCGTGAACCTCCATGCCGGCGCAAGCACGGCGCCCGCGCCGAGGGCGGGGCCGTTGCGCACGGCGAACACCATGGCCCAGACCGCGCTGGTCGCCGCCAGCCAGCGGGGCGAGAAGACCCCTCCCGGCCCTCGCAGGCGGTCGATATGGGGGGCGACGAGGTAGCCGCCGACGAACAGCGGCTGCCAGTGCGCGATGGGGAAGGTCCACGGCGGCCAGTGCGCGACTTCGCCGAAAGCCAGGGCGAGCGCGAACACACCGAGGCTGAGGGCCATCGTCACGGTGGGTCCGGCGGCCGACCTCAGCTTCTCGAGCAAGGGCGTCGCGCCCAGCAGGAAGGAGTACAGCAGCAGCAGGCCGCCGGTGATGCCGGGACCCGTGAAGGTGAGGAGGGCGACCAGTCCTGAAGCGGCTGCAGCGCTGCCGCCCGACAGCGACAGGGCGAGGGACTCGGTGGACAGATAGGCGATCCCGGCCAGCTGCCCGACCACGGCCAGCAACAGGGCGCGGCGCAGCAGCCGGACGACGGTTTCGCTGCGTCGCGGACCGCCAGCCTCCAGGCCCGGCCCGAAGACCGTGCGCACGGTGAGGCCGGAGAGCAGCACGAAGCACCCGGCCGCGAAACGCGTGTACTCGCCGATCCAGGCCGCCGCCACGTCCGGCATGCCGATGGGGTAGGTGGCCAGGTGGACCCAGGCCATGTCGATCAGGGCGATTCCGCGCCAGAGGTCGAGGAGGGGGTCGCGACGGCGCTGCGGTGTCCTGGCGGAGATATCGGGCACGACGTCGTCCTTGGCCGAGCTTGATCTACGAAGAACCGGGGCCAGTCAACAAAGTGGGCCTTCGCGGATTCGTGTGGGTGGCCACCCCTGGCTTTTCGAGGATTCTCTGGCGGTCAGGCGGGCCGTAGCATCACCCAGGGGCAGGTCGGGAGGTAACGTCGGGAGTGGCGGCCTCGGCTCCGGCACGCAGGTGACTGCTGCACAAACATTCCCCGGGGAATGTCGGGCGGGACCCGGGCGCGGACAGCGGCCGCCATGACATTCCTGTATGACATTCCTGTGATGGAACCGTCGTCGCGAGGTCGATTTCTCTTGACGCGATTTCTCGCCTCCTCCGCTCGCCTGTAGCGAGCCGGAATTCCGCCGATCGCTTTTCTTGCCCAACTCACGCGCAGCGCCCGTCAGATCCGGCGCGTGGCTTCGGGAGGCGATGTCCTTCGACGGTGCTGACCTCGCCGCCAACGACACAGGAAAAACCCGTGGTACAAGCGTCTTCATGACGACACTCTTCGATTCCGTCGCAAAGCTGTCCGAACAGGAACTGCTCGATCACTTCACGGGCCTCGTCGTTCGCGACCGGCATACGACAAGCGAACTGCTCGTCGCGATCGCCGAGATCGACGAGCGCAAGCTCTGGGCCAGGCATGCCTGCTCCTCCATGTTCATCTTCTGCATGGAACACTTTCACATGTCGGAGCAGGTGACCGCCAAGCGACTCTGGGCT
>JBHEPB010000208.1:0-6498 GCA_046260515.1 Binatia bacterium
GAGCGAGGAGGCTCCGGCAAGCGGCGAACCGGCTGTCGGCGCCAATATCCCCAAGTTCCCTCGGACACCCGAGTCGCGACGCGCAGCGAAGCCGATCGTTCCGCTCAGCCCGCGGCGCTACAAGATCGAGATCACCGTCGACGAAGCTACGCACGACAGGCTGCGGTCGCTCCAGGACCTGCTGGGCCGCTCAGCGACCGGGCGCGATCCGGCGGCGATCATCAGTCGCGCGATTGATGTCCTGCTGGTCCGGACCCTGACGCGCAAGGCGGGCTGCACCGATCGGCCGAAGCCGGCGGCGGTAGCGGAGGCGGCGTCGGCAGCGGAGGCGGCGTCGGCAGCGAAGCCGGCGTCGGCAACGGAGCCGGTGTCGGCAACGAAGCCGGTGTCGACAACGAAGCCGGCCGCGACGGCGAGACAACCGAACCGAGGCATTCCAGCAGCCGTGCGGCGCGAGGTCTGGCAACGCGATTGCGGGCGCTGCTGCTACGTGGATGCGCGCGGACGTCGCTGCGGCGCGACGAGCGATGTCGAGTTCCACCACCGGGCCCCTTTCGCCCTGGGCGGTCGGCACTCGCCGGAGAACATCGAGATGCGCTGCGCGGCACACAACCAGTACCAGGCTGACTTGGATTTCGGCCGCTCCTTCATGGACGCCAGGCGCGGCAACGTCCCGGCTGCACGGACATTCCCCGGGGAATGCCGAGTTCCGTAGCCGGTCCGGAGCGGCGTGCGCCTATGACACGGGCGTCGTTGCCGCGCCGGCGGTGCCCCTGCTAGCCCGGGCCATGCCCGGCGAACGTCGCCCAGACCATACCTTTTTCCCTGCGGACGGTTCCGCCTGCCCGCCTAGCGCTCCCGTCTTGATTTACGACATTGTGTTTCAAGGGCCACGGGAATAGATATGGCCCTGCGCTTCGAGTGGGATGCCACGAAGGAAGCCGACAATGTCCGGAAGCACGGCGTCGACTTCCGCATGGCTGGCGCCGCTTTCGACGATCCGCGGCTGGTGCTGGCCGAGGATGCGGGGCACAGCGGCCTGGAGCAGCGATACTTCGCCTTCGGCTTGGTCGGTGCAGCGATACTCACCGTGCGCTTCACGATCCGGGGCGATGTGATCCGCATCATCGGCGCCGGTTTCTGGCGGCGGGGCAGGGAGTACTATGAAGAAGCGAATCGCCTATTCGAATGAGCCGATCCGCATCGGCCGCCGCGTCGGCACGGAGATCCTGCCTGGACACGGAGGGGCTCGCCCCGGCGCCGGCCGTCCTCGTTCCGGGAATCAGGCAGTCACGTTGCGGCTCTCGCCGAAGCTCATCGACCGCATCCGCCGTGAAGCGAAGAAGGCCGGACAGACGATCTCCGAGTACGTGGCTGCGAGGCTCTCGCGAGGTTGACGGCTTGCGGTACGGGGACCCCGGCGTCTACCGGCCAGGATCCCGCAGGTTGCGCGCCAGCGACTCCTCCCCGAGCGGCTCGGGGTGCTTCACGCGCAGGCTTTCGGCCATGCTGCGGGCGAAGTCGCGCTGGAAGCGCCAATTGATTCCCGCGGTGAGCATCATCGAGAAGGTGGCGCCGGCTGCCGCCAGGGCCATGTCTTTCTGCGCATCCCACACGTCGCCCTGGGTGCCGAGGTAGGCGGTGCCGAGTTCGCCGCCGAAGAAGGAAGCCGCCGCCCATTCGATGAGTTCGTAGAGGGCCGACGTGGCCATCACGACGTCCAAGGGCAGGTAGTAGCCCCAGAACCCGCGAACGTCGGCCACGCGCAGGAAGACCTCGCGGGCCGGATAGGCCAGCAGCAGGCCGTAGGCCAGGTGGACGAGGCGGTCGTAGTGATTGCGCTCCCAGCCGGTCACGCTCGATAACGTGCGACCAGTGAGGGCTTCCATCCCCTGGTCGTAGGGCACCAGCGAGTAGGTGTAGTGGGAGCCCAGCGTGTGCAGGCAGAGGAAGACGAAGAGCAGGGTGTAGGAGACCCGCGACAGGGGAAGCACGCGCCGCGTGGCGATCAGCGTGCCCACGCCCACGGCCGTCAGCACGTTCTCCAGCAGCCAATCGGCGCGGTTGTGGGGAGAGATGGCCATGGCGGCCGCGAACGCGACGAGCAGGGCGAAGAGCACGCGGGCGTAGCGTTCGTTGGGAGGAAGGGACGCGGAGGCGGCACTCATTCGGTCTGCAAACACCGCTGCCGCGTCCAACGCAACCCGTGGGGGCGCGCCGCCGCTTTCAGGTCCGTGGAAACGCGTTGAAGGTCAGCTCCAGGTAGAAGAAGTCGCTCGGATTGTCCCGCCCGACGTTCTTCGTCCAGCCACCGGGTTCGAAGTGGGCGTAGCCCATCGTGGCGTCGATCCGCGGGGTGACTTGGTAGCGAGCGCGCATGTCGAACTCGTGGCCGATGAAGTCGCCGCTCTGCCCGGTTGGGTCGCGCAGGTTGGCATTGGCCCAGCGATCGGTGTCGCTGGCCAGCCAGTAGGCGCTGTAACCGGCATCCAGGCGCAGGTCCTTCAAAGGAGTCAGCTCCAGTCTCGCCTTGGGAGCATGGAAGTTTTCCCAGATGAAGTAGTCGTTGGCCGACCAGGGGCGAGCGAACCCGTAGTAGCGCTCGAAACGCTCGTTGTTGTTGTCGTCCGGGCTCTTGTCGCCGCTCGCGTAGCCGTAGAAGGCGCTGACCCGCGGCTTCCACTCGTGCTGGAACCTGTACCCGAGTTCGCTGGTCGCGCCGAAGGCCCGGTGGTCGCGCCCGGCGTCCTGGCCCGTCTGGTAGACGAGGTTGACGTCGTAGTGGAACGCGGTGGCGGCGATCGGTCCGTAGAAACGCAGCGCCGGCGAGTGGATCTCCCGCTTGGTCCTGTTGCCGTCGTCGTCCTGGGACAGCAGCAGGTAGTAGGGCTCGAGGGTGACGACTTCGGACCAGCGGCGCCAGTGCCCGATGGCCGCGATGAACCACTGGCCCTCGTTGGTGCGGTCGAACTCGTACAGCTTGCGATCCAGCGGCTGCGCAGCGATCAACTCGAACTCCCAGTCGTTCTCCTCCCGACCGAGATCGAGGTGGATACCCTGGAAGGTGTTCGTGGTGTTGCGCCAGGCGTTGTTGCCGATCAGCCGCCGGTCGAGCTTCTCGAACCACATCCGACCGGCCCTCAGGCTGAGCGGCCGGTTCTGGCCGAGTGCGTCCTTGCCGAGAGCGTCCTTGAAGTGGAGCTCGGCGATCAGCTGGATCGGCTCCGCGCCGTTGACGTCGCGGTTGTCCCGCTTGAAGCGGTTGTTGTCCGACCGCGCGTCCTCCACCTCGACCACCAGGCGAAGGGGGTCGATGATGTTCTTGATGCCGAAGTAGGCCCGCGTACGGAACAGGAACAGGTTGTCCGTCTTGGCGGTCGCGCGTCGGTAATCGTCGTCGCGCAGTTCGTAGCGGATGCGGTGGTCGAGTCCGAGATCCAGCCAGTCGAGCTCGGACAGGGCGTCGATCCCCGTCTTGCTTGCCTGGCGGACGTACTGGGGCACCGGGGTCTCCCGCTTGGTGCCGTAGCTGCCGGGCTCCACGTAGTAGCCGGTGGGACGGGATTGCGCGGACGAGGGACAGGGGGCGCCTGCAACACCGGCCAACACGGCTACGGCGAGTATTCCGCCGAGGCGGGCCGCGAGGCGTCGAGCATCCATGGTTGCGCCCCGTTTCTCACGGGACATGCGCCGACGAAAGGAGTCGGGGGAGCCCTCCTCGGCGGAACCGAGCGGCGACGATCGTCAGATCCCTTCCAGGAAGCGGCCGACTTCGAAGTTCCAGGCCTTCGGGCTTTCGAAGTAGGGCGAGTGACCGGTGCCTTCAATCACTGTCACCTGGGCGCCGGGGACGTGGGCGGCGGCCTTCTTCACGATGGCCGGCGGGAAGATCCTGTCGTCGGCGCCGACCACGAACATGGTCGGGGTTGTGAGGTTCCGAAGCCGGTCGGGGCTGACCCGTGCGTCGGCAAGCTGCCTCGCGATGACGTCCGCAGGAGGCGCCCCGAACGTCGTGAGGGTCTGGTAGAGGTAGCCGAGGTCGGGGTGCTGCCGCGAGAACTCCGCCGAAAGGGCAGGGTGCACGCCGAGGGGCGGCGGCGCAGCACGAAGGCGCGAAGCCTGCTCGGTCATCGCGCGCAGGTGCACGGCGATTTCGTCGTCGGAGATGCCGCCGAGGGTGTCGGCCAGGACGAGGGCAGTCACGCGTCCCGGGGATTGCAGGGCGAGCCCGAGGGCCGTCCAGCCTCCCATCGACTGCCCGATCACTACCGCCTTGGCGACACCCGCCGCGTCCATCACCGTCTCGAGGTCGTCGACCAGGGTCTCCACCTGGTAGCGGGCGCCCTCTCCGCCCGACGGAGCGAAGCCGCGCTGGCTCACGGTGACGACGGTGTGGTGTGCGGCGAAATGCGCGACTTGCTGGAACCACACGGCGTGGTTGCCGCCGAGGCCGTGGACGAACACCATCGCGGGACCCGCCCCGCAGGCTTCGAAGTAGAGGCGGGTGCCGTCCTTCGCCGTGGCGTGGCCAGTGCGCCGGGCGATGGCCGTTTCGGAGAAGGAGGCTGTTGTGGCAGCGACGGTCGGTTCGGCCGAGACGCTCGATGTGGCAGCGACGCCTGGAGGGGCATGCGGCACCCTCGCCTCGCGGTTGGATGCGCAGGAGCAGGCAAGCAGGGAGGCGGCCAGGGCCAAGGGGCCGATCAGAGGGAGCATTTTCACATCCTCGGCTTGGGTGAAGTCGGAAAATATGATAATCGGATTTTCATGGTTGCCAAAAGGACATCCAGTCGCCCACCGGCCGCCCCGGATCCCGAACCCGGCGGCGGCCTCGCCAGCGAAGCTCCCGCCTACGCCATCAACACGGGGCGGGAGGGCCGGGTCGCCGCGGCGGCGCCTCTCTACAATGTCGCTTCAGCGACCTCGACCGTTTCCGCGACGGAAGCCGCGCGCCACTTCTCCGATCTCGTCAGCCGTGCCTGCTATCAAGGCGAAACTTTCGTGATCGAGCGCGGTGGACGAGCGCTTTGCCAGCTCGGGCCCCTGCAGGCCCGCCGCTGCAGCGGTAGAGATCTCCTTGCCCTTCTCGCGAGTTTGCCGCACCCCGACGAGGAATTCCTCGACCTCGTGGAAGCAGCCACGCGTTCCCAGGCTACGGTGGAACCTTCTCCATGGGAAAAGTGATCGACTCCAGCGTGCTGATCGCGGCCGAGCGCGGACTTCTCGATCTTGCGGCGGCACTCGAGGACCACGGTGACGAGAGTTTCGCGATCTCGGCGGTAACGGCCTCCGAACTGCTCCACGGTGTGCATCGGGTGGCCTCGAAAAAGCGGGCAGCTACCGAGGCCTTCGTCGAAGGCGTGATCGAACGGCTGCCCGTCCTTTCCTTCGATCTGCGGAGCGCACGAGTCCATGCCCGCCTCTGGGCGGAATCGGTCGAACGGGGCAGCAGCGTGGGGGAGCGCGACTTGATGATCGCCGCTACCGCCCTGGCCTGCGATTTCGGGGTGGTCACCCGTGATGAACGCAGTTTTCGCCGAATCCCCGGGCTCGTCGTCACCCGCTGGTGATGATCGGGCCGCGCGCAGTCTTTGTCAGAACGGGACTTCAACCGGCGTCGAGTAGAACTGCTTGTACCAGCGGCGGAAGCGCGAGATGTCGCCGTCGCCCTCGGCAAGGTTCGGTTTCAGCTTGAATTCCTTGTTGTTCCACAAGGGCATGTCGAGCTCCCAGTCCTTCGCGTAGTAGTCGAAGAAGCCGGTGACCGCCTCCTTGTTGGAGTCCTTGTGCACGTAGTAGTTGTGCGTGAGGATCATCAGCTCGGGGTCGAGGGGCGTCAGCGACTGCACGGACACGCCGTCGATGAGACCGCTCACGCGCGTGAGCGACAGACCCGGCCCGAACATGAAGGAACGGATGGTGGCGAGCCCCTCGGCGCTCGACTGCACCGAGTCCCTTTCGAAATCCAGGTGCAGCTTGCAGATCGGGCCTTCGGTGTCGTAGACGACGCCGCGCACGTTCATCTTGTGCAGGGTCCCGAAATGGGCCACGTCGAAACCGTTCTCGTAGAGTTCCTGGGGATGGGCGGTCAGTTCCCACTGGCGGCGCGCGTGCACGTAGTAGTCGGGCGAACTGGTCTCGGGGATCATCTCGGGCGTCCACTCCGGGGCGATGCCCTCGGCGTGGTGCCACACGATGATGAAGCCGTTCTGTTCGCGGACCACCGGGGCGCCGATCTTGGCCTTGGCGGGGATGCGCTTGGCGTAGGGGATGTCCACGCAGTCGCCGGTGTCGCCGCTCCAGCACCAGCTGTGGAAGGGGCAGCGGATGTTGTCGCCCTCCACCTTGCCGCCGACGCCGAGATGGGCGCCGAGGTGGGGACAGTAGGCGTCCAGCACGTGGGCCTTGCCGCCCTCGCCGCGGAACACGACGAAGTCGCGGCCGATGGCGTGCACGGCCTTCACTTCGGAGGCGGCCACTTCGTGCGAGTAGCAGACG
>JBHEPB010000225.1:0-17951 GCA_046260515.1 Binatia bacterium
GCCGAAACCTATCTCACCGCCGCGCGCGGCGCCCTCGGCGAAGCGTCGGCCAGGCTCGACGAACTCGACGAGTTCGCCGGCCAGGCCGAAGCCCGCGGCGCCGAGCTTCCCGCCGAGGCCTGGCAGCCTTCGCAGGCGGCCGTGAAGGAAGCGCTCACCCGCATCGAGGACCTGCGCCGCCTCTTCTTCTCGGTGATCGATCACCTGAAGGAACTCGCCCAGCGCCAGTTGGAACTCGGCGACCAGACCGAAGAGACTGCCGCGATGGCCTCGGCCGCTCCCGACCAGGACTACACCGACAAGGCCGGCCCCCTCGGCGCCCGCCAGCAAACGCTGTCCACCACCGCCGCGCCCATCGCCGACGCCCTGCGCGAACAATCCCAGCAGCCGCTGCCGCCCGAAGCTGCCGGCCAAGTACCTGCGGACATGCCCGAGCGCCTCGCCCAAGCTGCTACCCACGTGGACAACGCGCGCGCCTCGATGGACGGCGCCGTCTCCAGCCTGGCCATCAATCCGCCCGCCTTCGCCGACACGCGCAGCGCCCAGAACAACGCCCTCCAGGAACTGGCCGCCGCCATCCAGTTGCTCACTCCGCCGGAGCAACAACAGCAGCAACAAGACCAGCAGGAACAACAGGACCAGCAGGGCGAGCAGGGCGAGCAGCCCGAAGAGGAAGGCCCGCAAGGCCAGCAACAGGGCGGCCAGAAGCCGCAGGAAGAAGGCGAGGACAAGGAAAAGACCGATCCAGCCCAGCTTCTCCAGGGCATCCGCGACCGCGAAGCCGAACGCCGCGAGAACCGCGAGAAGGCCTCCCATCAGGGCTACGAGCCGGTGGAGAAGGACTGGTGAGCGTGCGTCTCGCCACGACGATGCACGCCGCTTTCGGCGCCGTGCTCACCGCGCTTCTAGCGTACGCGCCGCCGGCATCGGCCCAGCAGGGCGAAGACCAGCAGCCGCGGGCCGTGCTCCAGGTGGCCCAGGGCCCCCACTACAGCGGCTTCCCCATCGACCTCCAGGTGGTGGCAGACGGCTTCGACGACGAACCTCCTCCCGAGGTGAGCGTCGAACCTCCCGAAGGCGCCACTCTCCAGTTCGTGCAGGCGAGGCCCCAGGTCTCGAGCATGATGCAGATCGTCAACGGCCGCATCACCAAGAGCCGCCAGGTGCGCTTCGGCTTCGTGTACCAGTTGAAGGCGAGCCAGCCCGGCAAGTACGTGGTCGGCCCCTTCACGGTGATGCAGGCGGGCCAGGCCGCCACCACGGGGCGCGTGACGGTGAACGTGGTGGACGTGCCGGGAGCCAGCGGCCAGCGCCTTCGCGTGGTGCTGCCGGAGGGCCGCATCTTCATCGGCCAGCGCGTTCCAGTGACCGTGGAGTGGTGGACCGAGGCGGGGCTTGCCGACCGCCTCTACAACCAGAGGCTCGCCGTCCCCCTCTTCCTCGACACCGCCAACTTCCAGTTCCTCGACGAGGAGAAGGAACCCTCGCGCATCGTCCTCAGCGTGGACCTGCCCGGCGGCGCGGCCGAGTTCCCGGCCGACGTCGAGCAGAGAAGCGAGGGCGGCAAGAACTGGGTGGTGCGCAGCTTCACGCGCACTCTGGTGCCGGTGGTGGCGGGCCGCTTCGACCTGGGCAAACCGACCCTCGTCTGTGAAGAGGCCACGTCCTTCCAGCGCGACATCTTCGGCTCGCGGGTTCCGTCGCGCACGCGCCGCGTGCGCGTGGCCGCCGACGAGATGGTCCTCGACGTGCAGGCCGTGCCCTCGGCGGGGCGACCGGCCAGCTTCGCCGGCGCCATTGGCCAGGGCTTCACCATGGACGTGGCCGCCGACCGCACCGTGCTCCAGGCCGGCGACCCGGTACGGCTCACCTTCACCATCCGCGGCGACGGCAGCCTCGACGCGGCTGCCCTGCCGCCTCTGGCGGCGGCCGGACTGTCGCCGCGCCAGTTCCGTCTTCCCGAAGGCGACACCGCCGGCATCACCGACAACGGCGGCAAGCGCTTCGAGGTCACCGTGCGCGTCACCGATCCGGCGGTGCGCGAGATCCCGCCGGTCGAGTATTCCTGGTTCGATCCTTCGACGGGCCGCTTCGAGACGACGCGCTCCCAGCCCATCGCCCTGTCGGTGCGCGCGGCCACGGTGGTCGGCGCCGGTGACGTCGTCAGCGCCGCTCCGGTCGAAGAGCAGGCCGAAGCGCCCGAGACGCCACCGGGCAGCAAGCACGCGGCGGACCCTTCGCGGGCGCCGGCCTTCACGCTGACGGGCGCCGACCTTTCCATCGAAACCGACCTCGCGCGGCTCCGCGCCGGGTCCGCGTCCCTGCTCGGCCGCCCGGCCGTCGCCTGGAGCGGCTACCTCGGCGGCATCCTCGCCCTCACGATCGGCCTCGGCGTGAAGCGGCGGCGCAGCGTGGATCCCGTGAAGGCCCGCCTCCAGCGCGAGCTTCGCGCCCTGCGCTCGCGCGTTGCTTCCGATCGCACGTCTCGCCAGTTGGCCGACGCTCTGCGGAAGATGGCCTCGCTGCGCAGCGACACAAGGACGCGTCCGCCGGGCCTCGACGCCGTGCTCGGCGCCCTGGACGAAACCGCCTACGCACCGGGCGGCGCCGCCGCCGCGATTCCGGATGCGCTTCGCCGCGAGGCCCTCGCGGCGGCCGATGCGATGGTGGAGGAGGCGCGGTGAAGGCGGTCGCTTGTCATTCGTCAGCGCGTCGCTTCTTCCGCGCCGCGTGTCTTGCGGGCGCCGTCGCCGCTTTGCTGTCGATCGCGCCGTCGTCCAACGCGGATGAGGAGGCTGCGAAGACGCCTGTTCTCGAGCAGGCCCTCGAGGCCTACCGCAGCGCCCAGGAAACCGCAGCCGCCGCCGAGCGCCCGGCAGCTTTCGCACGTGCCGAGAGACTCTTCCGCGCGGCCGCCGATGAGAATTCCACGTCCGTCGCTCTGTGGACCAACGTCGGCACCTCGGCCCTGCAGGCCGAGCACCTCGGCACCGCCATCCTCGCCTACCGCCGCGCCCTCTCGCTGGATCCCGACCATCGTCACGCCCGCCAGAACCTCGAACACGCGCGCACCCTGCTTCCGGCCTGGGTGCCGCGCCCCGAAGCCGGCGGCTTCCTCGACAGCTTTCTCGCCTGGCAGCACGCCATGTCCGCCGGCGAACGGCGCGGCGCCGCCGCCCTCGCCTTCCTCGTCGCTGCCGCGATGCTCGGCGGCGCGCTGGCCACCGGCAGCGGCGCGCTGCGCCTGTTCGCTTTCGTTCCCCTGGTGGCCTGGAGCCTGCTGCTGGCCTCCGGGCTCTTCGCGGGCGCCGCCAGCGAGGGCGTGATCGCCGCGGCCGAGACCGTCGCGCGCGCCGCCGACTCGCGCAATGCGCCGGCGCGCTTCGCCGAGGCTCTGCCGGCGGGCACCGAGGTCACCATCGCCGAGGTGCGCGGCGACTGGACGCGCGTGGTCCTGGCCGACGGCCGCGACGCGTGGGTGGCGAGGGCGGCTGTGGATTCCGTCACGTTTGGCGGGCGCTGAAGCCCGGCGGCTCCCCGGGCGCGATCCCTCGCTGCGGAAATCCGGATGACTCCCCGTCTGCCAGCGTGGTAGACGGGAACCCGGAGGTTCCCCCATGCGCCCCATCCTCTCTCCCCTCCTCTGCGTTCTTCTGACGATTTCGACCCCGCTTCTCCTGCCGGCGACGGCCCTGGCGGCAAACGGTGACTGCGGCCAACCCGCCTCCCACGAAAGTTCTCCGAGCATCCAGGACGTGCTCAGCGTGCTTTACGCGGCCGTCGGCCGATCCACGTCCTGTGACTCGCAGCCCTGCATCTGCGACGTCAACGGCGACGGCAAGATCACGATCAACGACGCCCTGAGGCTTCTCATCCACATCATCTTCCCCGGCCACCCGAGTATCGGGGCCCTGGCCTGCGACTGCCCGGATCCCGACCTCTCGATCCCCTGCACCTCGGCCGAGATCACGACGCTGCCCGGTTCCACCCTGGATCTCGGCTGGAGCGGACGCCTGCAGGACGCCGGGATGGCGGACGCCACCATCGGCGTTCGCATTCTCGGCCGTTGCAGCGGCGACGCCTCCGCCTGCGAACTCGACGAGGACTGCGGGGAGGCCCAGACCTGCCAGCCCACCTGCGACTGCGTCACCGACACGAGCTGCGAGATCACGGGGCCCCTGCACGGCGGGCGCTGCCTGCTCAACCTGTGGGAATGCGCGAGCGACGACGACTGCGCTCCCGGCGATCCCTGCGCCAAGCCCTTCGGCCCTCCGCTTCCCCTCTCCGTCGCCGGCGTTCCCATCTGCATACAGAACTTTGTCGACGGCGAACTGTCGGGAACCATGAACACGGCCGACGGATCCCTGGCCACTTCCTTCGACCTGCAGTCGCGGGTGCACCTGGGCATCGCCGTCAGCCAGCCCTGCCCGCGCTGCGGCGCGCCGGGCCAGGATCCCGTGGTCGGCGACGTCTTCACCTGCGAAGGCGGCAACGCCAACGGCCAGGCCTGCACCGTGGACGGCGTCCACGACGGCTTCGGCGGCACCTCCTTCGACTGCGCCCAGGATCTGGCTTCGAACGTCTCCGGGAGCGGCCTGGCCATGCGGCTGCGCGACGCGACGACCGGGACCGTCACGAAGACGGCCCAGCTCCCCTGCGGCAACTTCGTCGTCTCGGCCAATCCCACCAAACCAGGCAGCCAGCCCAAGTGCCTCGACAACGGCGAAGCCTGCACGAGCAATGCCGACTGCCGGCGTTGCAGCGGCGATTCCTCGATCGAGTGCACGAGCGACGGCGACTGCACCGGGGCCGGCGCCTGCGCCGAGGCTCCCGACCAGGCCGTCAGCTGCGGCTTCTGGTGCCATTGCGGCTTCTGCGACGGCAACGGCGGCCAGCCCTGCTTCGGCGACGACGATTGCCCGGACGAGATGGGATGCGTGGCCGGAACGGGCAGCCCCCAGGCCAAACCCAACGACTGCGCCGAGGACCAGTTCGTCTGCGGCGAAACGCAGCCGGAACTCTGCGCCACCACGGAAACGGGCGCCTGCTCTCTCGAGCCCTCGCGTTCCTGCAGCGCGGAGGACGATCCGGAATGCCCGGACCACGGCGCCGGCGAGTGCATCCTCCAGGCGCAGCCCTGCTTCGGATCGGAGATCACGCGCAGCGGCGCGCCCTCGCCCCTGGGATCCTACTGCGCCTTCGAGGACGCGGCCTGCAACAGCAACGCCGACTGCGCCGGCGAAGGCGACTTCTGCGTGGTCGGCGCCGCCAGGCCCACCACGGTGGCGGTGTTCTGCTCACCGGCGACGATCAGCTCGGCAACCAACGCCGTCTACGGACTCACCGGCCCGGGAACGATGACGATGGCCAACCTCGTGCGCGTCTGCTTCTGCGGCGATTCGGTCGTGGGCTGCGTCGAGGAGTGCGACGACGGCAACACGGTGCCGGGCGACGGGTGCGACGAACTTTGCCGGGTGGAGTGACCCCGCCCTTCTCCAACGCACTCTCTTGCGCGGACGGTCGTGACTCATGTTCAGTTCAAACGGAGTCACTACCCCGCGGACCGGCGCCGATTGGATCGCTCGCGCTCCCGGCGGGACTTCATTAGGCTTGCCACATACGCCATGTCTCCTGAACGACCCTTTACGATCCGCATGCTCGAGATTGCCTCCGTGGCCGGGTTCACGGTCGTCTCCGGGGCGCTTGCGATGCGGCTCTGGTCGGTTCCCTGGGAGGGGAGGCAGCTGCTCATGATCACCGCAGGAGCCCTGATCGGGTACGTGCTGGCCGACGTCGTCTCCGGTTTCGTGCACTGGTTCTGCGACACCTTCTTCCGCGACGACACGCCGCTGATCGGGCCTGCCTTCATCCACCCCTTTCGCGAGCACCACGTCGATCCTCTCGCGATCACGCGCCACGGCTTCTTCGAGGTCAACGGCAACAACTGCCTGGCGCTGCTGCCGCTGGTGACCGCCGTGCTGTTCCTCGGCCAGCCCCGCGAGGGAGAGGCCGTGCCGGCGCTGTTCGTCCAGAGCACGGCCCTCGCCTTCGCGCTGGCCACTTTTGCGACCAATCAGTTCCACAAGTGGGCCCACCAGCAAAGGCCCGTCGCGGCGGTGCGCTGGCTGCAGGCCAGAGGGCTGATCCTGTCGCCGGCCCATCATGGGCTCCATCACGCCGCGCCCTACCGCCAGGCCTACTGCATCACCGCCGGCTGGCTCGATCCGCTTCTGGATCGCCTGCGGATCTTCGAGCGTATCGAACGCGTCGTCCGGGGAGAGGAATGAGCGGCACTGCCTTTCTTGACTTCTACAAATCCGACCTTCAGTCCGTCTACGCGCTATGCGTGGTGCCGCTGCTCTTCCTCGCGTACCTGCTGTGGTCGCCGGAGGCCCGCAGCCGCGCGACGGGGCAGCGCTTTCTCTACGTGTATTGCGTCGTGTTCGCGCTGGAGACCATCGTCGATCCGATCGCGACGGGTCCCTTCCTGCGATGGCTCGGCGCCGGCGAGGGTGCTCTCGGGACGGCCATTCCGCTCACCTTCGTGCTGCTCGGGGATTTTCGCGTCTATCTTTTGATCTTCGCCATGGCGCGGTTGGCGCGGCCGGAACCGAACGGTGGTTCGCTGGCGCCGGCGTTCCTCCAGGCGGCGGCCTGGACTCTCGTGGTCCCTATCGTGGCCTACACGGTCGATTCCGCCCTCCATCGTGCGAACCCCGGCCTGCCGGAGCAGACGATCTGGCTCGCCCACGAGCTCGCCTTTCTCTCCATCGCGCTATGGCTGCGCGTGCGCGGGATCGCGCGGCGGATGCCGGCAGCAGAACACGCGACGCGGCGGGGATTGGAAGCCGTGGCCGGCTACGCTGCCGTCTACTACGCGCTGTGGGCGACGGCGGACGTGCTGATCCTGGTGTTCGGGCTGGACGTCGGCTGGGCGCTGCGGGTGATCCCCAACCAGCTCTACTACGCTTTCTTCCTGCCCTTCGCCTATTTCCAGTTGTCTTCGCGCCGGTAGATTTCGAGGAGGCTCCCCACCCACGCTTCCAGGTAAGCCTCCGCGCGCGAAGCGTCGGCGCCGCGAGGATCGCCGACGGTGCCGTTCGGCGCGCTGGCCCGGAGGTCGGGGTAGAACACCTGGTCGAGATCTCTATCCCCGGCGGCCAGGCCGGGCGCCAGGCGTCCGGTGCGCACCTGCTGGGGCGCGATGGCCATCAGGATGGAAGTCTCGAACTCGCCAGCGTGATGGCCGGAGGCATCGGCCGAGACGCCGTGCTGCGCGCTGGCGTTGTGGAAGAGATCCATTGACGCGCCGAGCCCGGGCGCGGCGAGGATGGCGAGATCGCCCGCGACCGCGCGCATTCGCGGAAGTGCCTTCGCGAGCGCGTCGCGATTGCCGCCGTGGGCCGAGAAGACGAAGAGGCGGGCGAAGCCGTGGCGGGCCACGCTGGCGGCCAGGTCGCAGAGCACGCGGGCCAGCGTGTCGTCGCCGAGGCTGAGGGTGCCGGGGAAAGCCAGGTGCTCGCCGGCGCACCCGAAGGAGAGGACGGGCAGTTCGATCGCCTCGGGGAGGCGGGAGCGTAGGCGACGGGCGAGTTCGCCGGCGATCCACGCGTCGGTGGCAAACGGGAGATGCGGACCGTGCTGTTCGATGGAGCCGAGGGGCAGGATCGCAGTGCGACCGCCCGGCGCGAGGAACGTTTCCACTTCGGGCCAGGTGAGATCTTCCAGTCGCCTCGTGCGAAGCAGCGTCTCCCGGCTTGCGCGCGGCTGCTCCGCCGGGGCCGAACGGCCGGCGGCGCCGAAAGAGTAGAGCGCAGAGTCGGCTCCCTTCCCCGGCCAGTTGCAGGGATCGATCCTCCTCTCGGAGATGTAGCGCAGCACGAGTTCGTTCATCAGCGCTTCGTGTTCGAAGATGGCCAGCGGCCCCGGCAATTCAGCGGTGAGTCGCACGAGACGATGTCGGCCGGGATCGAGCATGCTCTCCGCACGAGACAGCAGGTCGCCTTCGCGGTCGGCGTCCGCCCGGGCCAGCGCGATCAGCGTGGCGCGGCCCGCGAACAGCTGCTGGAAAGGTCCGTGCGCCAGGTCCAGCAGGTCCCAGACCGGTGGCGCGGGCTGCCACGTCCCTTCGAGGAATTTGAGTCGCAGGTTCTCGACCCGCTCGCTGTGCGCGCCGCTGGCGAGAAGGACCAGGTTCCGGTCCAGTTCGCTTGCGCCGAGATCGCCGGCCAGGCGTGCGAGCTTCTCGCCCGCGCCGGCAACGACGCGGCAGATCTCGTCGGCGCCGACGTCCTGCCACGGGGCGTGCGCAACGCTGCGGCCGGCAGATCCGGCGAAGCGCAGGGCGGCGGCGTAGCCGGCCATGGGCCCGAGAATCCTCAGCAGCGTGCCGAACTCGTTGGCGCCCGGATACGGCAGCAAGCGAACACCGGCGGAAATCGCCTCCTCGACGGCGCGGCGGCGCGCGTCCTCGTCGGCGCCCGGCGGCGCCTCGGAACCGGCGACGTCGCCTCCCACGGCCGTCGCCAGCCAGGCCGAGTGCCAGAGCGGGACGTGCTGCAGGGCCAGTCTCGCGTTGGGCGAGAGGCCTTGGGAGAACACGACGAGAGTCTGGTTGGCCGCAGCGGCGCCGGGCGCCCCCACGAACGACGTCAGAGGAGCGAAGCTCGCCGGCACTCCGAGTTCGCTCAGCACGCTCGCCAGAAAGCGCGCATGCGCCGCGGAGCTGCCCGCGCCGGTTGTCACCACCCCACCGGGCGCGATGGAGTCCGCGATCTCTTGCGGATCGACCCGCGGGGCCAGGGCAGCGCGAAGCAGTTCCGGTACGGCGGCATGGCGGGCCTGGAGAAGTCGCAGTCCCGCGATCCAGTCCCCTTGTGAATCCGCTCCCGCGTTCATCGGACGACTCAGGCCAGCGTCGCGCGGGCAGTAGCGCGTCCGTGTGCTTCTCCTCCGCGCTGCGCTCCCTTGTCCGGCTGCCCTCCCGGATGCGCTCCGGCGCGCAGCAGCAGGTCGATGTCGGATTCGCCGTCGAAGTCGATGGGGCGAAACCGCCGGCCGCGCAGGTGGTGGGGGAGGAGGCGAGCCGAAGGCGCGGCGTCCCCGGCGATCTCGTGCAGTTCGGCATCGAAAACGTCGGGAGACACGAAGGCCGCAACTCCCGCGCCGCTTTCCACCATCTGTCGGACGGAAGCGTGCCACAGCCTCTTGCTCGTTCCGCCGTCGGCGAGCGGGAACCGCTCCAGCAGCGACTCGCGCTGGATACGCACCAGCGGTTCGGCCGCTTCTTCGTCGCCGTAGCTGAGCACGACCCTCTCCTTACCCCTGGCCAGGTCGAAATAAGCGTGGAGGCGGAACCAGACCGGCTCGACCGCATCTTCGCCGTCCACGGGACGCACCGGCAGGTAATAGGATGCGACGAGAAAGAAGCGGGGATCGTCGGGCAACGGCCGCGGCTCGAAGGCGACGACGGGTCCGGGCAGGGCGGCCCGCGCCTGGTGAACCGGATCGTCGAGATGATGGCCGGAGCGTGATTTCGTGTGGATGTAGTGCTGGTTGTAAGCGGAAGCAGGCCGCGTGAGCACCGCCGATCCGCCGATCTCGACCCCAGCCTGGGCCTGCAGCGCGGCGAGCTTGTCGGTGTTGTTCGTCAGGATGGTCAGCGGCGCCCGCACCCCGAGCAAGCGGCACAGGGAACCGACTTCTTCGTAGCGACGCAGGTCGTGCTCGAGGCCCATGCTGGCGTAGGCCTCGAAGGTGCTGATGCGGTGTCCGCTGGCCTGCACCAGCATGCGGTCGCGCGCCTTGGCCACGAGGCCTGCCCCTCGTCCTTCCTGGAGGAGGTAGAACACGACGCCGCGTCCCTCGGAGGCGATGCGGGCCAGTGCAGAATCGAGCTGGTCCACGCAATCGCAGTCGCAGCCGCCGAAGGTCTCGCTGGTGACGCAGGAGGAGTGGATGCGGGCGAGCAGCGGTCCCGGAGCCCGGCAGTCGCCCTGCGTGACGGCAAAGGCCACGTCGCCGGTGGCGAGGTTGCGGGCGACATGCGCGAGAAATTCGCCGTGGCGGGTGTGGAGAGGGCGCGCGCCGAGATAGAGGAGGCGGCCCGCTACCGCGTTTCGCCGTGGCAATGTTTCTCTCATGCCGCCGTCATCCCGTTTTGCCGGGGTCGCGCTTGTGGCGGCTCATCGCGCGGAAGTAGGCGACCAGCGCGTCGAGCTGCGCGTCGCCGAGGTGCGCGTGGGCCGGCATGCTCGTGTAACGGAACGCGACCGGATTGCGGATGTACTGGCGGATCTGCTCTTCGGGGCGGTATTCGACGATGCTGCGGGGAACGTTGAGGTCGGGCCCGACCTTGCCCCCTTGGCCGTTGATGGCGTGGCAGGCGATGCACTCGGTCTTGAATATCTCGTAGCCGGCCACCTCGGGCGAGCCCGCCGGGGCTCCGGTCGGCACCACGAGGGGATAGGTTTTCGCCAGAGACGTCAGCTCGATCTGCACGAGCTGATAGGGCCACGGATAACGGTGGACGTCGCGCTGGGCCTCGCGTTCCCACACCACGTAGAAAGGTCCCGGATCGATCTGGCGCCGGTCGATCGGATCCCAGGCCGGCGCTTCGAGTGTTCCGCGGTCGGCGTCCGTGAAAGCCAGCCAGCCTCCGGCTTCGGTGAGCAAGGCGCCGAGCCCCGGTTTCGCATACCCGTCCGAGGCTCGAAAGATGACGTCGAGCCCGGCAAGCTCGCCCTCGCCGATTCCAAAACCCAGGCGAACCACTTCGAGCAGGGGGCAGGCCAGGTAGTTTTTGCGGCCTCCGTAGTAGGGATCCTCGATCGAGATCCGGCGCGGCCCGCACAGTCGCGCCAGTTCGGTGCGTTCGAGGGTCTGTGTCTTGCCGTCGCGCAGGAACCCGAGCGAAGAAGGCGCTTGGCCGCGGACGTCATGGGGAATGACAATCGCCACTATCGCGGCCAGCGCCAAGCAGCGCAGCCCATGATTCCGACGCGGCATAGGCCGCGAGCTTAGCCCGAACCGGGCCTTAAGCAACGGAGACTGCTACCGGAGGCGGGCGTCGCGTTGGGGCGGAGCACACTGCAGAGACAAGCCCGAGTACGAAGCGGTGAGCATGTCCTCGTCCACATCAGGCCGGAGGTCGGTCACGACGCTCTGGTCCTTGGGCACCACGACCAGCACCTCGTCGGCCTTGGCGGTCCGGCCGCAGTCCGGGTCCTGCATGCGGAAGCTGATCTGGTAGGCGCGTCCGTTGCCGTCGTCGGCGCGGTCGCTGCGCAGCTGGACGGTGGATTCGTGGCCGTCGTTGTCGCAGCCAACGGCGTCGTCGATGGTGGCGCCACTGCCGGCCACACCAGGCGCCTCGTCCTGACGGACATCGTCGATGGTGACGTCGCAGGCGACGGCGCGGTTGTTGAGGGCCGAGATCCGGATCGTCCTCAGTTCATGGCTGGGCGGCCACAGTTCGGCGTCCGCGGTGCCGTCGAGCCGGGTGCGGACACCGTCGGCGGAACTGGGAATGGCCATCGTCACACAGCTGTTCGAGCAGGAGTCGCTGTCGGCCAAGGCCGCGCGGCCGACAGGCGCGAGCACCAGGGCTGCCAGGGCCAGGGGGAAAAGCTGTTTCGACAGATGCACTTTCATGAAACCTCCGCCCCCTCCTCTTCCGGTTGCCCAGGCCGGTCTCGTGATGAACCTCCCGGTCGTGGCCCTGCTGAATCAGTCCACGACCTTCCCGCCTCGGAGGAGCGGCAACATGCCGCTGTGTTCTCCACCAGCTTGGCCCCATGACGCCGACCGTCAAGACAGAAACTGGAGAAGCGGCGCAATGGAGTGCGCATCTCCCGTGTGCTCACCCGAATGGGCGACACGGGCAGCATCCTTCCACGTGAATCTACGAACCCGATCGGGAAAAATCCGCGGCCGACCGCGGTCGGCCTTGGGGGGTCAGGGCGCTGCGGCGGGCTTGTGCACTTCGAAGATCACGAAGCGCAGGTCGTCGCGGATCTGCCAGACCGGCCTTAACAGGCCTGGCCTGGTGTCCACCGCGGAGTTCACCAGCTCGAACACTGCCGGCTCCATGCTGTAGGCCGGCATCGGCGTGAGCAGCACGTAGCGCACGTCGTGGTGGGCCAGCAGCTCGGCGAACTCCGCCACGTCGCCGACCGGGGATCCGGGATCCCCGTAGTAGAGGGCGCCCGGCCGCATCACGAAGGGCCGGATGGCCGGCCGGTCCGTGTACAGCGACGTCATGGTGTCGAACCCCGAGGCCACCACCTCTCCGGGCCGGGTGTGCTCACGCAGCCAGGTAAAAGCCTCGCGGTAGTGCTCCCACCGGACCGGTTCGGAAGTGACGACGAAGTAGGGGAAGCCGGCCTCCCGGCTATCGGCCACGTAGCGTGACAGCATCACGTAGTTGGACGCCACCGCCGCGGCCAGGAGCGCCGCCATCAGCAACTTCGCCGGGCGCGCCGGCGCCAGCCAGGCGAGCTGCTGCAACGACATGGCGCCGAGAAAGGGCAGCATCGGCACCAGGAAGCGGTCGGGAGGCCAGGGCCACGCGCAGAGCAGCACGAGATAAACGAGCAAGGTCACCGGCAACAGGGCCAGCGAACGACTGCGCCACAGCACGACCAGCCAGGGCAGCGCGCCGAGGGCCCCGAGCATCCATCGCGCCGAGTCCGTGCGTGCGTACACGGCCCTTGCGAAGAGCTCGAAGTCGATGTGAAGCAGCGAAACGAACGCGGTGGCCAGGTTCGTCGCCGGAACGGTCAGCGACGCGTGGCTCCTCCACCATCCCCAATAGTCGGTCTGGTAGGCGATCATTGCGTCTCCTCCGCCCGTGGAGGAGGAGGCAACCCACAGGAACCAGGGCGCAACGGTGGCCGCCACTCCCACCGCAACCCACGCGACGGGCCGGCGCGTCCGAAGCAGCAGCACGATGGCCACCAGGGGCAGCACCACGCCGGCGGTGCGGCACAGAACAGGAAGCCCCAGCATCACGCCGGTAAGGAACTCGCCGACGGGCGATCGCTCGACGGCGCGAAGCCGAGTTTCCGCTGCCCACAGCGCCGCCACCCACCAGAGCAGGAACGGCAGCTCCGACAAGGTCTGGCCGCAATAGAACAGGACGTTGGGAGCGGATGCCGCCAGCAGGCAGGAAGCGAAGGCCGGGACCCTCGAACTGACGCCGAAACGGACGCAGTACAGGTAGGCCAACGCGATGGCGATCGCCCCGATGGCCAGCGTGGCCCACTGCATGGCCTCGACCGACTCGTCCGTGCCGGTGGCCATGGCCGCGGCAGGCGCGATCATGGCGGGGTAGAGGATGGGATACTTCGTCTGGGCCGGTGCGCCCGGCAGGTTGACGAGGCGATAGCCGTCGCCGTCGGCGAGGGCCCTGGCCGTGACAGCGTAGATCGCGTCGTCGTCGATGACGCCGACGACGCCGGGAACCATGCGCGCGGCGCCGCCGACTGCGACCACCACGACGAGCAGCGCGGCCAGCCAGCCGTCCCTCGGCGCGAGCGAAGCACGCATGCGGGCTGCTCTGTCGGAAGGGCGGGGGCATGTCCACCGGGGGCGTGCGGGATCGCCGCCGGCGGCGGCGGGACTTTCACTGCACGGGCGACTTCGGTACATGGCCGGGGACGATGAACGAGCTGATGGAAAGGGCGGCAGAGATCTGGTGGGCGCTGGCCGTCTTCGCGATCGCCCTTCCCATCGAGTACCGCTTCGGCACCGGTACGCGGCCGGCGATCGCCGAGCGCGCCGGCAACGTCGGGGCCCACCTCGTCAATTTCGTGCTGGGAAGCCTCGTGCTGCAGGCCATCCTCGCCCAGCCGCGGGCCGCCGAGCTGCTTCATTTTCCCGAGACACCGCGTCTGGCGCTTCTCGCCAATCCGTTCCTGTACGCGCTGGCCGCCATGTTCCTGGTGGACGGGCTCTACTACCTCTACCACCGGCTGCAGCATGCCTCGCCCCTGCTCTGGCACATTCACGCCCTTCACCACAGCGACCCGGCCGTCAACGTCACCACGTCGCGCCGCACCCATTTCCTGGAACGGCCCCTGCAGTTCCTGTTGCTGGTGACGCCCGTCCTGTGGCTGCTCGGCTGGAACGATCGCGGCATCGGCCTGATGGCGATCGCGGGCCCGGCGATCCTGTACTTCGCCCATCTCGACGTGAAACTTTCCCTCGGCCCCCTGACACCATTGCTCGTCGGGCCCCAGTACCACCGCATCCACCACGACCTCGACGCCCACGAGCGAGGCACCAACTTCGCGCAGTCCTTCCCGCTCTTCGACCTGCTCGGCGGAACCTATCGGGCTCCTGCGCCCGGCGAGTTCGTGCCGACCGGCATCCGCGGCTGCGACAGCGCGATCTCGCGATGGCGTCCGATCCTCTGGTAGAGCGCGGCCGCCCGAGCGGGTTCGCCCGCTTCCTTCTCGCCCTCGTCGCCGTGGGCCTCCTGGTGATCGTGGCGACCTGGCGCGACTACGGCATCACTTGGGACGAATCCGTCCAGGCCCGCTACGGCGACCTGGTGCTCGACTACTTCGCCTCGGGCCTGCGCGACACCAGATGCAACGAGTTCCGCAACCTGCGCTTCTACGCGCCGCTGGCCGACCTCGTGGGAGCCGCGGCCGTCCGCTGGACCGGAGGAGACGCCTTCACGGTACGACACTTCGTGATCGCGCTCAGCGGCCTGTCGGCCGTGGTCGGCGCCGCCCTGTTTGCGAGGCTGGCCGGCGGGGCCTGGTCCGGTGTGCTGGCCGCCCTGGCGCTGGCCACGATGCCCCGCTTCTACGGCAACTCCTTCCACAACCCCAAGGACATCCCTTTCGCGGCGGCCTTCACGTGGGCCATGCTGGCTCTTGCCGCCTGGCTGGCCTCGCCGCGTCCGAGGCGGTGGAGAGCGCTGCTGACCGGCGGGGCCTTCGGCGTGGCGCTGGCGATCCGCCCGGGAGCCTTTCCGCTGCTCGTCGCCCTGCTGGTGGCCGCCGTCGCCTGGAGTGTCGCGTTGCCTCCGGCCCATGCCGATCACCCTGAAGACTCCGCCAGGCCCGGTCCTTGGCGGCGAGCCCTTCGTCTCGGCCCCGACGCGGCACTGGTGCTGGTCGTTGCCTGGATGGGAATGATCGCGCCCTGGCCCTGGGCTCACGAAGCGGTGCTGCGCCATCCCTGGCGGGCGATGCGCGAGGCGGCGAACTTCTCGATGTCGTTCCCCGTGCTCTTCGGCGGCCAGGTCCACCAGAGCAACCAGTTGCCGTGGACGTACGTGCCGACGTACCTCGTCATCACGACGCCGCCGGCCGTTCTGGCGCTGACAGTCGCCGGACTCGCCGTGACCTTCCTTCGCTGGCGGTCCGGCGACGGGCACCACGCCCGCTGGATCGCGGCTGCCTGGGCCTTGTTGCCGGTGGCCGCCGTCGTCGCGCTGAGACCGAATCTCTACGACGGCATTCGCCATCTCCTGTTCGTCGTGCCGGCCATCGCGGTGCTGGCCGGCGTGGGAGGAGCCTGCCTGGCGGACAGCGTGCCCGGAGAGCGCGCCAGGCGCTTCGCGCGCGCCGCCCTGGTGCTGGCCATGCTCGCGCCGGCGTGGAGCCTGTACCGGCTCCACCCGTACCAGGGGACCTACTTCAACGTGTTCGTCGGCGGCCTGGCGGGAGCAGCCACGTCCTACGAGACCGACTACTGGACATCGAGCTACAAGGAAGCCGTCGAGTGGGTCAATTCGCGGCCGGTGCCGGACGGCGCGAAGCTGCGCATCCTGGTTGTTGCCAACGACTACAACCGCCCCTGCGCCGAAGCCTACCTGGCCCCCCACGTCTCGATGGAATCCCTCTGGGGCCGCACCGACGAGGCGGCGATTCCGCCCGGCTTCGACTACTCCATCTCCACGACTCGTTACCGCGCCGACGAGATGTTCCCCGAGTCCCCCGTCGTCCACGTGGTCGGAAGGAACGGCGCTGCGTTCAGCGTGATTCGAGCGGGGAAGAAGAAAGAACCGCCCCCGCCGTGACGGTCAGAAGCGGCGCTCGATGGCCACCCTCACTCCGAACGGCTCGACGGGGTGGAAGTGGATGTCTTCGACGCCGGCGTTCTCGTTCGGCAGGCGTGACTCGTAGTAGTAGGCGATGTCGCGGTCGCGCGAGTCGAAGAGGTTCAGCAGGTCCACCCAGGCCGACCAGTCGCCTTCCTCACCGCCGGAACCGGGCTGCTGCTCCCAGCCGAGGCGCAGGTTCACCAGCGTGGTCGATCCCGACTTCACGTCGCCGCTCTCTTCCAGGGGGAACTCGCCGAGATAGCGCAATCTCAGCGCCGCGTAGAGATCGAAGGGGAAGCGCTGCGTGACGCCGGCGGCGATGGCCAGGGGAATGGCGCCGGGGATGTCGTTCGTGGCATCGGGCACGTCGTCGAAGCGCGCGCGGGTCCACGAAATGTCCAGGTCGAGGGCGGTCTTCTCGGTGGGCTGGTAGTAGTTGGCCCACTCGATGCCGTAGCGGCGGCTCGAGTCGCCGGCCTCGGTGGCGCCGGCGTCGCCCACGAAGACCAGCTCGGAGTCGAGGTCGAGGAGCCACAGCGCCACGCTCGAGTGCAGGCCTTCGAAAGCTTCCACCCTTACCCCTACCTCGTAGCCGATGGACCGCACCAAAGGATCGACGCGGTCGGCGGCGCCCCCGCTCACCGGATCGACGCGGATGGTGGTGCCGCGGGCGTCGTTGCTGTGGAAGCCGGTGCCGAAGTTGAAGTAGGCCTCGGTGCGCTTCCAGGGCCCGGCCACCAAACCGAGTTTGGGCGAGGCGATGCCGTCGAGCTTGTCGCCCGAGTTCGCGGCCACGTCGGACTCCACGTCGAAGCGGTAGCCGTCCAGGCGCAGCCCGGCGACCACGCGCAGCCAGTCGAGCAGGGAGACGGTGGTTTCGCCCCACGCGAACATCGACGTCTGCTCCACCTCGTCCTCGCGCACGGTGTAGAGGAGTTGGCGCGCCGAGGAGCGGCGAAGGGCCACCGAGGGGATGTGGTCGTGGCGCAGGCCGAAGCCGACGCGGGACTCGTGGGCGAAGGACGCGAGGTCTCCGTACCAGCTGTGCTGCACGTCGCCGCCGAAGATGCCGCGCCGGTCGTGCTGGTGGATCTGGTCACCGCTGACCGGATCGTCGAGGAAGTAGGTGAAGTTCGAGAACAGGTCGAGGTGGTAGTACACGCCGTAGATCTGGCCGCGGGTGCGCGAGTGATCGCCGGAGCGCCAGGCGCTGCCCGACACGGTGTAGCGGCCGGTGTCGCCGCCGTCGGTGGGATCGACGAAGCCGAGGCGCGGGAGACTGCCGTCGCGCACGGCCCGGCGCGGGATCTGGTCGGTGGCGTTCCAGTCGGCGGTGTAGGCGGTGGCGAACAGCTGCACGCCGCGTTCGTCGTCGCCGCGGGTCCACTTGAGCAGGGCGTTGCCCTTGACGGCCTCTTCGTCGAGCTTCCAGGGGCCGTCGTAGTAGTTGACGTCGGCGGCGTAGAGAAGGTCGCCGCCGGCCAGGGCCGACGAGTTGGCCAGCACGGCCCGGCCGAAGCCGTACATGCCGCCGCTCACCTGCACGAAGCCGCGCTCGAGTCGGTCTTCCAGCTGGAGGTAGGCAGTGCCCGCCGAGGCGAAGTCGCCGGTCTCGGCGTAGTAGGGCCCCTTGTGGTAGCGCACCGTGCGCACCAGCTCGGGAATCACGAAGTTGAGGTCGAGGTAACCCTGGCCGTGGGCGTGCGTGGGAAGGTTGACGGGGATGCCGTCCACGCGCACGGAAAAGTCGGAGCCGTGGTCGAGGTTGAAGCCGCGCAGGAAATACTGGTTGGCCTTGCCGCTCCCGCTGTGCTGGGTGGCCAGCAGGCCGGGGATCACCTCGAGCAGTTCGGCATTGCGCAGCAGCGGTCGGGTTTCGAGCTGCTCGCTG
>JBHEPB010000243.1:0-6650 GCA_046260515.1 Binatia bacterium
AATGTCCCCATTCACCGCGCTCAGGCGGCTGCGGGCCAGGTTGATGGAAGCGATGTCGAGGCCGCTCGCCACGAGGCGTTGGTGGGCGGCCGCGAGTTCCTCCTCCGTCACTCCGTCGGCCGGAGCCTCGAGGAGCGCGGAAGTCCCTCCGGAGAGCAGCACGAGGAGCCGGTCCCCCGCGCCGAGCCCGTCCACCTCCGCCAGGATGCGCCGCGTGGATTCGAAACTGCCCGCCGTGGGGTGGGGATGCCCCCCGCGCAGGAGCAGGGTCCCCGCGGGAAGCTCACCGCTGTCGTAACCCTCGGGCAGCAGCACGATGGCGCGGGCCCCGGCCATGGCGGGCGCGGCGCCGCGCCACATACCGGCGGCGGCCTTGCCGACGGCCAGGACCAGGGTGCGCGAAGCGTGGAGGGAGAGGTCGGGTCGGGCCGCCAGGGCCCGCGAGACGCAGGTCTCGGGAAGGACGGCCCCGAGGCCGGCCTCCCAGGCCGCGCGCGCATCGGCGCGCAGCCTGTGGAGATCGGCCTCGGAATGACCGGACGTCAGAAGGTGTCGTCCTCGGCGTCGGTGGTGGGGTAGCGCGGCGCGGCCATGCCACCGGAATCGACGTGCATGGTGCGCTGAGCCTGCTCGTGCTCGTCCTGGCAGGTGACGCACAGGCGCGTGAACGGCATCGCGTCGAGGCGGCCCGCGACGATCTCGCCCCCGCATTCCTCGCACTCGCCGTACTCGCCCGTGTCGATGCGCTGGAGCGCATCCTCGATGAGTTGCAGCTTCTTGCGCTCGCGATCGCCGAGCAGGAGGTTGATCTCGCGATCCCTCTCATCGCTGGCGATGTCGTAGGTGTCGCGGCCCTCGCCGGCTTCGCCCTCGCGCCCTTCCTTCATGTCCTCGTGGATGACGCGCAGGATCTCCTTGCGCATTTCGAGAAGCTTGGCCTGGAACTTGTCGCGATCACGTTTTCTCATGTTGCTACCCCTTGGAAGGCGAAAGGCGCGACACCTTAGTGACGCGATGCGGGTTCGTCAATGATGCGGTGGACGAAAAGGCGGAAATTCGCGGATCAGGCCACTTCCCCGAACAGGTCGATGCCCTCGGCGCCGACGATGTCGACGTCCACGATCCTTCCACGAAGCCCGCCGACCTCTCCGTCGAGAAGGGTGACCCCGTCGATTTCCGGGGCCTGGATGCCGGTTCGCCCGTACCAGGTGCCGTCCTCGTCGCAGCCGCACACGAGGACCCTCTGGCGACTGCCCACCTGGGCCTCGAGCAGGGAAGCGGTGATCGGCTCCTGCACAGCCTGGAGGGCGTCGCGACGGTCGCGGGCCACCTCGGGGTCCACCTCGCCGTCGAGCCCCTCGGCCCCGCTCCCTTCCTCCGGGGAGTAGGCGAAGACCCCGATGTTGTGGAAACGCGACTCCTCGACGAACTCGCAAAGGCGACCGAAAGCTTCTTCCGTCTCGCCGGGAAACCCTACGATGAAGGAACTGCGGATCGCCGCCCCCGGGATGCGCTCGCGAATCCGGTCGATCACGCGACGGATCTGCCCGGTGTCCTTCGCGCGACGCATGCGTCGCAGCACCTCGCCGTCCGCGTGCTGGAGGGGAATGTCCACGTAAGGCACCACGTTGTCCACATCGCGCATCGCGTCCAGCGCGCTGTCGGCCAGCGTGCTCGGGTACAGGTAGAAACAGCGCACCCGCTCCAGGCCCTTCACCCGCCCCAGGCGCCAGAGCAGCTCGGCCAGCCCGTCCTTCATCCCGAGGTCGCGCCCGAAAGCCGACAGGTCCTGGGCGATCAGGTTGACCTCGACGATGCCGGACGCGGCGAGCTTCTCGGCCTCGGCCGCGATGTCGTCAATGCGGCGGCTCTCGTGGCGTCCGCGAAAGCTCGGGATCACGCAGAACGAACACTCGTGGTCGCAGCCCTCGGAAACCTTGAGGTAGGCCGACCCGTCGGTCTCGGTGACCGCCCGTTCCATCAAGGCCGACGGCAGGTAGTGGTGCGAAGCGCTGCGAAACAGCTGCCCGCCCCCCGCCTCGAGAGCCGCCGGAAAGAGATCGAGTGCGCCGGTCCCCACCATCGCGTCGATCTCAGGAATGGAGTTCGTGAGCTCAGCCCCGTAGCGCTCCGCCATGCACCCCGTCACCACCTGCCGCCGCCCCTCGCGCGCCGCCTTCACGCGGGCCAGCTCCAGGATCGTATCCACCGACTCCTCACGAGCCGCCGCAATGAACGCGCAGGTGTTCACCACCAGCACATCCGCCTGCGCCGGATCCTCGACAACGGAATGCCCATCCGCCAGCGCCCGCCCAAGCATCAGCTCCCCATCCACCTGATTCTTGGGACACCCCAGCCGAGCCAAATAAATCTTCTTAGCTTCCATCCCGTCACTCACCAACCGAGTCTCACCAACCGAGTCTCACCAACCGAGGCTCACCAACCGAGGCTCGCCAACCGAGGCTCGCCAACCGTCGATCCCAATCCACGCCACACTCGTGCCCGGGGCCGAGGGCGTGCGCGACGGCGTCTCCGCAGCGCAGCGTAGCGTAGCGATGACTAGCCGGCGCGCACGCCCTCGGCCCCGGGCACGAACACCAGCTCCTCCGCTCCCCCGTCCATCCTCCACGCCGCATCGCTGGCTGGCCCGGGGGCGGGGGTGTGCGTGACGGTGTCTCCGCAGCGAAGCGAAGCGTAGCGAGGACTAGCCGGCGCGCATACCCCCGCCCCCGGGCCAGCCGGCGCTACAGTCCCGTCAGTCCCGAAAATTCTCGAACTGGAGCGGCAACCCGTAGTCCCCTTTCTTGAGGAACGCGATCGCCTCCTGAAGATCATCCTTCGACTTGCCCGAAACCCTGAGGCTGTCCGCCTGGATCGCCACCTGGACCTTGAGCTTCGTCGCCTTCACGTCCTTGACGATCGCCTTCGCCTTGTCCGTCTCGATGCCCGCCACGATGCCGATCTTCTGGCGCGCCCGGGCCCCGCCCGCCGGCTCCACCTTGCCCTTGTCCAGGCACTTCAGCGAAACCCCGCGCTTGGCGAGCTTGCTCTCCAGGACCTCGACCGCCGCGTTCACCTTGTAGTCGTCCGAGGACTCCACCTGGATGGCCTTGTCGACCATTTCGATCTTCGTGTCGCTGCCCTTGAAGTCGTAGCGCTGGCCCACTTCCTTCACCGCCTGGGCAAGGGCGTTGTCCACCTCGTGCCAGTTCACCTTGGAGACCACGTCGAATGTCGGCATCGCATCACCTGCGCAGCGTCGAGTCGGGGCGACTCGCGCGAGGATTCCGGTTGTAGGGGGAAGGCGTGACGCCGGTGGCGTCAGAACGCGGCTTCGCTGTCGGAGATGATATCGACGGCCGCCGGCGGGGTAAAGGTGAAGCGGTCGCCCTCGATGCCCTTGTTGCGGCGAGGCTCGGCGAAGGTCATGTGCGTGATCGAGCCGGCCGCGTCGTGGGCCGTGACCGCGCGCAGGTCGAAGGTGTCGGCGGCCATGGTCACCTCGAGGTCCCCTCCCCCTTCGAGCAGCGATTTCAACAGGATGCGCACCGTCGAGGCGTCCGGCCTCTCGAGGGTGGCGCTGTAGCGCCCGGCGAAACCCTCGCGGCCCGCCAGCAGTTCCACCAGGCCGCCGCGCCCGAAGGCCTTGGCGTAGGGGATCTTGTAGACCTGCTCGAGGTCGGGCTGGTAGAGCCAGATCCAGGTGCCGTCGCCGACCACCGTCTGGGGCGGCCCTTCCACATAGTCCCAGCGGACGAGTCCCGGCTTGGCGAAGTAGAAGCGGCCCGCGCTCTCCACCCGCGACCCGATGTCGGGAACCTCGATGACCTGGCGAAAGCCCGCCGAATAGTCGTCGGTCTCGGACCAGCGCTTCTCGTAAGCCGCCCACACCGCTTCGGCCTCGGGGTTGGGCTGGGCCGCGGGGACAGGCGCCGCCGGTGTCGTCGCTACCGCAGGGGTAGCGGAAGCAGCGGGCTTGGCGGCAACCGGCGCGGCGGGCGCTGCCGCCGCAGGAGCTTGGGCAGCGGCTTTGGCTGGAGCGTTGGATTTCTCGGCATCGGCCGCCGGCGCTTTTTCCGCGACCGGAGCCGCCTTCGGCGCGGGAGCCGTTGCAGCCGGCACGTCCTCCGCGCGAGCAGATGGCGAGATCACGGTGATCGAAGCGAGAACCGCGAGTGCGAGGATGCCGCGCGCCCGACGCGCTCCGGCGATGTTCCCGGTCGGGGTCACGGTCAGAGGGCTGGAACCAGCACCTTGCGGGGCTTGGCCCCGTCGGCCGGACCCACCACCCCCTCGCGCTCCATCATTTCCATGATGCGGGCGGAGCGGTTGTAGCCGATCCCGAGTTTGCGCTGCAGCCACGAGGTCGAACCCTGTCCGTGCTGGGTCACCAGTGCAACCGCCCGGTCGTAGAGCTCGTCGTAGAGCTCCTCGCCGTCCTCATCGCCGTCCTCATCGCCGCCGCCCGCGAGCAGGTCCATGCGGTACTCGGGCGTGCCCTGCTGCTTCAGGTAGTCGACGATTTCCTTGATCTCGTTGTCGCTCACCAGCCCGCCGTGGAGGCGCTGCAGGTGGGAGGTGCCGGGCGCCATGTAGAGGGCGTCGCCGTTGCCGAGGAGGCGGTCGGCGCCGACGGTGTCGAGGATGGTGCGCGAGTCCGGCCTCGAAGTGACCTGGAAGGAAATCCTCGAGGGGAAGTTGGCCTTGATGAGGCCCGTGATCACGTCCACCGAGGGGCGCTGGGTGGCCACGATGAGATGAATGCCGGCGGCGCGCGCCTTCTGGGCCAGGCGCGTGATGGCGGACTCCACTTCGCGGCCCACCGTCATCATGAGGTCGGCCAGCTCGTCGATGATGACGAGGATGCGCGGCAGGTGCTCGTGGCGCAGGCCCGGGGGCTCGGCGGCCACCATCGCCTCGATCTCTTCCTCGCCCTCCTCTCCTTCTTCACCTGCCTCGAGTTCGACGACGACGGGAGCGGGCTTGGCCTTGCCCTTGTTTTTCGCGGCCTCGGCCTCGGCAGCCGCCTTCTCTTCGGCGATGCGGCGGTTGTAGTCGTCGAGGCTGCGGACCTTCTTGTCCTTCATCAGCTCGAAGCGGCGGTCCATCTCGCGCAGCACGTTGGCCAGCGCGGCGGCAGCCTTCTTCACGTCGGTGACGACGGGAAGGAGAAGATGCGGGATGCCCTCGTAGAGCGAGAGCTCGAGCATCTTGGGATCGATCATGATGAAGCGCACGTCGTTGGGCGTGGCTTTGTAGAGGATGGACAGGATGTAGGTGTTCAGGGCCACCGACTTTCCGGTGCCGGTGGCGCCGGCCATCAGCAGGTGGGGCATCTTGGCCAGGTCGGCGAAGGCCGGCAGGCCGGTGGTGTCGCGACCGAGGGCCAGGGCCAGCGTGGAGCGGTGGTCGCGGAACTCGTTGGTGTCGATGAGGTCGCGCAGGGTGACGACAGCGCGGTTCTTGTTGGAAACTTCGATACCGACGCAGTTCTTGCCGGGGATCGGCGCCACGATGCGCACGCCGTGGGCTCTCAGCGCCATCGTCAGGTCGTCGCAGAGGCCGACCACGCGGCTCACCTTGACGCCGGCCTCGGGTTCGAATTCGTAAGTGGTGATGACGGGGCCGGGACGCACGGCGGTCACCCGGCCGCCCACGCCGAAGGTGGCCAGCTTCTGCTCGAGGATCGCCGAGCTGTCCACCAGGGCTTTCTCGTCCACGTAGTCGCCGCGATCGTCGTGCTTGCCGAGGAGGTGGGCCGGCGGCAGGCGGAAGTTGTCGAGGGAGCTGCCAAAGGAGAACTCCGCCTGCGTGACTTCGCGGCTCTTGGCCGCCTTGTCTCGTCCCTTGGGTCGAAGGACTTCGATGATGGGCGAGGAACGGCGCGCGGGTTTGGCGGCCTCTTCGCCGTCGTCGTCCTCGTCGTCGTCCGGTGCGCCCCGGCGCCAGATCTTCGGTTCGCTGGCCTCCGTCTCCTGCTTGCGGCGCAGGAAGCCGGGCAGCGAGGGAGCCAGGCTGCTCACGGAGGGAACGGCACCGCGGGCCTTGGTGAGCAGGGAGCGCACGGCGTCGCTGACGGCCTGGCGGGCGGCGTCGAAAGCTTCGTCGATGGCGGCGGCCAGTCGGCGCAGCAATTCGGAGAGCGCGTGGCCGGTGATCATCATGAAGTCGAGGAGGAAGAGGGAAACCAGCACCACCACCGAGCCGCCGCGGCCGAGGCCCTGGAGCATGAGCGTGGCCAGGAAGCCGCCCACCCAGCCGCCGGCGGCCTCGGGGGCCACGTGGGGGCGGTAGACGCCGAGGGTCACCGAGACGAGGAAGAGCAGGAAGATGGCGCCCACCCAGCGCACCGGCGTGAGGCGCACCGAGCGGCTGAGAAAGAGCGAGGTGCCCGCGGCGACGAGGGCGAAGGGGAAGACGTAGGCCCCGTAGCCGAAGCCCTGGGTGAGAATGTTGGCCAGGGTGAAGCCGAGGACGCCGCCGTGGTTCACGGCTGGCGATTCGGGCACATAGGAAAGGAGGCAGACGACGAGGAAGCAGCCCAGCGCCGAAGCGACGATGGCCTCGACCTCCTGGATCAGCCTCGAAGGGTCTTTGCTGCCCGCACCAGATCTGGCTACCGATCCCACTCCACCCACCTCACGCCGGTC
>JBHEPB010000258.1:0-5548 GCA_046260515.1 Binatia bacterium
GTGGCAAGCCGCCGCGCCGCCGCCGTCCGCCTCGAGCCTCACCTTCCAGCCGTCAGCTTCGGCATCGCACTCCCAGCGCAGGCCGGCGCCGGCGAAGTCCGGGCCGTTGCGAGTCCACAGCTCGCGCTCTGCAATCTGCACCGCTTCGGGCAATGCGCACCGACCGCGATAGATGGCGTCCAGCCGCCTCGCCAATGCAGCGCCGCCGCCGAGCACGGCCGCGGCGTCGCCGGCGGCGAGGCGCCCGAACATGCGTCCGCTCGGCAGGTCGAGGACGGTGGGCGCGAAGCGGTGACCGCCCAGATGGCTGCTGCGCCACACGCGCACGGGAGCCTGGCCGGCGCCGCGCTCCCGCACGAGATCGGCGAACTCACGATACAGGCCGAAGCCGAACTTGCCGCAGCAGGCGTCGCGGGCCCCGTGGGTGCAGACGAGGATGTCGCGCAGGCCGTCCGCGCAGGAGACGCGGAGCTCCTCGTCAACGGCCCCTTCGGCCAGGGCTTGGAGAGTGGCGGCCAGGCGGTCGCGGTCCACACCGTACTCGCGGCGCCGGTACTCGCGGAAGGACCCCTGGCCGCGCACGAGATGCAGGATGCGCACGCGTCCGTGGCGGGCCCTCCCCGGCTCGACGGCCAGCAGGCGCAGCCGCGGGTAGTCGTCGGAGAGGCGCCGGAGGACGGCGTCCAGGGCGAGGTCACCGGCGCGGGAGCCGACGAGGCGCGGCGCCCAGGGCGCCTCGAACTCGAAAGCGAGCACGGAGTCGTAGAAGCCGGCCGTGCCGATCAGGGGCAGGCCGCGTTCGGCGGAGAGGCGACTGCAGAGCGGCGCCGGTCGGTCCTGCGATGGAGACAGGGATTCGGGCGCCATCACGCGAAACTCATGGAGGGGGAAGGACAAGGGCCCGCCGCGGCGGGAAACGGAGGGCAGGACGGGGACGTCCTCAGAACATCAGTGCCGGCTCTTCGCAGTACTTGGTCGTCGTGTTGCACACGTAGAAGAGGTGGCAATCGGTCGTCCTCGAGCAGGGCTTCTCGCAGGTGTCGGTGTTGGGGTTGCAGCGAAAGCCCGTGCCGAGGGTCGTGCACTGGCTATTGCTGCTGCACTGCACCGGCATGGTGGTCGTGGTGGAAGTGGTGGACGTGGAGGTGGTGGACGGGGCGGCGCCGGGATCGGTGGTGCTGGTGGTGCCGTCGCCGCAGCCCGGGCAGTTGAGGTTGACGTTCTGGCCCACGGCGGCCTTCAGGCAGACCAGGGCGTCCGAGGTGGAAATGCTTTCGCTGCCGTTGACGTCGCAGATGCACATCTCGCAGACGATGGCTCCCACGGCCGCCTTGAGGACGTAGCCGCAGTCGCTGGCCGTCGGGCCGGCGCCGTTGGAAAGGGGTTGGCCGCAGTCTCCCTGGACGGCCGAGGCGGCCGACGCGGCCGCCAGCAGCATCGCCAGCGCGCCGGCAAGCACCGGGGCGCCGTGGCGGGCAAGGGGGCGGCGGGAGACATTCGGCATCGATGACATGGGCGGGATCCTTGGGGGGCTGCAGTCCAAGCGGCCAGTGTGCCGCCGACTCGGGGTGGGGACAAGTGTGAATCTTCGCGCCCTTCGCCCGTCTGCCCCACCGTTGTGCGATCCGGGTCCCGCCCGGGGTCAATCGGGGCGGCGGCGGTTCCAGATCTCGTTGACCCCGTTGGTCAGGCGCGCCACCAGCACTTCGGCCTCTCCGTAGGGCTCGGCCGGGTAGTGGACAGCCTCGTCGAGCAGAGCGGCGCAATCGAGGGCGTACTCGGCCTGGTCCAGCAGGCGGTCAACGAGGCCGGGAGTGCGGCTGAGGGTTTCCGGCTGGGCGGCCAGCGTCTTCCTCAGGTCCTGCAGCTGCGGTCGGGTGAACATCGTCATGGGAAGTCTCGCTCCGCGGGCCATAAGGCCCCGGGTCGTTCACGGTTAGGGAGGCTAATTGGCTCGGTTTCGTGGCAACCAGACCTCTAGCAATGCGGCATCCACTGGGCAAAGCCCCGTGATTCTCGCACGACCCATGCTCGCAACCGCGCCCGGATGACGCTTAATATAGGGGGCCTTCGCTCAATCGGCACTAAGGACCATGGAGCCGTTGACCCTGAACCACTTGTGCACGTTACCCATGGCGGCGCTGACGGCGCCTTTTCCTGAGCGAAGGTCATGATCAAGCCAGATTTCGCGAACATCTCGAACGCCGACTACGTAGACGCCCTTTACCGCAAGTATCTCGCCGACCCGTCCTCGGTGGGCGACGACTGGAAGATCTTCTTCGCCGGCTTCGAGCTGGCGTCGGCCGGGGGCCCCGCCGCGGCGCCCGCGGTTCCCGCTGCAGCAGCCCGCGTCGAAACGCCGCCCGCGAGGGTGGAGTCCGTGGAAGAGGCGCGCCGCTCTTCGCGGCGAGGTGCGGCCGCATCGCCGACGGTCGGCATCTACGACCTCATCCACTCGTACCGTGAACTCGGCCACCTCGTCGCCAATCTCAATCCCCTCGGCGACAACCAGACCTCGCACCCCCTGCTCGAACTCTCCGAGTTCGGCCTCGGTGACGCCGACCTCTCGAGGGCCGTCGAGATCCCCGGCTTCAAGGCCCGGCCCGTCACGCGGGTGGGCGAGCTGATCGAGCACCTGAAGAGCACGTACTGCGGCACCATGGCCGTCGAGTACATGTACATCCAGCACAAGGAACAGCGCGAGTGGATCCAGGAGAGGATCGAACCCTCCTGCAACAACCCCGGCCTCTCGCCCCAGGAACGCATCGACATCCTGGAGCAGCTGCTGCGCGCCAACATGTTCGAGCAGTTCCTCCACAAGAAGTACGTCGGCGCCAAGCGCTTCTCGCTGGAAGGCAGCGAGACCCTCGTGCCCCTCCTCCACCAGATCGTCGAGGAGAGCGGGCGCCTCGGCACCCGCGAGGTGGTCATGGGCATGCCGCACCGCGGCCGCCTCAACGTGCTGGCCCACACCCTCGGCAAGCCCTACGAGATGATCCTGTCGGAGTTCGAGGGGAACTTCCTCGCCGACAACGTCCAGGGCGACGGCGACGTGAAGTATCACCTGGGCTACTCGCGCGATCACCGCACCAAGTCGGGCTCCGACGTCCACCTCTCGCTGCTCTTCAACCCCAGCCACCTCGAGGCCATCAACCCGGTGGCCGAGGGAATCGTGGCCGGCAAGCAGCACTATCTGGCCGACACCACCGGCAGCCTGGTGCTGCCCCTGTTGATGCACGGCGACGCGGCCTTCATGGGCCAGGGCCTGGTGATGGAGACGCTCAGCCTCTCCGAACTGCCCGGGTTCCGCACGGGTGGCACCATCCACGTCATCGTCAACAACCAGATCGGCTTCACCACCTCGCCCAAGGACTACCGCTTCACGCGCTATCCCACCGAGCTGGCCAAGCTGGTCGGGGCGCTTACCCTGCACGCCAACGGCGACGACCCGGAGGCCGTGGTCCAGGCCGGCCGCCTCGCCGCGGAGTTCCGCTCCCGCTTCCGCGAGGACGTGTTCGTGGATCTCGTCTGTTACCGGCGCCACGGCCACAACGAGCTCGACGACCCGACCTTCACGCAGCCGCTCATGTACCGCAAGATCGCCAAGACGCCGCCGGTCTCGCGAGGCTACGCTGACCGCCTCGTGCGCGAGGGCGTCCTCGATGAAGCCGGCGTCGCTGCCATCGTCGAGCGCATCGACTCCGAACTGAACCGCGCTCTCGATTACGCCCGCGATTTCATGCCCAAGCAGCAGGTCTTCACCTTCGGCGGCGTGTGGAAGGGCATGACCTGGGCCGGCGACGACTGGACCGCCGCCACGCGCGTGCCGTCCGACATGCTGAGGCAGGTGGCACGGTGCGCGACCGAACTGCCCGAGGGCTTCACGCCCCATCCCAAGGTGAAGCGGCTGTACGCCGACCGCGCCAAGATGATCGAGGCCGGCACCGGCATCGACTGGGGTTGCGGTGAAATGCTCGCCCTCGGCACCCTGCTGCTCGAGGGCACCTGCGTGCGGCTTTGCGGCCAGGACAGCGGCCGCGGCACCTTCAGCCACCGCCAGGCCGCCCTCCACGACATGGAGAACGGCCATCGCTTCGTGCCCCTGGACCACATGAGCGACGACCAGGGCCGCTTCTACCTGATCGACAGCAACCTGTCGGAGGCCGGCGTGCTCGGCTTCGAGTACGGCTTCGCCTCGGCCGACCCGCGCAACCTCGTGCTGTGGGAGGCCCAGTTCGGCGACTTCGTCAACGGCGCCCAGGTGATCATCGACCAGTTCATCGCTTCGGCCGAATCGAAGTGGCAGCGCACCAACGGCCTGGTGATGCTGCTGCCCCACGGTTACGAGGGCCAGGGCCCCGAGCATTCGAGCGGCCGCCTGGAACGCTTCCTCAACCTTTGCGCCGAGCAGAACATCCAGGTCTGCAACCTGACCAGCCCCGCCCAGCTCTTCCACGTGCTGAGGCGCCAGGTGCGCCGCAACTTCCGCAAGCCGCTCGTCATCATGAGCCCGAAGAGCATGCTGAGGAACAAGCTCTGTGTCTCCGACATCGAGGAGTTCACGGACACCAACTTCCGCCTGGTGCTGGACGAGGTGGAGGACATCGACCGCGCCCACGTGCGCCGCGTCCTGCTTTGCAGCGGCAAGGTGTACTACGACCTGGTGGCCGACCGCACCGAGCGAAACATCCACGATGTGGCCATCGTGCGACTCGAGCAGCTCTACCCTTTCCCGCTGGCCGAGGTTCGCGAGATCCTCGCCACCTATCCCGCCGACGCCGAGGTCTGCTGGGTCCAGGAGGAACCGAAGAACATGGGCGCCTGGCGCTTCGTTTTCGACCGCAACCACATGATCTTCGACGATGCGCGCGTGCTCTCGTACGTGGGGCGCGACGCGGCGGCCAGCCCGGCGACCGGCTCCTACAGGAAGCACCAGTCCGAACTGCGGCAGCTCCTCGACGAAGCCTACCGTACCCGCAACGCCCCTCCGGCCTCCGTGGTGATGAGCCATGCCGGCTGATCTCGTCGTTCCGCAGCTCGGAGAGTCGATCAGCGAAGGCGAAATCCTCGCGTGGAGGAAGGCCGACGGCGACAGCGTCGCCATCGACGAGATCCTGGTCGAACTGGAAACCGACAAGACGACAGTGGAACTGCCCTCGCCTGCTGCCGGCATCCTGCGCATCGTGAAGCCCCAGGGCTCGGTGGTCGCCGTGGGCGACGTGCTCGGCCGCATCGAGGAAGGCGCCGCCAAGACGGCGCCCAAGGCGGCTGCCAAGCGCGAGGCCGCGGCCGCTCCTCCGGCGTCGAGTCCTGCTCCGGCCGCTTCCAGCCCTGCCCCCGCTGCAGAAGCGCCTGCCCCTGCAGCGTCGGCGCCGCCGCCTGCCGCGGCTGCGGCGGAGTCTTCCGGCGCTGCGGCCCGTCTCGGTCCCGCCGCTCGCCGCCTGGCCGAAGAACGCGGCGTCGATGCGGCCAGCCTGCGCGGCAGCGGCCCGGGTGGACGCGCCACCAAAGGCGACGTCACCGCGGCCGCCGATGCGCCCCGCGAAGC
>JBHEPB010000279.1:0-3893 GCA_046260515.1 Binatia bacterium
CCCGCCTCTCGGGCACCCGGTCGAAGGACACCAGCAGAACGACGCGGGGGATGCGGACCATCCCCTCCACGAGCCCGACGGCGTCGAAGCCCGCGGTGGAAAGCTCGGACCAGGTCTGAAAATCGAAGGTCCGGTACTCGCTATCGACCGCCTTGGCCACCCCGCGATAGAGCAAAGAAAGGGCGCGCCGAACGGTGGTGACGTGGATCGGCAGAAAGGCCCTGTTAAGGACCAGGCTCCTGCCTTGGAGAGGCGGCGCCGAAGCGACCGCGGTCGCCATTGCCGCGAGGCTAGCACCCGTCGCCTGCCAGTCAAGGTCGAAAGCCCTGAGTTCCCGCGTTGATACACAGAGCGTCCGTGGTAGGGTGCCGGACTTTTCGGCGCCTTGGATGCCGCGGCCGGACGCAGCTTTTCCTTGCTGCAACCGGGGCCCGCGACGGTTCCACGGGACGCCCCGGCGACCACCGGGCCTTCGGGCCCCGGCGCCGGATTGAGGAACCTCGACCTTGCGCAAACAGATCATCATCAACTCGAACCCCAACGAGGTCCGGGTCGCCCTCCTCGAGAACGGCGTCCTGGCCGAGGTCCACATCGAAAGGGCCTCGGAGGAAGCCGCTGCGGGCAACATCTACAAGGGCCGCGTGCTGCGCGTGCTCCCGGGCATGCAGGCCGCGTTCGTCGACATCGGGCTGGAGAAGGCGGCCTTCCTCCACGCCTCGGACGTGGTCACCGGATCCCCGGCCGCGGTCGGTGACGATGCCGCCGACGACCCGGAATTCGAGCCGGCCAGGCCCTCGCGGGGCCACACGCCCATCGAGGACCGACTCAAGCGGGGAGACGAAGTGATCGTCCAGATCGCCAAGGAACCCATGGGCACCAAGGGAGCGCGCATCACCATGCACGTGTCCCTTCCCGGCAAGTACCTGGTGTACATGCCCTTCGGCGACCTCATCGGCGTCTCCAAGCGCATCGGCGACGATCGCGAACGGCGGCGCCTGCGCGACATCATCTCGGGCGCGAAGCCGGCCAGCGGCGGCATCATCGCGCGCACCGCGTGCCAGAACCTCACCAAGAAGGACATCGTCGACGACATCCAGGGCCTCGAGACGATCTGGAATGCCGTCCGGGCCAAGGCCCCCAAGACCGCGCCGCCCGCCCTCCTGCACGCCGACCTCGACCTCGTGCTGCGCAGCGTGCGCGACATGCTCTCGCCCGATGTGGACCAGATCGTCGTCGATACGGAGAGCGATTTCCTCCGCACCAGGGACTACGTTGGCTCCTTCCTTCCCGGCCTGGCCGAGCGCGTGGAATACTACGACCAGAGCGAGCCCATCCTCGACCGCTTCGGCGTCGAGGAACAGATCTCCCGTGCGATCGAGCCCAAGGTCTGGCTGAAGTCGGGCGGCTACCTCGTCATCGACCAGGGCGAGGCGCTCACGATGATCGACGTCAACACCGGCCGCTTCGTGGGCAAGCGCAGCCAGGAGGAGACCGTCCTCAAGACCAACCTCGAGGCGGTCGAGGAGATCGTCAGCCAGCTGCGCCTGCGCAACATCGGCGGCATCATCATCCTCGACCTCATCGACATGGAGGACCAGGCCAACCGCAAGCTCGTGTCCGATACGCTCGAGACGGCCCTGATGCGCGACAAGGCGCGCACCAGCATCCTGCGCATCTCCGAGCTCGGGCTCATCCAGATGACGCGCAAGCGCACCCGCGAGAACCTGGAGCGCCTGCTGTCGGCCCCCTGCCCCTACTGCGACGGACGCGGCCGCGTGAAATCGGTTCCCACGGTGGCTTCCGAGATCCTCCGCGCCATCCAGCGCGAAGCGGCACGCACTCCGTCGTCGCGGGCCCGCATGATGGTCCGGGCCAACCGCGACGTGATCTCCTACCTCTTCAACGACGAGGAGGACACGATTCGCGGACTCCAGGAGCGTCTCGGACGCGGCGTCGTACTGAAAGTCGCCGAGACCTACCACCAGGAACAGTACGACGTCGTCGCCGCGTGAGACGGCGGTTCGTGCAGTTCGCCCGGGCGTCGATGCCTGTCCTGGCCGCCTGGATCGCCGCCATGGTGCTGGCGACCGCTTCCGCGGCGACGGCCGGAACCATCGGCTTCCGGACCGACGCCGAGGTGAAGGCCGGTCCCGGCGTGGACGCCAAGATCACACTCACCCACACCGGCGACGAAACGGCCGAGTACGTGGGCGTCCGTGCAGAAATGCTCGGCCGCGCGATGGACGGCACGGCGGTGCCGGCCCTGGGCCCCGGCCAGAGCCACTCCTGGAACTTCCACCTCTTCGACGCCGTCGCCAACGGCGTCTACGCGATCGTCCTGCGTTCCACCTACACGGATGCCAACGGCTATCCCTTCGAGGTGGTCGGCACCGCGGTCGCCACCGTCGGCGTCCAGCCGGCGCCGCGCATCTTCGGCAGCGTCGAAGTTCCCCATCTCACCAAGGACGGCGAGGCCACTGCCAGGCTGACGGCCAAGCGGCCCCCCGGTCGCAGTGGCAGCGTGGAGGTGCGCCTCGTCGCGCCCTCCGGGCTGGAAGTGACCCCGGCCACCGCCACCCTGTCCTTCGATGCCACGGGGAGGGCCACGGCGGAGTTCCGGGTCCGCAACCTCAAGCTGCTTCCGGGAACCACGGTCAACGTCTTCGGCCTCGTCAGCGCGAGCGATCCGGGCTTCCCCCAGACCGACACGATCCGCGGAAGCGTGCGCATCGCTGCGGCCAAACCGCGCGTCACCTCGCCCGTGTTCTACGAAGCCGCCGGGGCCATGCTGCTACTTCTGGCGCTGCTGGAAGCAGCCCGCTGGGCCGCTGCGCGCCGCCACACCACCGCGTGACATGAACATTCCACGCACCATCCCCGCCGGCTTCGAGTTCCTCAGCGTCCTGGCCGCTTCGGCTTTCCTCTGCTGGCTGTGGCCCTGGGGCGACCTGCTGACGGTTTCCGTGACCGCCGGCGGCGATACCGCCTCCCACTTCTATCCGTCGCTGATCATGCGCGACGTGCTCATCCCGAACCTGCAGTGGACGGGATGGACGATGGGGAACTACGCCGGGTACCCGATCTTCCATTTCTACTCGACGCTGCCCTTCTTCGTGATCGGCGCGCTCGGCTATTTCTTCCCGATGGAGATCACCTTCAAATTCGTCAGCCTGCTCGGGCCGACGACACTGCCGCTGGCGGCCGGCTACTACTTCTGGTGCCACGGCTACCGGCGCGGCGGTCCCGTGCTCGCCGCCGGCTCGGTGCTCCCCTTCCTCTTCCAGCAGGGAAACTCGATGTGGGGAGGGAACATTCCCAGCGTGCTGGCCGGGGAGTTCTGCCATTCGATCGCCTTCTCCCTCTCCTTCGTGTTCCTCGGCCACCTGCACCGCCTCTCGCGCGGCATCGGGTCCTGGGTGGTCGGCGGCCTGCTGCTGGCCGCCGTGGGCCTCTCCCATGCCTTCGCCTTCCTCGGCGTGCTCTGGTCGGCGGCGTGGTACCTGAGGCCCCGCGCCGACAGCGCCCTGCAATGGACGCGCCTCGGGCCCGTGTTCCTGCTGGCCGCGCTGCTGCTGGCCTTCTGGGGCTTTCCCCTTCTCCCCCGCGTCAAGTTCACCACCGAGTGGACGATGATCTGGAACATCCGGGAATGGACCGAGGTGCTGCCGGAACTGCTCTGGCCCGCTGCTGTCCTCGCGGGGCTCAACGTGCTGGCGATGGCCCTGCGCCTGAAGAAGTACGATCCGGACCGCCACGGCCTGATGCTGTTCTCGCTCTTCGGAAGCGTCGTCCTCTTCGCGGTTTCCCCCGTCACGGGCTTTCCCGACGTGCGCTTCGTGCCCATCGGCCAGGTCTTCCTGGGCCTGATGGCCGCCGATCTCGTGGTGTGGGCG
>JBHEPB010000282.1:0-8532 GCA_046260515.1 Binatia bacterium
GTGCGCGAGCACGCTCGACGACGACCAGGCGCCGCCGCGAAGGCGGCGCGTCTATTGGTATGCCAGCGAGGCCCGCCTGGACCTGGAGGGCACGCCCCCGCCGACCGCGAACGGCATCGCCACCATCCTGGCCGAGCACTCCCTGGCCGCCGCCGAGCTCGTGCGCGCCACCGTCGATCCGGCGCACGGCGACGAGCCCTACCGCTACCCCATCAGCGACCATCGCCCGCGACGTTCGTGGTACCGCGACCGCGTCGGCCTGCTCGGGGATTCCATCCATGCAGTCACGCCCGATCTCGGCCAGGGCGCCTGCCAGTCGCTCGAGAGCGCCATCTTCCTTGCCGAGGCCCTTCGCGAGAGCGGGGATGTTCCGTCCGCCTTCGCAAGATACGAGCGTCGCCGAAAGGAACGCACGGCAACCCTCGGCACGCTTTCGCGGCTGACGGCGATCCTCAGCATGATCCACGGCCCTGGGATCGACAGCGCCCGCGAATCCGCTCTTCGCGCGAGTCTCCCGTCGAGGCTGCAGAAGGATGTGTCGCGCCTGTTCGACATCGAGCTGCCCAGCCTTGCGCGTTGAGCTTCCGTGAACGGATGAACGCGGACCGCAACGGGGAGCCCGGGATCGAAGCAGCGGCACCCGCCCGCCTGGCCGGCCGCTTCGAGCTGCTGGAGCGCCTGGGGCAGGGCGCCCACGGCACGGTCCATCGCGCCCGCGACCTGGAGACGGGGGACATCGTCGCCCTCAAGCACCTCGGGATCGTCGATGCCGAGTCCGTCTATCGCTTCAAGCGGGAGTTCCGCCTGCTTGCCGACCTGACCCATCCCAACCTGGTTTCCCTGCACGACCTGTGGATCGACGGCGGCGACTGCGTCTTCACGATGGAACTGGTGGAGGGGCCGGACCTGTCGACCTGGATCGCGGGCCCGACGGCGGCGGCCGATCCCGCGGCCTTCCCGCGGGTGCTGCCGGTGATTGCGCAGGTGGTGGACGGAATCGGGGCCCTGCATGCCGCCGGTATCGTGCACCGTGACATCAAGCCGACGAACGTGCGCGTCGCCCAGGAAGCCGACGGCGGGGCCCGGGCGGTCCTCCTCGACCTCGGACTCGGGCTGATCGCGTCGCCCGACGACCGGGACTCCGGTGAATCGTCGCAGTTCGCCGGAACCTTCGTCTACATGTCGCCGGAGCAGGTCTGGGGCGGCAGGGCCACGCCGGCGAGCGACTGGTACACGCTCGCGACCGTGCTCTTCGAAGCCTTCGCCGCTCGCCTTCCCTTCGAAGGCAACGCCGCGGCGCAGGCCGCGGCCAAGCGATACCGGCCGGCCCTGTCCCTGCGCGACGCGGCGCCAGGCCTGCCCGGCGCCTTCGCCGACCTCATCGACGCGATGCTCGACCCGGATCCGGGGCGGCGACCCGACCAGGAGCACATCGCGGGCGTACTGGATCTGCTCGGGCAAGCACGGGGCCGGAGCCGGCTACGGACGGCCGCCGCGTCGAGCCGGCGCGACTCGCGATGGGAGCGCACCGGGGACCAGGATCCCTTCGTCGGGCGCGACGAGGAACTCGCCAGGCTCGACGAGGCCTGGTCGGGCAGCGGGCCCCGCCTCGTCAAGGTGCGGGGCGAGTCCGGCATTGGAAAGACCGAACTCCTGCGACGGTGGCTCGACGCAACGGAGGCCGCGAGCGACGCGATGGTCCTGCGCGGCCGGTGCCATCCCCACGAGATCGTCCCGCGCAAAGGGCTCGACCAGGTGATGGACGACCTCAGCCGGGTGCTCCAGAGCGAGAATGGAATCGGCGGCGACCTCGATCCTGCGGCCGCCTCGGCATTGGTGCGGCTGTTCCCCGTGCTCGGCCGGGTCGCGAGCCTGGCCGCGGCCGGTGCGCGCCACACGAACGCGGATGCCGACGTCGACTACCTGCTGCGCACCGGCGCCTCCGCACTCGCCACCGTCATGGAGGCCTTTGCCGGCCGCGGCGTCATCGTGTGGATCGACGACGCGCAGTGGGGGGACGCCGACAGCGCGCGCTTCGTGTCCAGCTGGCTCTCGTCCCGCTCGGCGGACATTCTCTGGATCCTTTCCTTTCGACCGGAGGGGGAGGCCAACTCCCCGCTGGTTGTGTCCCTGTCCGATCTCGCATCGTTCCGGAACTCGACGACGACGATGGACGTCTCCCCGTTGACGGCGTCCGTGTCCCTGGAACTCGCCACCCTCCTTCTCGGACAGACGGGTCGTCACGACGACCGCGCGGTCTCCCGCCTGGCCGAGGAGGCCGGCGGTTCCCCGTTCTTTCTCGGCGAACTGGCGCGCGTTGCCACCGACGAGCCCGGCGGCGAACGCGGCGCGACGCGACTCTCGGAGGTCATCCTGCGACGCGTCGCAGCGGCGGGAACCGAAGCCGCGCAGCTTCTTCGGGTGGCCTGCGTGGCCGGCGCTCCCCTGGCCCAATCCACCCTGCTCGAGGCCTGCGGCCTGGGCGGGAGCGGCGTGCGCGTGCTCGGCGATCTCGAAAGAAGATGCCTGCTGCGCGTGCTCGAAGGACCGGAACAGCGCCTCGTCCAGGCCTACCACGATCGCATCGCGGAGGAGGTCCAGCGCGCCCTCGCGCCGGAGGAGGGCCGCTCCGTCCACTTGCGGCTCGCGGACGCGCTGGCGACCGAGGGACAGGTGGACGCCGAGCGGCTGGTGTTCCACTTGTCCGGCGCCGGTCAGTTCCGTCGCGCGGCGCCCCATGCCGTCGTCGCCGCCGACCGGGCCGCGGAGAGCCTTGCGTTCCACCGCGCGGCCGAGTTGTACCGTTTCGCCCTGCAACACGGCGAGGAAACCGTCGATGCCCGCCGGCTGCGGATCGGCCTGGCCGAGTCCCTGGCCAACGCCGGTCGGGGGGAGGATGCGGCCGCGGCGTTCGAGGATGCGGCGGATCACATCACGGACGCCGAGGTCGACGACATCGACGTTCTGGACCTGCGTCGCCGCGCGGCCGAGCAGCAACTGCGAAACGGTCGTATCGACGCGGGCATCGACGGGATGCGGCGAGTCCTGAAGGAGTTCGGCGAGCGACTTCCGGACAGGCCCCTCGAGGCCATCCCTTCCTTCGCGTGGCAGCGCCTGCGCGTCGCGCTGCGCGGCTTCCACTACGAGAAGCGGGCCTTCGAATCCGCCAGTCCGAGGAACATCGCGCGCATGAACGCCATGTGGGCCACCAGCGTCAGCGTCAGCATGGTGAACCCCACCCTGTCGGCGGCCTTGCAGACCCGCCACTTGATCGCGGCTCTGTCGGAGGGGGACACCCGTCGGGTTTCTCTTGTGCTGGCGAACGAGGCGACGTGGCGAGCGAGCCTGGGCGGCGAGCGCTTTCTCGCCAGAGCGCGCCAGGCTCTCGACGACTCGCGAGCGCTGGCCGAAGAGGGCGGTGAGCCCTACCCGCTGGCCTGGTCCCACATGGCCGAGGGCATGGTCGGCTGGCACCGCGGACGATTCGCCGACGGTATCGCTCCCCTCGACCGCGCAGCCGAACTGTACGCGACCCGGTGCCGCGGAGCTTTCTTCGAAGTCGCTCTGACCAACGTGTACCGCTTCAGCTGCCTCGCCCTGGCCGGCCGGCTCGATCGCCTGCGGCTTCTCGTGGAGACCGGGGCCCGCGAAGCCGAGGAGCGTGGAGACCTTTTCGCCCTGCACGCCTGCCTGGCGGGGGAATCCGTCCTCGCCTGGTTGACCACCGACGAGGCTGCGCCGCTCCAGTCGCGCATCGACGACGCCATCCGACACTGGCCGACGGACGCCTTCTTGACCCAGCACTACCACCACCTGACCGCAGCCGTGCAACTCGACCTCCATCGCGGTGACGGCGAAGGCGGGCATCGCCGCATCGAGTCGCAATGGGGCCGGCTACGCCGTTCGGGATTCCTCGGGTTCGAGAGCGCCGGGCTCGGGCTCCACTTCCTCCGAGGCCGCGCGGCCGCCGCAGCCCTTGCCGATGCTCCGCCGGCTTCGCGCGCGCGCCTCCTGGCCACGGTCGAACGCGCGGCGCGCCGTCTCGAGCGCAGCCGGCTGGTCTTCGCCGCCCCCTGCGCGCTCGTGCTCCGGGCAGCCGCGGCTTTCCACCGGTCGGGGCCGGCGGCGGCAGGCGGGATCCTCAGCCGGGCGGCCGCCGGCTTCGATGCGGCCGCCATGCCCCTTCACGCATTCTCGAGCCGCGACCAGCTTCGCCTGCTCGGGGAAGAACCGGCTCCAGTCTCCAGTGAGGGCGTCGGGTCGCAGCGATGGCAGGCGCCCGAGCGGCTGGCCTTCGTGCTGGCCCCGGTCGTGAAGCCGGGTCCCTGAGGGAAGGGCGGGACGTGGCGCTGGGAGGCCGTGCGGGGACTGCTCCGCTGCATCGACGCCAGCAGGATCACGAGCGGCCGGCCCACGGCGAGGACGGGCGTTCCCGGTACCGACGCGTTCTACGCGGCGTGGATTCTCAATCGCCGGATGTAATTCATGGCGGCCTCGCGGGCCGGGTCCCGGTGGCCTTCGGGGTCCCTGACGACCCCGGCGGTGTCCGCTTCCCCGGCGTTCTGCGACTGGAGGAAGCGGAGCACGGCGTTCGGTTTCGGGCTCGACGGCGCCTCGGGCCCGACGGCGACGATGCTCCGGAGAAGTCTCATCACCGAGGAGGACGTGGGCGGTGTCGTGCTGCTTGCTCCCATGGGCTCTCTCCAACGCTTCGCGGTATCTGCCACCCCGACAACGTTCGCCCCGGACGCGGAAGTGATGCACTCCAGCCGGCCCCCCCGGCGAGCCAATCCACAGACCCGTGTGCGTCAGTTACAAAAAGTTTAGGAGGATTTAAAGGTCCGATCGGCATCAACGTGTCGCAAGGGCGCGAGGCGCCGATTTTCTTCAGTTTTTTGGCCACTTGGATGGCCGGTCCCGTGGGCACGGCAACCCGGGCGAGCGCCACCCAGATGGGGGCTAAGTCTCCTGTCGCCCCAAGGACCGTCAAGCCAGGCAGGTCCTCGCCCTGAGAGGTCCTGTCGAGGCCGGCGGCGGGGGGCCGCCTGCCCGGGACCGGGTCCGCGGTCCTCAGCCTCGCGACGGCACCGTGACCTGCACCAGTTCCACCCCGGCCCTCTCGCGAAGCTCCGCGATGGTCTCCACCTTGTAGGGCTTCTCGTAGAACACGCGGCGGATGCCGGTGTTCACGATGGTCTTGAAACAGTGCACGCAGGGCGTGTGGGTCACGTAGATGTCGGCGTCGCGGATGGCGGTGCCCTGGCGGGCCGACTGGGCGATGGCGTTGATCTCGGCGTGGATGGTGCGGAAGCAGTTCTGGACCAGTTCGCCCCCGGGGTTCTTCGACTCGTAAATCTCGCAGCCAACGTCCAGGCAATGGGGCATGCCGGCCGGGGCGCCGTTGTAACCGGTGGCCAGGATGTTGCGCTCGCGAACGATCACCGCGCCCACCTTCGCTCTCAGGCACGTGGACCTTTCGGCAACCTCGCGCGTGATCGTCATGAAGTACTCGTCCCAGGTCGGCCGTCCGTCCATGGGCGGGATGTAGCAGAACAACCATACTGGGGGAACATGGACGGCGGCGGGCCCGGGCCGTCGCCGCAACGACTCGCGGTCCTCGAGACGATCGGCCGTCGCGCCGGCTTCCTCGCCGCGGACGTGCGAGTCCGGGGATAGCTCCGGCGGTTGACCCGAAGGGTGCCCTCCCTCATCATCCGCCTCCGCGAGCGGGTGTAATTCAGTGGTAGAATGCCAGCTTCCCAAGCTGGACGTCGCCGGTTCGATCCCGGTCGCCCGCTCCACTTTTCTCCCCGGAACACGATGCCATCGACGCTGAGAACCGAAGTCCTCCAAGGCGTCGGCCACGTCATCCTGACGCGTGCCTCCGAGTACAACACCATCACCCCGGCCCTGCGCGACGAGCTGGCCGCGGCCATCGACGAGATGGAGCGCACCGAAGCCGTCCACGTGATCCTGCTGAGGGCCGAGGGCCCGGCTTTTTGCGCCGGCTACGGCCTGGACTGGTCCACCGTGGGCCAGGCCCGCGAGGACAAGGAAGCCGGGGAGGGCCACAGGCGGGTCTGGGACTCGGTGGACGACATGCGGATGATGGGCCGCTTCGTCGAGACCTACATGAAGCTCTGGTACGCGCGAAAGCCCACCATCGCGGCCGTCCAGGGCTGGTGCGTGGGGGGCGGCACCGACATGGTCCTCTGCGCGGACATCATCATCGCCGGCGAGGGCGCCACCTTCGGCTATCCGCCGTCGCGGGTGTGGGGTACCCCCACCACGGCCATGTGGGTGTACCGGATGGGCCTGGAACGGGCCAAGCGCTACCTGCTGACGGGCGACGAGATCCGGGCGCCCAAGGCCGCCGAGATCGGCCTCATCCTGGAATGCGTTCCCGACGAGAGCCTCCTCGCGCACGCCAGCGCCTTGGCCGAGCGCATGGCCCGCGTGCCGACGAACCAGCTCATCCTGCTCAAGCTGCTCTGCAACCAGACGGCGGAGAACATGGGCATGGCCTCCACCCGTACCCTCGGCGTGCTGTTCGACGGGATCGCGCGCCACACCCAGGAAGGCCTCGACTTCGTGGCCAGGGCCGGGGAAACGGGCTTCCGCCAGGCCGTGCGCGAACGCGACGACCCCTTCGGCGACTACGGCAGCCGCCCCAGGAAGGGCTGAGGGGTTCTCTGGACCGGGATCCGGTCCGCCTCTACCATCCGGGCGTGCGCTGCCCCACCTGCAAGAAGACCGTCGCAAGCGACCGCCACCCGCTGCGCCCTTTCTGCTCGCAGCGCTGCCGGCTCCTCGACCTCGGCAAGTGGCTTGACGGCGGCTACGCGATTCCCGGCGAGCCCGCGTCCGACGAGGATCTCGCCGGCGACATCACGAATGCCGGGGACGAGAAGGACCCCCCGCGCCGATCCTGAGACGGGAGTCCCCGCCTTTGCAGGCAAGGCGATCACCGCGACCGCGGGACGCCGGTTGTCCGGGAAACTACGCCACGTTAGGCTCCCTCCTGCCCGGAGAGCCGGGCACAACATATGGGAAGAAACTTCAAGTTCCTGGCCGGCATCGCCCTGATGCTCGGTACCGTCGGCTTCCTCGTCTGGACCGCCGTGGACCAGACCAAGATGTACATGATCTCCGTGCCGGAGTTCCTCGGCGCGGGCCAGGCCTACGCCAACTCCACCGTGCGCATAGCAGGCAAGGTGGCCGAGGGCTCGATGAAATGGGACGGAGCAACCCGCAACCTCGAGTTCACCATCATCGACATGACGGGCCTGGAGGGGGAGGTGAGGGTGCACTACACGGGACTTCTGCCGGACATGTTCGCCGAAGGCCGTGACGTCGTGGTCGAGGGCCCCTACACCCAGGCCAGCCCCTTCGAGGCCCGGGCCGTCCTCACGAGCTGCCCCTCCAAGTACTCGGCCGACGACAGCAAGACCGCCTCGTGATCGAACTCGGCAACTTCGCCCTTCACCTCGCCCTGGCTACGTGCCTCTACGCCATCGCGACATCGGTGTACGGCGCCCAGCGCTCGCGGCGCGCCCTGGTAGCCAGCGGCGAGCACGCTGCCTACGCCACCTGGGCCCTCGTGACGATGGCCGGCGGCGTTCTGGTCCACGCCCTGCTGACCAACGACTTCCGCCTCAAGTACGTCGCCGAGTACAGCAGCACCACGCTGCCCCTTCGTTACAAGATCACCTCGCTGTGGGGCGGCATGGAAGGCTCGCTTCTGTTCTGGGTGATGATCCTGACCACCTTCATCGCGATTGCCCAGTTCCAGAACCGCGATCGCAACCGGGCCCTGATGCCTTACGTGACGGCCACGAGCTGCACGGTGGCGGCGTTCTTCCTCTCGCTGATGGTCTTCATCACGCCGCCCTTCGCGCTGCTGCCCTACGTGCCGGCCGAGGGAACCGACCTCAATCCCCTGCTCCAGAACTACTGGATGCAGATCCACCCGCCGGCCCTCTACCTGGGCTACGTGAGCTGGACGATCCCCTTCGGCTTCGCGATCGCGGCCCTGGTGACCGGACGCCTGGACGACCTGTGGATCCGGACCTCGCGGCGCTGGTGCCTGATGGCCTGGTTTTTCCTGTCGCTGGGCAACCTCTTCGGCGCCCGCTGGGCCTACGAGGTTCTCGGCTGGGGCGGCTACTGGGCATGGGATCCGGTGGAGAACGCGGCCTTCATGCCGTGGCTCACCGGCACCGCTTACCTGCACTCGGTGATGATCCAGGAACGCAAGGACATGCTGAAGGTCTGGAACATGACCCTCATCATCATGACCTTCAGCCTGACGATCTTCGGCACCTTCCTCACGCGTTCGGGCGTCATCTCCTCGGTGCACTCCTTCACCCAGTCCGGGCTCGGGCCCTTCTTCATGGGCTTCCTCGCCTTCATCGTCCTCGGCTCGGCGGCGCTGCTGGTGATGCGCCTGGACGCCCTGAGGCCTCGCCACAAACTCGACAGCCTGGTGTCGCGGGAATCGGCTTTCCTGTTCAACAACCTCATCCTGCTGGG
>JBHEPB010000291.1:0-5972 GCA_046260515.1 Binatia bacterium
GACGGTGTTTCGTCTCGCGGACGGTCGCTACGACGACGGGAGGGTGGGCCGGGGCCGGCTCATCCGGTCGGGCGTCCTGCCCGACCTTGCCCTGGAGATCGATACGGTCTTTGCGAATGTCGAAGAGCCGGGAGGCCCCGAACAGGCTTGATGCTCAGCCGCGCGGAGAACTTTGGGGCTCCTCGATCGTGCGCCGTCCTCGCCCTACCCGACCCGCGTTCTTACGAACGCGCCGATGTTCTTCACGGCTTCCGCCGCCTCCGGAACATCGTCGCCGAACATCGGCCACACGTGGATGAGGCCCAGGCCCTTTTCGAGCAGCACGGGAACACCGGCGGCGCGCGCCTTGTCGGCCACGCGCAGGGAATCGTCGAGCAGCATCTCGCGGGTTCCGACCAGGATGTAGAGAGGGGGCAGGCCGCGGAAGTCGGCATGCAGGGGCGAGGCCAGGGGATCGCGCACGCTCGTTCCCGCGTACATTTGTCCCATCAACTGCAGGCCGGGAAGGTTGACCATCGGGTCGTGGATGTCCGGATCCGCATGGGACCCGCCGGTGCCCTCGAGATCCGCCCACGGAGAAAGGCAGACGGCGGCGGCGGGAAGCGTGTCGCCGGCGTCGCGAAGCGAAAGCAGGGTAGCCAGCGTGAGGCCGCCGCCGGCGGAATCGCCGGCAACGACGATGCGCTCGGGCGCGATGCCCGAAGCGACCAACCCGCGGTAGGCGGCGACGGCGTCTTCGACCGCTGCAGGGTAGGCGTGCTCGGGAGCGAGGCGGTAGTCGAGCGAGAAACAGCGGGCCCGGGACTCCCTGGCGATGCGGGCGACGAGGCTACGGTGGGTGTTGAGCGATCCGATCACGTACCCGCCGCCGTGCAGGTAGAGCACCACGCGGTCGGCACTGGCCCCCGGCATCTCGATCCATTCGCCGGGCACGCCGCCCATTTGCGCGGGCGTGCACTTCACACCGTCGGGGACCGGGAACGTCGAGGCCATGGCCTCGAAGAAGGCGCGCAGCACCTCGGGGGTCGGGATTTCCGCCGGCAGGGGCTGGCTCTGCAGCATGGCGACGATGGCTTCGTGCTGGGGGCTGGGCATCGGGAACTCCTCGGCGTCGCCTTGCGATGGGCGGCTACAACGCGCCTGCCCGACAGATAGCGGAGCACGACGTGTGAGCAAGAGCGGCCGCCGCTCACCCGTCCAGCCCGGTTTCCTTCCGGTAGAGGTCGGGAAGGAAGTTCTCGAGCATTCCGACTTCCTCGATGTTGTGGCGCAGCCAGGTCTCGCCCTTGCCTTCGGGGAAGGCCAGCCGTCGCACGACAGGCCGCAGCAGCCGGAACCACGGACGGGGTGAGCCGAAGAGGAGGCAGTTCTCGTAGAGAGTCCCACCGGGCACCGCGCGGAAGGAATACTCCATGCGCGCCAGCCCGCGAACGCCGTGCACCACCGGGTTGTGGATGAAGCCCTCTTCGTCGAGCTTCTCGATCTCCGACGTGATGTCCACCAGGTAGTTCGGATTGCCGCCGAGGATCTCCTTGATGCGGATGGCCGCGCCCGGTCCCACGGTGCCGTCGCTGCGACGCCGCGCGTAGCTGACATGGATGTGGTCGTAGGGATGCCAGAGGCGATAGCGGTGGACGGGCCGCCCGCCCACGACGACATCGCCTTCGAGATTCGCGAACCACCAGGCGAGCATCCGCGGCGTGACGTCCTTCAGCACTTCGTGGCGGATCCAGAAGCGGGTGCGCCCGTCCGGAAGTTCGTCGAAGCCGCTGGCGGCCGACCCGTAGCTCTTCAGTCCCCAGGGAAGGGCGACCGGAATGGGCACGCCGCGGAAGCCGGTCGGGTAGACGGTGACGGGGGCCAGGGCGGGGGCGAGCGGCTCGGGAAAGGGCAGGGCCTGGAAGCTGCACAGGGTGGTCATGGGAACCTCCGGTTTATGGGATAGCTACGGCTATACAGTAATCCCCCTGCCGGTAAGTGTAAAGCTGGAGCGATACTATATGCAGCCCTCCAACGATTCCGGACCGAAAGCCCCCCGCCGCGGACGGCCCCCGTCTGCCGACCTCCGCCGGCGCATCGTCGATGCCGCGGCCGCCCTCTTTGCCCGCCAAGGGGCGGACAAGGCTTCGACGCGTGAGGTTGCGGCCGCGGCCGGGACCACGGAGCGCACCCTCTTCAAGCACTTCGGGTCCAAGCAGGGCCTCGTCGATGCCGTCCTGGCCGAGGCTGTTCTCGTGCACTCGGTGCCCGAGTCGCTGACGAGCCTCGGCCGTCAGATCGACGCCTTCGACGGGGACTTCGAGGCCTGGCATCGCGATCTCCTGCACGCCCGCCTTCGCGACTGGAGGAAGGCTCCCGAACGGACCCGCCTTCTCGTCATCGAACTGCTGCGGCACGCGCGCTACCTGGAGAGCTTTGCCGAGCAGTGGTTGCCGTCGGCCTGGGATCCCCTGGTCGCGCTGTTCTCCGAACTCCAGCGCGAGGACAGGCTTCGCAGCGACCTTGAGGCGGCCGTCCTCGTGCGACAGTTCCTCGCCCTCAACCTTTCGTATCTGCTGAGCCGCCTGGTTCTCGCTCCGGGACCGGGCTGGAACGACGACGCGGAGATCGCCGCGATCGCGACCGTGTTCTCGAGGGGCGCGGCGGGGCGCTGAAGCGGCAATGCTTCGCCGGTGCCGACGAGGCACCGGCACAGTCCCGCCCCGTTCCTTCCCCGCCACCCTGTGGTACCGTGCCGGGATTCCGGCCCTTGCCTGTCTCCAAGGGTAGGGCCGGACGGACTTCCCCGTGCCCCACGTCGTGCTCACAGGATTCATGGCCAGCGGCAAGACCGCCGTCGGGCGCCGTCTTGCGCGGCGCCTCGGCTACGATTTCCTCGACACCGACCAGGTGATCGAGGAGAAGGCGGGCTCGGCCATTTCCGAGATCTTCCAGCGCTCGGGCGAGGCGGCATTCCGCGCCCTGGAACGGGAAACCATTTCCAACCTCGCCCTCGAGCGCCCCACCGTGATCGCCACCGGCGGCGGCACCTTCGTGGACGCCGGCAACCGCGAGGTGCTCCACCGCCTCGGCCCCGTGGTCTGCCTGGTGACGTCGACCGACACCATCCTGGAAAGGGTGGGCCGCTCCGAGAAAAGGCCCCTGGCCTCCGGCCCGGGCGCGGTCGAAAGGCTGGCGGGCCTCTACGAATCACGGCTGCCCTTCTACCGCATGGCCGACGTGATGGTGGAGACGGACGGACTCAGCGTGGACCAGGCTGCCGCCCGCGTGGCGGCTGCCATTGCGCCGAGGCTGCGGCAGGCCCGCGGCGAAACGAGGACGGCGGACCAGGGCTGCGCCGTGCGGCCTTCCGCCAAGCACGAAGGACATTCCTGATGACTCCGGTTTCTCCAAGGGTGATCCACGTGAATCTCGGCGAGCGCAGCTACGACTGCACGGTCGGGGAGAGCGTGGTCGCCTCGGCCGGCTCCACGATCGTCGCGTTGAAACCCACGCGCGTCTTCCTCGTTACCAACACCACCGTAGGCCCCCTCTATGCCGCTGCTGTGCGCGACAGCATCGCCGCTGCGGACAAGGCCCTCGGTGAAAGTCTCGTCACCGTGGAAATCGAAGACGGCGAACGCTTCAAGACCATGGCCAGCGTCGAGCGCATCTACGATGCCTGCCTGGATGCCGGCATCGACCGCAAGGCGGTGCTGGTGGCCCTCGGCGGCGGCGTGGTGGGCGACCTGACGGCCTTTGCGGCTTCCACCGTCCTGCGCGGCGTGCGCTTCGTGATGATCCCGACCACCCTGCTCGCCCAGGTGGACAGCAGCGTGGGCGGCAAGACCGGAATGGACCGCTCCCAGGGCAAGAACCTGGTGGGCACGTTCTGGCAGCCGTCGGCCGTCCTCATCGATCCTGCTACCCTGGCCACGCTGCCCGAACGCGAGCTGAAAGCCGGCCTGGCCGAAGTGATCAAGACCGGCGTCATCCTGGACTTCCAGCTTTTCGCCCGCCTCGAACGGGAGGCCGACGCATTGCTGGCCCGCGACCCCGAGGTGCTCACCGAGGTCATCGCGCGCTGCGTGCGCATCAAGGCCGACGTGGTCGAGAAGGACGAACGCGAGGAAAAGGGCCTGCGCCGCATCCTCAACTTCGGTCACACCGTGGCCCACGCCGTCGAGCAGGTGACCGGCTACGACCGTTTCCTGCACGGCGAGGCCGTGGCCATCGGCATGGGCGTGGCGGCGCGACTCTCGGAGAAGAAGGGCATCTGCACGAGCGGCGACGCGCGTCGCATCGAGGCCCTGATTACCCGCCTCGGCCTCCAGCACGAGCTGCCGGCGGGCCTCGACCGCGAGGCCCTGGCCAGGGCCATCGCGCTGGACAAGAAGGCCGAGAGGACCAAGGTGGCCTACATCGTTTGCGAGACCATCGGCCGCTGCCGGGCCGAGACCCTGGAAGTGGCCGAAATTTCCGCTTCGTTGTAAGGGAGGGGATCCAGCCATGAGCGCCGCCGCCAAGAACAAACCCCTCCTCGTGATCCACGGGCCCAACCTCAACATGCTCGGCACCCGCGAGCCCGAGGTCTACGGCAGCGCCACGCTGGCCGACATCGACGCGGCCCTGGCCAAGCTGGCTGCGGAACTCGGCTGGGAGATCGAGTGTTTCCAGTCCAACGGCGAGGGCGAGCTGGTCACGCGCATCCAGCAGGCCGCCACCCGCAACGCCGGCATCCTCATCAACCCCGGTGCCTACACCCACACCAGCGTGGCCATCCGCGATGCCATTGCGGCTGTCGCGGTTCCCACCGTGGAATGCCACCTGTCGAACATCCACAAGCGCGAGGAGTTCCGCCATCGCTCCCTCATCGTCGGCGTGGCGGTGGGACAGGTGATGGGCTTCGGCGCCGACAGCTATCTTCTTGGTCTGCGAGCGCTGGCCTTGGTGCTCGATCGCTCTTGAGTTCAGACGTCTCCACTTCCCAGCTCCGCGCTGCTCTTCGCGAGGAACTCGCCACCTTCCCGGACCTGCACTGGAGAATCCAGGGCCTCACCGGAGGTTCGCCGGCCTACGTCGTCTCGCGCATCCTCGAAGGCCTCGACCGCCCCACTTTGGTAGTGGCCGCCGGCGACAAGGCCGCCGAGGAACTGGTGGCCGAGCTCCAGGCCTTCCTCGGCGAGAAGTCCGACGACAGTTTCCTTGCGCGCCGCGTCCACCTGTTCCCGTCGCGCGAAGCTCCTCCGCTGGAGATGGTGTCGCCCTCGGTGGACGTGGAGGCTTCGCGCACGGCCGCGCTTTACCAGCTGGCCCAGAGCAAGGCGCCCATCCTGGTGGCCGGCGTCGAGGCCCTTTCGCAATGGGCCATTCCGCCCGAGGCGCTGGCGGCATCTTCCCTCTACTTCGTCGTCGGCGACGACCTCTACCTCGAGGAACTGCTTCCACGCCTGGAAGCCGCCGGCTACCGCAAGGTGGCCACCGTGGACGAGCAGGGCGAACTGGCCGTGCGAGGCGGCATCGTGGACCTGTGGCCGCCGGGCTTCGAGTATCCGCTTCGCGTGGAACTCGGCGGCGACACGGTGGAGTCGATCCGCCTCTTCGATCCCGGCGACCAGCGCTCCTTCCAGCCGAGCGAAGACCTGGCGGTGCTGCCCTCGTCGCCGGTGGCCCTCGAACGCATGGCCGACCCCGAGGTGCGCCGCCGCATCGCGGACCGCTGCGAGGACATGCTGCTGCCCTCGTCCGAGCGCCGTCGCCTGGACGAGTACCTGGCCTCCGGCGTGCAGTTTCCCGGCATCGAGTTGCTGGCTCCCTACGCCTACGGTCGGCGCACGACCATCCTCGACCACCTGCCGGCCCGCATGCTGCTGGTCACGGTCGATCCCCCGGCCGTCGAGATGGCCGTCGACACCCTGCACGAAGGCCTGGTCGAGGCGGGGGAGGCGGCGCGCTGCGCGGGCACCTTCCATCCCGATCCTGCCCTTCTGCAC
>JBHEPB010000301.1:0-31540 GCA_046260515.1 Binatia bacterium
CGCGCCGGATTCGAACGCCTTGCCCCCCCCGTCCCCGCGCTGGCGACGGCCGAAGGCCTCGAAGCCCACGCCCTGGCCGTCACCCGCCGCCTCTGAAACCTGGGACAGGTACAGGTTTTCGGGAATTGGGGACAGCAACGATTTTTCGAGGACTGAAGCAGCGCTGAAACCGCGCCGACCGGAGGAAGAACGTGGCCACCAAGAAGAAGAAGGCAGCGAAGAAGTCGGCGACGTCCGCACCGACGCCGGTGCCGACGCCTGCACCAAGAAGGAAGAAGAAGGGCGCGGCCGCTCCCGCCCGGCGCAGCAAACGCGGAGCCGCCACGACCACGACCACCGCCACCGGCGAGATCCGCCGCGCCGAAGTGCTGCGCGAGACCAGCGAAACCCGTATCTCGGTGCGCGTCGCCATCGGCGAGGCCGGCTACTCGATCGCGACCGGCGTGCCCTTCCTCGACCACATGCTCGAGGCCCTGTCGCGGCACTCGGCCATCGGGCTCGTCGTCGCGGCCGAAGGCGACATCCACATCGACGACCACCACACGGTGGAGGACGTGGGCCTGGCCATCGGCGAGGCCCTGCGCCGCGCCCTCGGCGAGAAAGCGGGGATCTACCGCTTCGGACACTTCGAGGCCCCGCTGGACGAGGCGCTGGTAGCCGTCACCGTGGACCTGAGCGGGCGACCCTACCTCGTCTACAACGTGGCGCTGAAACCGCAGAGGGTGGGGACCTTCGACATCGGCCTGGTGGAGGATTTCTTCCAGGCCCTGGCCACGGCGGCGGGCATGAACCTGCACGTCAACGTGCGCTACGGCCGCAATCCCCACCACATCCTGGAAGCGACGTTCAAGGCCTTCGCCAAGGCCCTGAGGATGGCCTGCGCCCTCGACCCCGTCACCCACGGCGTCCCCTCCACCAAGGGCACCCTGTGAAAACCCGGGACAGGTACAGGTTTCCTGCGGAAACCTGTACCTGTCCCGGGTTTTCGAAGGAACGAGATGATCGCGGTCGTTGATTATGGCGTGGGCAACCTGCGCAGCGTGTCGAAGGCGCTCGAACGCGTCGGCGCGGAGGTGCGCGTGACTTCGTCGCCCGCCGACATCGACCGCGCGGATGCCGTGGTGCTGCCGGGCGTCGGCGCCTTCGCGCACTGCATGGACAACCTGCGCGAGGCCGGCCTCGAGAAAAGCGTTCGCGCAGCGGCGGCAAGCGACCGGCCTTTCCTCGGCGTCTGCGTGGGCATGCAGATCCTGTTCGAGGAGAGCGAGGAGTTCGGTCGCGTCGAGGGCCTCGGCATTCTGCCCGGCCGCGTGCGGCGCTTCGAGCCGAAGAACGCCTCGCTCAAGGTTCCGCACATGGGCTGGAACCAGCTCGAGGTGAAGCAGCCCGCCCCCCACCTCGCAGGCATCGAGGACGGCACGCGGGTGTACTTCGTGCACTCCTACTACGTGGAGACCAGCGATCCCTCGCTCATCGCGACCACCACCAGCTACGACGTGGACTTCGTGTCGAGCGCGTGGCGGGGCAACCTGTTCGCCACCCAGTTCCACCCCGAGAAGAGCCAGGCCACGGGCCTGCGCATCCTCGGCAACTTTGCGCGCCTGGTCGCCGGGCGCCGCGCCGCCTGAAACGGCAGCGCCGGCCAAGAGGTTTCGTCCCGTGCTCATCCTACCGGCTATCGACATCCGCGGCGGACGCTGCGTGCGCCTCGTGCAGGGCGACTACAACCGCGAGACCGTCTTCGCCGACGATCCGGCCGCCATGGCCGAGCGCTGGCTCTCCGAAGGCGCCCGCGCCATCCACATCGTGGATCTCGACGGCGCGCGCGACGGCACCGTCACCAATCGCGAGGCCGTCGCCGGCATCCTGAAGGCCGCCGCCGGAAGCGGCGCAATCACCGAGCTCGGCGGCGGCATCCGTGATCTCGCCGGTATTGAAGGATGGCTCGAAGCCGGCCTCACCCGCGTGATCCTCGGCACCGCGGCGGTGCGCGAGCCTGAACTCGTGAGCGAGGCGGCGAAGCGATGGCCGGGCCGGGTGTGGGTGGGCATCGACGCCCGCGGCGGCAAGGTGGCCGTGCAGGGCTGGCTCGAGACCACGGGCGTGGACGCCGTCGAGCTGGCCCGCGACATGGAAGGCCGCGGGGCCGGCGGCATCGTCTTCACCGACATCGACCGCGACGGCACCGGCAAGGGTGTCTCCGTGGAATCGACGGCGCGCCTGGCCGAGGCCCTCGGCATCCCCGTCGTCGCTTCGGGCGGCGTGCACTCGCTGGACGACGTTGCGCGCCTTCGCAAGGTGGCCTCGAGCGGCATCGAAGGCGTCATCGTCGGCCGCGCCCTCTACGACGGCGACGTCACGCTGCCCGCCCTCCTCGACGCGGCCGCGAAGGACTAGGCCTTGCTCGCCAAGCGCATCATCCCCTGCCTCGACGTCAAGGACGGCCGCGTCGTCAAGGGCGTCAACTTCCTCGGCCTGCGCGACGCCGGCGACCCCGTTGAATGCGCGGGCCGCTACGACCTGGAAGGCGCCGACGAGCTGACTTTCCTCGACATCACGGCCAGCGTGGAGAAGCGCGGTATCATTCTCGACGTGGTGCGGCGCACGGCCGAACAGGCCTTCATGCCGCTCACCGTGGGCGGCGGCGTCCGCACCGTGGCCGACGTGCGCACCCTGCTCCAGGCCGGCGCCGACAAGGTTTCGATCAACACCGCGGCGGTCGCCGACCCGGATTTCGTGGCGACCGCCGCGCGGGCCTTCGGCGCCCAGTGCATCGTGGTCGCCGTGGACGCCCGCCTGCGTGCCGGGGCGACGCGCATCGCGTCCTCGGCCGAGGGCGGCGGCATCAGCGGCAAGCCCGTCTGGGCGGCGCGCTATCCCGAGCTCCTCGTGGACGAGGCCGGGAGCGAAGGCTGGGAGATCTACACCCACGGCGGACGCCGCCCCACCGGCATCGACGCGGTGAAGTGGTCGCGGCGCATGGAAGAGTTCGGCGCCGGCGAGATCCTGCTGACCAGCATGGACCGCGACGGCACCAAGGCCGGCTACGACGTCGAACTCACGCGCGCGGTGGCCGAAGCGGTCGGCGTGCCGGTGATCGCCTCCGGCGGGGTCGGCAGCCCTGCGCACATGCTGGAGGGCCTCACCGCCGGGCACGCCGACGCGGTGCTGGCCGCTTCGATCTTCCACTACGGCGAGTACAGCATCGGCGAAGTCAAGAAGTACCTCGACCAGCACGGCGTCTGCGTGCGGCTCTGACCCGGCCACCGCCCGAGCACGACAAGCGAGCCCGCAGGGCGAACATCAGAGGAGAGCCCCACGGGGCGAACACCAGAGGAGAGCCTCATGGCCGCACTGGACGGAATCCGCATCATCGACCTCACGCAGTGGGAGGCGGGCACTTCCTGCACCCAGCTGCTGGCCTGGCTCGGCGCCGACGTCATCAAGGTGGAGCCGCCCGCCGGCGATCCCGGCCGCCGCATGATCTCGGAACGACCCGACGCCGACTCGGTCTACTTCCTGATGTTCAACGCCAACAAGCGCTCGGTGACCATCGACCTGAAGAACCCCAAGGGTCGCGATCTGCTGCTGCGCCTGGTGAAGGACGCCGACGTGGTGGCCGAGAACTACGCCAGCGGCGTTCTCGAGGACCTGGGCCTGTCCTACGAGGACCTGAAGGCTGTGAAGCCCGACATCATCCACGCTTCGGTCAAGGGTTTCGGTTCCTGGGGTCCCTGGGCCGATTACAAGAGCTTCGACATGATCGGGCAGGCCACCGGCGGCGTGCTGGCGGTGACGGGCACTCCGGAGACGCCGCCCCTGAAGCCCGGCGTTACCTTTGGGGACAGCGGCACGGGCGTGCACCTGGGGATGGCGGTGCTCGCCGCCTACATCGAGAAGCTGCGCACCGGGCGCGGACAGTCGGTGGAGGTGTCGATGCAGGATGCCATGTTCAACTTCCTGCGCTCGGCCCTGGTCGGGCACTACCTGACGGGCGGCATGCCGGCCACCCGCTATGGCAACCGCATGGGCCTGCTCTGCCCCACCGACCTCTACCCGACGCTCGGCGGCGGCCCCAACGACTACATCTACCTGATGGTCTCCACCCTGCGCATGTGGCACGCGCTGCTCGACGTGGTCGGCCGCGGCGACCTCAAGGGCCACGAGGACTACGAGGTGCAGATGGTGCGCGGCAACCAGTGGGACGAGGTCACCGCGATGATCTCGGACTGGACGACCCGCCACGACAAGTTCGAAGCCATGCGCGTGCTGGCCGAGGCCGGCGTTCCCTGCGGCGCGGTGATGGACACGGCCGATCTCTTTCGCAGCGAGCACCTGCGCGCTCGCGGCATGGTCGTCGAGATCGACCATCCGGTGCGCGGCCGCATGGAAGTGCCGGGCATGCCCATCAAGATGGGAGGTGCGGCGACCGACCTCGCCATCAAAGCCGCACCGGCTCTTGGCGCTCACACCGACGAAGTCCTCTCGGGCATCGGCATCGGCGCCGAAGAGATGGCCGAGCTCCGCAGCAGCGGCGTCATCTGAAACCCGGGACAGGTACAGGTTTCCGGCTCGAGCCTGAGCTGGAAGCATCCCTGGGCAACGACGTCCCCCGGTCACCCGCGACTTTCGGAAACCTGTACCTGTCCCGGGTTTTGGCGCAGGAGGGAGGCGCCGAGGGCGACGAGGAAGGGGATGGAGACGGCGTGCAGTAGCAGGGCCGGCAAGGTGGAGGTGCCCGAGCTGGCGTAGACGATCGCGACGTCGCCGATGGGGATCAGGGCGGTCACGAGCACGAAGCCGCCGAGGATGCGGTGATCGGCGCCCAGCCCGACCAGCAGCAGCGCGAAGCAGCCAATCGCCAGGTCGCGGGATCCGGCGGCCCTGACGAAGGGCATGGACGAAGCCGCCTCCGGCACTCCGAACGCGACCGCAGCCGCGACCGGTGAAACGAAGGAGGCGAGGCCGATCGCGACCAGCGCCATCCCGAAGAGCACGACGAGGCCTCTCTGCAGGAACTCCCTGGTCAGCATCACCCCGCTCGGGGTCGAGGCGCCGTCGGTGAGCGGGGCGCGGGGTCCCCGCGAGGCGTCGTTCTTTCCCATCTTTTGAATCTATCAACGAAAAAGGCGTGGACAAAGCCCCGGCCGCCCACGCGGCTTCGCAGGGCTCGCGAACCACGAGCGAAGAATTCCGTCTACGCATCCGCGTACAGCGTCGTGCGCGTTCTCCGCGCGTGGAAGCCCCAGATCCTTCCGGCATTGCGCAGAGATACGCGCGTAGAAGTCCCGTCTATTCACTTCGTCTGCAGCGTTTAGAGTGATGTCCATGGGGGTCTTTTCGTGACGACGAGAAGAAATCTTTTTCGATAGACAAGCCAGCCGGAGACAATTTGTCCTTCGGCTCGCGCTGGACTCGGACGCGAGGGCAGGCTCCCGATCTCGCCGCGAGGCGGATCCACGGCGCGTGAGATCTGTCGCTCCATCGAGCGAACAGGGGTGCATCATGAACAATTCTTCCGAAATCCGATGTAGCCAGCGAACAACAGCTGCTACGCCGCCCATCGTTTCGACGTTCTTTGCGTCGATCCTCTCGCTTTCACTGCTGCTTCCGGCCGTGGTCCAGGCCGCCAGCCTTCCACCCATGGGAACGGCGGCCAACTTCGGCGTGCTGGGTGCGAGCACGGTGACCAACACCGGGGGGACCATCGTGACCGGCGACCTCGGAGTGAGCCCGGGGACGGCGGTGACGGGGTTCCCGCCCGGCGCCGTGATCGGTACCATCTACACCGGTGTTCTCTCCCCCGCCGGCCAGGCCCAGGCCGATGCCCTCGTCGCGTACAACAACGCGGACGGGCAGGTCTGTGACACCGACCTGACCGGCCAGGATCTCGGCGGCCTCACCCTGACTCCCGGAGTGTATTGTTTCGATACCTCCGCGCAGCTCACCGGGACCCTCACCCTGGACTTCCTGGGGGACTCCGACGCGGTCTTCATCTTCCAGATGGGCAGCACGCTCACCACGGCGAGCAACGCGGCGGTGGTGACGGTCAACGGGTCTCCGTCCTGCAGCAACGTCACGTGGCAGGTCGGGAGCTCGGCGACCATCGGGACGGGGACTGCGTTCTTCGGGAACGTCCTCGCCCTGGCCTCCATCACGATGGACACGGCCGCTTCGATCGACGGCAGCCTCTATGCGCTGACGGGCGCGGTGACCCTGGCCAACAATGTGGTGACGGCTTGCAGTGCGATCCCGAGTCCGGATTGCACGACCAACGCGGACTGCGGCGACGGCAACGTCTGCACGACGGACTCCTGCGACCAGACCAGCGGGTTGTGCGTCCATGACGACAACACGCTCCCGTGCAACGACAACCTGTTCTGCACCGACGGCGACATCTGCGGCAACGGGACCTGCAGCGGCACGCCCGTGGTGTGCGCGGACGACGGCAACGTGTGCACCACCAACGTCTGCGACGAGGCGGTGGACGAGTGCGTGGCCACGAACAACACGCTGGCCTGCGACGACAACCTGTTCTGCACGGAGGGCGACGTCTGCACCGGCGGGGCCTGCGCCGGGACGCCGCGGGTGTGCGTGGACGACGGCAACGTCTGCACGACCAACGCCTGCGACGAGACGGTGAACCAGTGCGTGAGCACGAACAACACGCTGCCCTGCGACGACGGCCTGTTCTGCACGGAGGGCGAGGCCTGCAGCGGCGGAAGCTGCGGCGGCGGCGCCCCGCTGGTCTGCACGGACGACGGCAACGTCTGCACGAGCGTCTCCTGCGACGAGACGGTGAACCAGTGCGTGAGCACCAACAACACGCTGCCCTGCGACGACAACCTGTTCTGCACGGAGGGCGACGTCTGCACCGGCGGGGCCTGCGCCGGGACGCCGCGGGTGTGCGTGGATGACGGCAACGTCTGTACGACCAACGCCTGCGACGAGACGGTGAACCAGTGCGTGAGCACGAACAACACGCTGCCCTGCGACGACGGCCTGTTCTGCACCCAGGGCGAGGCCTGCAGCGGCGGAAGCTGCGGCGGCGGCGCTCCGCGGGTTTGCGGCGACACCAATGAGTGCACCACGGGCGAGTGCAACGAGGCCACCGACCAGTGCGACCTCACCCCGGACGATGCCCTTTGCGAGGACGAGGACGTCTGCACCATCGACACCTGCAATCCCCTGACGGGCTGTGAGCACGAGGTCATCTGCACGGACATCTGCCGGACCCCGGGCTACTGGGGCACTCACGGCGGCTACGCGAAGCGCGGCTCCCTCAACGTGACCCAGGCGGTGCTGGATTCAGCCGGCGGGATCGAGGTCTGCGGGCAGCTGATCACGACCACCAGCAACCTCGGTAGTCCCTACCTGGAAGGTCTTGGTCTGACGTCGGCCCTCGAAGGGCTTTGCGTGAGCGTCGAGGGCGAGAAGTTGCGCCAGCTGTACCGCCAGCTGATCGCCACGGCGCTGAACTGCCAGATCAGCAGCGGCACGGACTGCGACCAGATCCTGGCCCGCTACATCGACGTGAGCTTCGAGGACTGCAACGCCCTGTGCGCCGACGGCGGCAACTCGCTGGGCGACGTGACGGTCGGAGAGTGCATCGAACAGCTCGACTGTTTCAACAACGGCGGGATGATGGTGGACGGCTACTGCGTCGAGGGCGGAGGCTGCCACGAAGAAGCCTTGTGCAACGAGGACCTCGGAATTTGCCCGAAGAAGACGCCGGCCTCGAGTCCCAAGGCCTGCAACGAGGCGACCGGAAACGACTGCACGATCGACTCCTGCAACTGAGGACTCTTCCGGCGTAGGCCGGCAGAGGTTGCCTGTCTCGGGGCATCGGGAGGGCGGGGCCGCACCAGCGGTTCCGCCCTTCTTCGTGGGGGCCCGTTGCCCGGCCGGATCCCGTGCAGGTTTGGCGCGGATCAGGCCTCGCCGATGGCCGCCATCACCTTGCCGAGGATGTCGGCGGGCGGCAGGTCGTAGTCGAGGTCGAGGGGGCGGCCGTAGCGAACGCGCAGTTCCCGGCCGGTCTTGCGCAGCTTGAGACCGGTCTTGTCGAAGACTTCGCGGAAGCCTTCCAGCCGCACCGGCACGACGATGGGCCGGAACTGCTTGATGATGTGCGCGCAGCCGAGTCGCCCGGGCGCGCCGGGCGTGGTGGTTCCCTGGGGATACGTGAGCACCCAGCCGCCGCGCAGCCCGGTGTCGATCTTCTGGATGTCTTCCGGGTCCACCTTGCGCTCGACGGCCTTGTCGCCTTCCTTCCAGGTGCGCTTGATGCAGATGGTCCCGTTGTAGGCCATCAGGCGCGGAAGCCAGCCGCTGGCCTTCATCGTCTCCAGGGCCGCGACGATGTAGAGGTTGGTGCGCGGCCAGACGAGATAGGGGCGTCTCAGGTAAGACACCGTATGGAACACCACGATGGAGTCCATGTAGTGGGTGACGTGATTGGAGACGAGCAACACGCCGCGCGAAGGAAGGTCTTTCAGGTTCTCGACCCCTTCGATGCGAAGGTGGTTGAGGACGCGGAGCTGAAGGGCGGTGAGGTAGCCGCCAAGGTTGATCATTCCCCAACGGATGGGGCGCAGGTGGCCGAAGGCATCCCGAAGCATGGCCGCGGAGCATAGGTTGGGACGAGGACGAGGGAAAGAGGACGCGGCGATCGTCGCGTGCAAACGAGGGGGGCGCGCCGCCCTCAGCGTTTCAGGCTGGCGTAGAACTCGGCGGTGATTCCCTCCACGAGGGAGCGGACGACGGGGCTGCCGAGCGCGAGGCGGACCTGGGGCCAGGCCAGGTCGGCCCAGGCCTCGAGGTCGGGCTGCCCGCTCGCGCCGATGGACTCCAGCCATTGGCCGACCGTGGTGTCGGCGTTCTCCTCGACGAAGAGGGCGAGGGCCCTTCGCAGGTCCTCGCCGAACCCGGCGGAGGCCAGGGCTTCGAGGACGACGCCCTCGGCGATGTCGGCGATGTCCCCGAAGGCCTCGTCGTCCACGGGAGAGGCCATGTCCTTCACGGACCGGGCGAGGAGGAACTCGACCATGTGCTTGCGCAGTTCGACGAGCTTCGGATCGTTGCTCCTGGCCACGAAGACCTCGGCCAGGTGAAGGGCGGCCTTGCGCGAGAACACGAGTAGGAACTTTCGCATCTCCGGCTCGAGGCGCCGGTCGAACTCCGCCCTCAGCGTGTTCATCGACGCGCGCACGGCCGCGCCGCCGATGGGCATCCACGACGTGAGGGCCGGGATCCCCCACTCCGCGAAGAAGGGATTGACGGTGTCGTGGAACTCCTTGAGGCCGTCGTAGAGCACGTCGCGCAGGGCGTTCTCCACGGCTTCCTGCACGAGCAGTTCCCGCACGAGGCGTCTGGGCACCAGGTCGGGCCTGGCAAGAAGGTGGTCGATGGCCTTGCGGGCATCCGCGGGAACATGGGAGGCGAGGGTGGTCTCGTCCTGCTTCAGCACGGCGAGGACACGGCCGGCGATGTCGCGGGCCACCGGCGCGAACAGGGTCCTCGTGCTGTCGTGGGAGAGAGCCTTCACGAGACCGTTGGCGAGGTGGGCCGGATCGACGACGTCGCGGACGGGCCGGGTGAGCAGCCAGGCCCAGCCCTCGCGCCAGCAACGCCGCCAGTCCTCGCGGCCGGCGTCGGAGGTGAGGCGCGCCAGCAGGAACTCGACGTGGCGGTCGCGCAGTTCGTCCAGCGTGCGTTCGGAGAGGTGGAGGGACATGGCGCCTGCGACGCAGGTAGCACGAGGACCCGGCCCGCGCGAAGACGCGCCGGCACGACGGCGCCGTACCGAAGGACTCGCCGCCGCTCAGGCCTGCGCCGCGGCTTCCACCACGGCGCGCAACTGGTCGATCACGCGGGCCGTGCGGCGCGAACGTCCCTCGCGGTTCAGGTGGTACACCCAGTCAAAGAAGTCCTCGACCGGGTAGACGTAGTCCAGGGGCGTCGAGAGCAGGGGCACCCGCAGGTCGCGCCCGAGGGCGGCGTGGAGATCCTCGATGGCGTCGCGCCTCTGCTCGTAGTGGGGACGCGGGAGGCAGGGGAAGAGCATCACCGTGCGGGCGCCCTTGTCCTCCACCTTCTTCGCGAAGGCGTTGACGACGACGATGGCCTCGGTGTCCACGCCGCGGGCGGCGTTCTTGAGGAAATCCATCTTCGCGACGTCCTTGGAGGGAAGGCCGAGGTGGGCGACGTTGTCGCCGTATTCGTTGAAGGCGCGCGGGCAGTACACGCAGTCGTCGGTGACCGGGTAGAAGTAGCCCTGCAGCAAACGCTCGACCTTGAAACGGGCGTGGCGGGGCAGGTTCTCCACCAGGTTGAGCACCTGACGCTGCGACTGGATGTGGCGCATTCCCGGCGGATAGAGTTCGAGCACGTCGATCAGGCGCTCGTCGCCGTCGAGAAGCCCGAAGAAGAGGTTGTATTCGGGGACCAGCACCACGAGGTCGCCGGCGCCGACGCGCGGTTCGACGAGGTCGAGCATGAAGCGCAGGCCCATGTTGAAGCCCATGCCCATGTTCACGACGGGGCGGCCGAGGCTTTCCTCCACGGCGCGGCTGTCGAGGCCGAAGGCCAGGTTGGAGCCACCGACGAAGACGATCCGCGGCGCGGCGGTCTTCTCGAGGCGTTCCACCTTGGCGCCGATGATGGCGAGGTAGTCGTCGTGGTCGGGAGGAATGAGGAGGAGGACGGCGGCTGCCGTTGCCAGCAGCAGCGCCGCCATCCTCGCGCATTTCCGCAGGATCCTGCCGGCAGGCGTCGCGGCCGATCCGATCGGCCGCGACGTGACGTGGCCGGTGCCCACCGATGCGGTCATGGTTCCTGCAAGTTCAGAAGCCGGAAGGCGTCGGGACGCGCAGAGCTTACTGGCAGCCCCTCGGATTGACGAGGCAGTTCGGCCGCGAGATTTTCGGCTTCTTGCCCTTCAGCGAGTGGTAGCAGGTGGTCAGCTTCCTGGACGCGATGCAGCAGCCGTCGGCCTGCTGGCAGGCGGCCTCCGACATCAGCGGGTGATCCGCCTTCTCGAGGCCCCACAGGAAGACCTGGGTCAGGCCGCCCGCGTTCTCGCCGGCGATGAGGTCGCAATTGGACAGGAAGGCGGCGCGACCCCCGTCGTCCATCAGGGCGGGCTTGCTGTTGTGGCAGCCCGTGGTGTCGGTGATCTGCGTGACCCGGCGGCGTCCCTTCAGGCGGTAGATCTCGTAGTTGGCGTCCGCGTTGAAAGGCGGAGCCTCCCCCGTCCTCAGGGTGTGGTCCTGGCTGAGGATCTCGCCGTTCGAGCTGAAGAAGTACACGCCGCCGCCGTCGGCCACCTGGGGATCGACAGCCGTGAATCCGGCGCCGAGGTTGGTGTACTGGGTCATGCGCGGATGGAAGTCGCGCCAGTTGTAGATGTTGTGCCCGAGCGAGCCGTTGTTCCACAGGTCGGGCTCACCCTCGAAGACGACGTGGGGGCCGCGAGCGAAGGGGCTAGCCTGGGAGATCGACGGGTTGGCGTAGATGCCGTCCGGGAAGCCGTTGGGGATCTCGGCGGCGACGACTTCTTCCAGGGCCGAAGCCGGCGTCTTGTAGACGTAGATGCCCTGGCCGACGACGCCCTGGCCGATCTGGATGTGATCGGAGTGGTAGGCGACGGTCTGGCACTGGCGCGGGAACCAGTAGCCGCCGACGGCCGGATGGCCACTGGAGGTCCCGCCGGGGCCGTTGCTGACCTGCACGGTGGTGGCGTCGTAGGGGTAGCCGGCCGTCTTTCCCTTGAGCTTGCCGTAGTAGAAGACCTCGCGGCTGCCGTCGGGATTGGTGAATCCGGGGCCGGGGTGATTGCTGTCGTAGTTCGGGTTGCTCGGCAGGTTGTTGTCGAGATTCCCGTTGGAGCTGAACACCAGGCAAAGCCCGCTGTCGCTGGCGAAGGGCTCGCCGTTGACCACGGGGGCTGCGGTATCGGTGAGCTGGTGGATGCTCGAGGTGTCAAACTTGTAGATGAAGATCTCCGGGTTCCCGTCGCCGTTGCCCACCGACGGATCGTGGTTGCAGGTGGACACGAAGAAGATGGCGGTCGGGCGGTCCGAGAACACGTCGTCGGTGGGGCGGGTCGCGTCGTAGCTGTCGCAGCCCACGCCGTTGGTGAGCTTGGTGATGGTGCCGAGCCCCGTGTCCTTGTTCTCCTGCCAGAAATAGACTTGGCGGTTCGCCGTCTGGGTGCCGGGGCCCATCACGTCGCCGTTGGAGACGAAGGCGATGCTCCGGGCGTCCTGGAGGCGGAGCTGGACGCTGTCGATGGTCCCCGTGGTGATGTTGGTGATCTGGCGCATCAGCACGTTGCTCGGCTCGGCCTGGGCGGGCCGGGCCTCCATGGCCAGGCCCGCGAAGAGGGCTGCCGCGGCGACGCTCCCGGTCGTGAATCGATCCATTTTCATTTCAGTACCCCCGTACTCCCGGTCTCTCATCGTCAGCGATTCTCCTTGGGTGCAGACGGTCTGGTCAAGAGCCTATCTTCACGACACCCTTGTTTTTGAGGCACGTTGCGACTGCTTCCGCGGCCACGCGGTTCCCCGCTTCCGTCCAGTGGGCACCCGCTTTCAGGTAGAGTTGCTCTCCCCGGCGGGCCTGTTCCCGCAACGCCCCGGTCAGGTCGCAGTACGCGATCCCGCGGGAGTCCAGGAACGCGCCGATCGCGCGCAGCGGCGCATCGACGTCGTCCTCGGTCATCTCGCGTCCCTTGTCGAGATAACCCTTCGCGATGTGCCAGTAGACCTGCTCCTTGAACGGGAACAGGAGCACGACGAGTTTGCTGCCCGTGCTGTCGGCTGTCACATCCATCGCTTCGAGTGCTTGCTCGGTGAGCTGGTAGGTCGGGGTGACTTCACTCCGTTCCACCACGCCCCACCACCAGTCGTCGGAGCGAAACAGCAGCTCGAGGTCGCCTTCCTTGTGGGTGACGGTCCTCCGGTCGCCGTAGCGTCGCGCCGCGTCGGCCAATCTATAGAGAAACGAGTTCTGGGCAAGCCACTCGGACAGGTCGCTCCGGCGCTTGCGGCGCATCCATTCCCAGTAGTCGTCGGTGCCGCTGCGGGTCCAGTTGTCGAAGTGGACGTTGTCCTTGAAATCGTTGGGAAAGAAGCCGACGAGGACGACTTTCGGCCTCAGCACCGGGGCCACTTTGGCCAGCAGGCGGGCCTCGGCCAGGTTCGAGTAGCCGTTGACCCCGAGGTCGGCGATGGACAGGCCCGTGCGCGTGGCCAGCAGGCGCACCCAGCAGGCCTCGGCCGACGAGTCGTCGCAGAAGGTGAAGGAGTCGCCGAGGGCGATCGCGTCGAAGGGGGGGGTGGTGCCGATGTCGCGGTAGCCGATGCCCTCGATGCCGAGATCGGCTGTTTTCACCGCGATGGGGCCTTTCTCGGACGGGAACTGCAGCTCGAGGCCGGTGCGCAGGGCGAACCCGAGTTCGCGGTCGGGGCGCATCATGCTTTCCCAGGAGTTGCGGGCGTCGTAGATGCGCTGGACGGTGCGGACCTTCTCGGGCATCAGTCCGGGCAGGAGGCGGGGGACGGCCTCGAGGACGGCAACGCTCAGCACGATGCTGAGAGTCATGGCGGCGACGGCGAACCGCCGCTGGTGGCGGCTGCGAGTCACGTCCCGTATCTCCGGATCCGCGCGGAGGAACTCCGCTACGACCCGGCCGGGGTATCACGCCCCCCGGAGCCCCTCAACTCGCCACGGCGGCGTTTCCGGCATATGAGGCCCCGCGCGCCCGCGCACCGCGTCACGGCGGCGGCCTCTCCCCATGCTGTTCAACTCGATCGACTTCCTGATCTTCTTCCCGCTGGTCACGACCCTCTATTACCTGACGCCGTACGCCTGGCGCTGGCTGCCCCTGCTGGCCGCCAGCTGCTGGTTCTACATGACCTTCGTGCCGGTCTACATCCTGATCCTGTTCTTCACGATCGCGGTGGACTACGTGGCCGGCATCGCGATCGAGGACTCGCAGGGGCCCCGTCGCAAGTTCTTCCTGGTGGCCAGCATCCTGGCCAACGTCGGCGTGCTGGCTTTCTTCAAGTACTTCAACTTCCTCAACGCCAACCTGGCGGGCCTGGCCGAGTTCCTGCACTGGAACTATCCCATCGAGAGCCTGTCGATCCTGCTGCCGATCGGGCTGTCCTTCCACACCTTCCAGTCCCTCAGCTACACCGTCGAGGTTTACCGCCGCCGCTTCACGGCCGAGCGCCACCTGGGCGTCTTCGCCCTCTACGTGATGTTCTATCCCCAGCTCGTGGCCGGCCCCATCGAGAGGCCCCAGAACGTCCTGCCCCAGCTGCACCAGCGCCACGACCTCGACTACGAGGGCGCGACGGCCGGCCTGAAACTCATGGCGTGGGGATTCTTCAAGAAGTGCGTCGTTGCCGACCACGTGGCCATGATGGTCAACCACGTCTACGGCGACCCGACGGCTTACACCGGGCTGCCCCTGGTGGTGGCCACCGTGGCCTTCGCGTACCAGATCTATTGCGACTTCTCCGGGTATTCGGACATCGCGCTCGGGTCGGCCCAGGTGATGGGCATTCGGCTCATGCGCAACTTCGATTCGCCTTACTCGTCGGCGTCCATCAACGAGTTCTGGCGCCGCTGGCACATCTCGCTGTCCACCTGGTTCCGCGACTACCTCTACATCCCCCTGGGCGGCAACCGCGTCGGGGCCTTTCGCTGGCAGCGCAACCTCATGATCACCTTCCTCGTGAGCGGGCTGTGGCACGGCGCCAACTGGACCTTCGTGGCCTGGGGCGCCCTGCACGGTTTCTACCTGGTGGCGTCGATCTGGACGGCCGGAATCCGCGAGCGCCTGGCGCGCGCCTCGGGCCTCGCCCGCGTCCCCCCTCTCCACCACGCCTTCCGCGTGACGACCACCTTCGCGCTGGTGTGCGTGGCCTGGGTGTTTTTCCGCGCGACGAACGTCTCCGAGGCGCTGTACGTGATCACGCACTTCCCGGTCGGGTTCTCCTTGTCGGGGCAAAGCCTGGCGGGCCTTCTCGACCTCGGCCTCACCGGCTACGAGATCACCGTGACGCTGGTCGCGATCGTGATCCTGGAGACCGTGCAGTGGATGGAGAGGAACGGCCGCCTCGATCCGGGCCTTTCGGCCCAGCCGGCCGCCGTGCGCTGGGCGGCCTACTACGCCCTGGTCGCCGGCATCCTCTTCTTCGGCTCGTTCACCGAGGCAGAGTTCATCTACTTCCAGTTCTGAAGCGCAGTTGCGGGGATCAGTGGCGGGTCTCGCGGGCCGCGGAGTCGCCGGACTTGGGCGGGCGTGACCGGCGGGAGGGCTTCAGGGGCGGCGCCTCCGGCGCATCGCTGGAGTCTTCGCGTTCGGGTGCGGCGGCGGCGACGGACGCGGCGACACACTCCGCAGCTGCGTTCTGGAGTTCGCGGAACGAGGCCTGGATGTCGAGCACGAAGTCGTGCAGCTCCGGCAGCAGGTCCCAGTCGCAGGTGAAGCCCCAGCACAGCGACCCCGCGTAACTGAAGAGCACGATGCCGAGCCCGAGCCCGTCCATCAGCGGCACGAAGCCGTAGTTGTCGTGCATGCGCGCGCCGAGCAGGTAGAGCGGCACCTGGGGGCCGGGCACGTTGGTCACCACCAGGTTGAAGGGCAGGGCCCGGGCCGCCATGCGCGAAGCGAGGGAAAGGATGGTCGAGGGGGTCCATTCTCCCACCTGGGTGAGGATCTCGGCGCCGGCCGCCTGCTTGGCTTCCTTCAGGTGGGAGGTGGTCGCGCGGATGGCCTCCATGCGGCGGCGGGGATCCTTCTCGCCCAGGGGCATGGGGACGATCCAGGCGGAAACGCGGTTGCCGAGGGCGCCGCGTTCGTCGGTGGAGCGAACGCTCACCGGCGCCATCACGCGGAAGTCGAGGGTCTCGCAGTTGGTGTCGTGGCGCTCGAGGAAGCGACGCACCGCCCCGGCCACCGTCGCCAGCACCACGTCGTTGACCGTGCCGCCCAGCCCGTCCTTGACGCCCTTGATCTCGGCCAGGCTCATCTTGTGCCAGTCGAAGCGGCGGTGGGGACCCACCGGCTGGTTGAGGATGGTTTCGGAGATGCCGAAGCCGGTGTCCATCAGTTCGCGAAGGGCGCGAAAGCGCGCGCGCATGTCGGAGAGGGGATCGCGGGCCTGGCTCGCCAGCTCGGCGACGGTCTGGCCGAGTTCGAAGGGCAGGCGGGCCACCGTTCCGGCTGTTTCCAGCAGCAGGTCGAACTCGCCCGGCGCGGGTCGCGGCAGGAATTTCGGCGCCGGCGCGAACTTCTCGGTCGGCTGCGCCGTGAGCAGCACGTTGAGCAGGTCCACGCTGGAGACGCCGTCCACCATGCAGTGGTGGATCTTGCTGATCATCGCCACGCGCTTGCCGTCGTCGAGGCCTTCGACGATCCAGATCTCCCACAACGGCTTCGAGCGGTCGAGGTGCTGGGACATGATGCGCGCGGCCAGCCTCTTCAGCTGGCGCTCGTCGCCGGGCTTGGGCAGGGCTGCGTGGCGCACGTGGTAGTGGATGTTGAAGTGGGGGTAATCCACCCAGATCGGCGCGCTGTGAAACCAGGAGTGCTGGAGGTGCTGGCGGTAGCGGGGGATCAGGTGGAGGCGCGACTCGATGTAGGCGCGGATGCGGTCGATGTCCACGCCGCCGTCGGGCTTGGTGAGCGCCGCGGCGTCGTAGGTGGCCGTGCCGGCGATGTGCATCGGGGTGTTCTCCCTCTCCATGAGGAGGAAGGAGTTGTCGAGGAAGGTGAGGCGGTCGTAGGCGTAATGGGCCATGCTGATCTCCCGGGCGGGGCGCGATCCCAGCAGAATCGACAGGACTTGGCCATAGCGGTCGTCGCGGGCACCGCGTGGCCGTCGGCGCTGCTCAGCGTTCGAGGCTGCCGTGGTGGGCCCAGGCGGCCAGCCGGGGGTCGTCCACCAGTTCGCGGATGCGGGCGTTGTAGCGCTCCACATCGCCTTCGCCGAAGAGACCCTGCCACTGGCCGCTGGTGCCGCGGTGGAAAAACTGGCCGGGGTCGATCCAGACCTTCTCGGTGACGGCCGGCGCCATCTTGTCGGCGTTGCGTTTCATCTCCGCGAAGGTCGCGGCCTGCACGAGCCCGGGCCAGGCTTCCTCCGGGATCGTGATGCCGAGCCGCGCGGCCAGGCGGCGCATGCTGCCTTCGAGGTCGGCCTGCAACTGGTCGTAGTGCAGCATCACCACGTTCGGCCGCTCGCGGACCGTCCAGAAGCTCGAGAGGTGGTGGAGGACGCCCAGCAGCGAGCAGGGCGTGTCGTGGGCCGGCGTCGCATTCTCCACGAAGTGCCAGAAGCGGCCGGCTGCACTTTCCGGCAGGGGCGGGGGCCCGTTCTCGATCATCTCGGCAATGTCTTCGTTGCCGACGGCAGCTTCGCGGGCGCTGAACAACGCGAGGGTGTCGGTGTTGGCCATGTGATTGTCCCACGACAGAGCCACGTCGCGGGGATCACGCCCCACGCAGAGATAGGTGACGCGCTCGTCCCAGGGCAGCCCGTCGAAGGGCGTGTGGGTCTTGATGAAACGGCGGTGTGTTTGCGCGGCCAGCCCGGCGAAGACGTCGGCCTTGGGGAGCGTGAGCATGTCGATCCACGGCGACACGCTGGTGAGCGGCCGATCGAGTTCCGGCGTTCCGAAGACGAGGAGGGCGCAGATCCTCTGGGTCCAGGTGGTGCCGCTCTTGGGCGGCGTGCTGATCACGATGTCGCCGGGGCGAAGCTCGAAGCCCTCCCAGCGGGCGCTGTCGTAGACGAACGTCTTGTAGTGGGCCAGGGGCTTTTGCTGCACCGGTTCCTCCGCTTCGGCGGGGACGGACCGCCGAAGGCGGTTCGTGTATCACCGGGACGTGGAGGAGTGGAAGGCCAGCGGCGGCACCGGCGCCTGCCTTCCTTCGTCGAAGACGCGGGCGTGGAGACGGTGCAGGGAAGACTCGGCGGCGAGCCGCAGGTGTTCGAGGGCGGCCGCGTCGGCATCGGCCGGCACGTCGAAGGGGCCCTCCATGCGGGCCCAGACGCGGCCGAAGGGCAGGGGCAGCATGGTGCGGTCCCAGGTCTTCAGCAGCAGGGCCGGCGAGGCGTGGATCTTGATGCACCACACCGAGGCTCCCGTCTCCAGGGCCACCAGGCCGAAGCCGGGTTTGCAGGCGCCGGCCGGTCCGATCGAGCCGTCGGGCGTGATGGCGATGACGAAGCCGCGGTCGGCGCGCTCGCGACCGTGGCGGATCATGGCACGCAGGGCACCGAGGGTGCGGCGGCGACTTTCGCGCCCGCTGGTGCCGCCGCGCACGTTGGAGTGGCCCAGCGAGACCATCACCGCGTCGATGATGTCGCCGGCGTCGCCGGTGCTCGCCAGCCCGCACACTTCCAGCCCGCGCAGGAACCAGGGCGCCGCGAAGACGTCCTGGTGGAGCATCAGCAGCACGATGCGCTCGCCGCGCCGCCGCCTTGCGTCGAGTTCACGGGCACAGGATTCGTCCGCGCGCGAGGTGGCCGCCACCAGGCCCATCCAGGCCCGGTAAACGAGAGGGGCGAGGCGGGCGACCAGGCGCACTCCCGCCTTCTTCCAGCGGCGCGAGGCCGGCAGGGCTTCGGGAGCGGTCTCGTCAGGCGTCGGTTCCAGAAACTTTTCTCTTGCCGCCAATGGTCGAGGACGGACACGGACCGGTCGATGGCGCTGCCGACCTTAGCAGGAAGGGGAGGTCAGGGAAGGAAGCCGACCATGGAGCGGGCGGTCAGCTGTCCGCTGGGGGCCTGGGTTTGCAGTAGGGCGCTGGCGCCCGTGTTTGCAGCGAGGCGCCGGCGCCTGCATGACACGGCGGCGATGCGGGTTCTTCTTCAGCGGGTGTCGTCCGCTTCCGTCACGGTGAACGCCGAGGTGGTCGGCCGGATGGGCCGGGGCTTCTGCCTGCTCGTCGGCTTCACGCACGGCGACTCGCAGGCCGAAGCCGAATGGATGGCCGACAAGGTGGCCGGGCTGCGCATCTTCCCCGACGACGAAGGCAAGATGAACCGCGACCTTCGCGACGTGGGCGGGGGGCTGCTCGTGATCTCGCAGTTCACGCTCTACGGGGACACCGCCACGGGAAGGCGTCCTTCGTTCGGGGACGCGGCCCGGCCCGAGCTGGCCGAGGCCCTCTATGGAAGGTTCTGCGGTTTGCTCGAAGCCCGCGGTATCGCGGTGGCCACCGGCCGCTTCGGCGCCGACATGCAGGTGGAGATCCACAACGACGGACCGGTGACGCTGATGCTGGAACGGCCCCCCGGTCCAGGCGGCGGATAGTCTCGCGGCGTTCCGTCGCTACGGAACCAGGACGATCTGGTAGGCGCCCGCTGCTCTTCAGCCGTGCTGGCCCTCGAGCCAGCGCTCCGCGTCGATGGCGGCCATGCAGCCGCTGCCGGCTGCGGTGACGGCCTGGCGGTAGATGGAATCCTGCACGTCGCCGCAGGCGAAGACGCCCTCGACGTTGGTGTAGGTGCTGCCCGGCCTCGTCACGATGTAGCCCTTGTCGTCCAGGGTGAGGGTTCCGGTGAAGAGCTTGGTGTTGGGCACGTGGCCGATGGCCATGAAGACGCCGTCGCAGGCCATCTCGGAGTTTTCCCCGGTGGCAGTGTTGCGCAGCTTCACGCCGGTGACGCCGCCCGGTGCCGCGCCGAGGATCTCGTCGATGGTGTGGTTGAGCAGGAACTCGATCTTGGGGTTGGCGCGCGCGCGGTCGAGCATGATCCGGGACGCGCGGAACTCCTCGCGGCGGTGAATGATGGTGACCGAACTGGCGAACTTGGTGAGGAAGGAGGCCTCTTCCATCGCCGAGTCGCCGCCGCCGACCACGAGCACCTTCTTGCCGCGGAAGAAGAAGCCGTCGCAGGTGGCGCAGGCCGACACGCCGTGACCCATCAGCGTCGTTTCCGACGGCAGGCCGAGCAGGCGCGCGGTGGCGCCGGTGGAAACGATGAGGGCGTCGCACGTGAAGGTGCGGTCGGCCGTCCTCAGGGTGAAAGGCCGCTTCGAGAGGTCCACCGACTCGACGTCGCCGCTGGCGAAGAGCGTGCCGAAACGGGCGGCCTGCTCGCGAAGCTGCACCATCATCTCGGGGCCCTGGATGCCCTCGGGGTAGCCCGGGAAGTTCTCGACCTCGGTGGTGATGGTGAGTTGGCCGCCGGGCTGGGTGCCTTCAACGACCAGGGGCACCAGGTTGGCGCGGGCGGCGTAGAGGGCGGCCGTGAGGCCCGCCGGGCCGGAGCCGAGGATGAGGACTTTGTGGTGTTCGGAGGCTGTGTTCTGCGTCATGGTCGTCGTCTCTGCGCCGTCGCCGGGCTATGTTCGGCGGTGAACGTTCCGGGGAAATCGAAGCAGCCCCTATAAGAAGGACCCGACAGCCATGCAACCCAAGTCCGGACTGACCCATCTCGACGAAAAGGGACGCGCGCGCATGGTGGACGTGGGCGCCAAGGACGTCACCGAACGACGCGCCACGGCGCGGGCGCGCCTGCGCACGGATGCTGCCACGCTGGAGCGCATCCTCCAGGGCGACCTTCCCAAGGGCGACGTCCTCGCCGTCGCGCGCACCGCCGGAATCCTGGCCGCCAAGCAGACGCCCAACCTGATTCCGCTCTGCCATCCGCTGCCGCTGTCGTCGGTGGAGATTTCCTTCGAAGCCGGCAACGAGCCGGGAGTGCTCGAGGTGGAAGCACGCGTCGCGGTGACGGCGCGCACCGGCGCCGAGATGGAAGCGATGACGGCCGTGGCCGTCGCGGGCCTGACCGTCTACGACATGTGCAAGGCGGTCGACAAGTCGATGGTGCTGACCGACGTGCGCCTGGTCGCCAAGTCCGGCGGCAAAAGCGGCGACTACCGCCGCCCCGGCGACTAAAACCCGAAACCCGGGACAGGTACAGGTTTCCCTGGCGTTGCGATCGGTCGGGCGCCGGGGCATTCGTTCGGCCGCTGTCCTCGCTCGCTGCGCTCGCTGCGGAGGCGACCTCACGAACGCCCCGACGCCCGACCTCCAATAGGGAATTGGTCCCGGGTTTTCAGGCGAGGGTGGCGAGGATGGCGTTGAGGGTGGGGCTGGGGCGCATCGCGCTTTCCGTCTTCACGGGATCGGGCTGGTAGTAGCCGCCGAGGTCCACCGGCTTTCCCTGGGCGGCGATCAACTCGGCATTGATCTTCGTCTCGTTCTCCGCGAGCGCCTTGGCGGCGCCGGCGAAGCGGGCCTTCAACTCCGCGTCCTTCGACTGCGCCGCGAGAGCCTCGGCCCAGTACAGGGCCAGGTAAAAATGGCTTCCGCGGTTGTCGATCTGTCCCACTTTGCGGGCCGGCGACCTTTCGTTGTCGAGGAACTTGCCGATGGCCTCGTCCAGGGTCTCGGCCAGCACGGCCGCTTTCGCGTTGCCGAAGGTGGCGCCGATGTGCTCGAGGGAAGCGCCGAGGGCCGAGAACTCGCCCAGCGAATCCCAGCGCAGGTAGCCCTCCTCGACGAACTGCTGCACGTGCTTGGGCGCCGAGCCTCCGGCGCCGGTTTCGAAGAGCCCGCCGCCGGCCAGCAGCGGAACCACCGACAGCATCTTGGCCGAGGTGCCGATCTCGAGGATGGGGAAGAGGTCGGTCAGGTAGTCGCGCAGCACGTTGCCGGTCACCGAGATGGTGTCCTCGCCGCGGCGGATGCGCTCGAGGGACACCTTCATCGCGTCCACCGGCGAGAGGATGCGGATGTCGAGCCCCGTGGTGTCGAGGCCGGCCAGCGATTCCTCCACCTTGGCGATCACCTGGGCGTCGTGGGCGCGGGCGCGGTCCAGCCAGAACACGGCCGGAGCGCCGGTGGCGCGGGCGCGGCGCACCGCCAGCTTCACCCAGTCGCGAATGGCGACGTCGCGGGTCTGGCAGGCGCGGAAGATGTCGCCTTCCTCCACCTTCTGCTCGAGGAGGGCGGCACCGGTAGTTTCGTCCACCACGCGAATGGTCCCCGCCCCGGTGGCCACGAAGGTCTTGTCGTGGGAGCCGTACTCCTCGGCCTTCTGGGCCATGAGGCCGACGTTGGGCACGGTGCCCATGGTGGCGGGGTCGAGGGCGCCGTGCTCGCGGCAATCGTCGAAGACGGCACTGTAGATGCCGGCGTAGCAGCGGTCCGGGACCATGGCCTTGGTGTCGTGGAGCTTGCCGTCGGGACCCCACATCCCGCCGGAGTCGCGCACGACGACCGGCATCGAGGCGTCCACGATCACGTCGCTCGGCACGTGCAGGTTGGTGATGCCCTTGCCCGAATCCACCATGGCCAGGGGCGGGCCCGCGGCGTAGACCGCCGCCAGGTCGGCCTCGATCTCCGCCTTCTGCGCGGCCGGCAGCGTCGCCACTTTCGCCAGCAGGCCGCCGACGCCGTTGCTCGGGTTGACGCCCAGCTCGCGGAACGTGGCCGCGTGCTTCTCGAAGACCGGCCGGAAGTACACGGTGACCGCGTGCCCGAACATCACCGGGTCGGACACCTTCATCATGGTGGCCTTCAGGTGCAGGGACAGCAGCAGGCCGCGGGCGCGGGCGTCGTCGATTTGCTCGGCGAAGAAGCGACGCAGGGCCTTCACGTTCATCACCGCGCTGTCGAGGATCTCGCCGGCGGTAACCGGCATCTTCTTCTTGAGGATGGTCACTGCCCCCGAAGCGTCCACGAACTCGAAGCGGACTTCGGTGGGCGCGGCGACGCACAGCGAGGTCTCGCTGCCGTAGAAGTCGCCGCCGGTCATGTGGGCCACGTGGGTGGCGCTGTCCTTCGACCACGCGCCGAGCTTGTGGGGATGCTTGCGCGAGTAGTTCTTCACCGACAGCGGCGCGCGGCGGTCCGAGTTGCCTTCGCGCAGCACCGGGTTGACCGCGCTGCCGAGCACCTTCGCGTAGCGGGCCTGGACGGTCTTGGCGGCATCGTCCTTCGGCTGTTCGGGATAGTCGGGAACGTCGTAGCCGTGGGCCTGGAGCTCCCCGATGGCTTCCTGGAGCTGGGGAATCGAGGCCGAGATGTTCGGCAACTTGATGATGTTGGCCTCGGGCTTCGTGGCCAGTTCGCCGAGGGCTGCAAGGTGATCGGGGACGCGCTGGCCCTCCCTCAGGCGGTCGGGAAAAGCCGCGAGGATGCGCCCGGCCAGGGAGATGTCCCTCGTCTCGACCGCCACGCCGCTTCCCTTGGTGAAGGCGCGGACGATGGGCAGCAGCGAGTACGTCGCCAGGGCAGGGGCTTCGTCGATCTGGGTCCAGAAAATGGTGGAAGTGGTGTTGCTCGCCATGGCCCCGTCTAGCGCGGGCGGGGCAAAGATGGGAACGGCGGCGGCCGGGCCTTCGAGCCCCCAGAATCGAAAACATGACATTGCTGGCGATGACGAAGGGCGGCCGGCCGCGTAGCGTGCCCTCCATGAAGAACACCGCCGCCGCCGTTGCCGAATCCCCTCGTCTTTCTGGCGGCTCTCGGGCCGGCTCTCCGGGCTCCTCTCCGGCCGCTTGGCCGGAGACCGAGCGTCCCCGCGAGAGGCTCCTGGCCCTCGGCCCCTCGGTGCTGAGCGACGGGGAGACGCTGGCGGTGATCTTCGGCACCGGTCATCCCGGTACCGGCAGCGCCCTGGTGATGTCGCGGGGACTTCTTGCGGCCTTCGGAGACCTGCGCGGGGTGCTGAGCGCCTCGGTGACGGAACTGGCCGCGCTGCCGGGTGTCGGCCGCGCCCGCGCCGCCACGATGGTGGCCGTCGGCGAAGTCGCGCGCCGCGTGCAGGCCGATCGCCTGGATGCCGGGGTGATCCTGACGTCGGCCGCTTCGGTGTATGCCCACTTCGGGCCCCTGCTCGCCGACGACAAGCGCGAAAGTTTCTACGTGGTCCTCCTCGACGGCCGCAATCGCGTGCTGAACAAGGTGCGCGTCTCCCAGGGCTCCCTCGGGTCCTCCATCGTCCACCCGCGCGAGGCCTTCCGGCCGGCGGTGCGCGAGGCCGCGGCCGCGGTGATCTTCGTGCACAACCATCCGAGCGGAGATCCGACACCGAGCGCCGAGGACCGCCGCATCACCGAGAGGCTGCGCCGCGCCGGCGAGATGATGGGGATTCCCGTCCTCGACCATGTGGTGGTGGGAAGGGGAAGGTACTGGTCTTTTGCAGACAACGGTTGGTAGGCGAGTCGGTAGTCTGACAAGGGGGATCGCATGCGCGGCACCCCACGTCTCCTGGCGACCTCGTTGATCGTGATCGCCTCGCTGATGTTTTCGCTGCCGCGCCACGCCAAGGCGATCGAAGCCGCACGAGTCACCGAACCCGTCGCGCCCGGGTCGGCCGCGGTTGCCGCCGTCGTCCGGGCCCTGCGAGAGCGCGGGCCCCAGGTCGTGGCGGGAGCGACGATCGGTTCGGTCGTCGTCCTGCCCCGGCTCTACGAGCAGCGCGGCTTCGGACGCCTGTGGACGGACCGCCGCCTCGTGGACGATCTCCTCGCCGCCATCCGCGACGCCGGGGCCATCGGGCTGGTGCCCGCCGACTATCATCTGGCGACGATCGAGAAGCTGAGGCGCGAAGAGGCGGACGGGGAGGCCGAGGCCTCGCAGCTGGATCTGGTGCTGACCGATGCTTTCGTGCGCCTGGCCTACCATACACGCTTCGGCAAGGTGGACCCGGAGCGCGTCGATGCGCACTGGAACCACGTGGGCCCCCTGGCCCGCGCCGATTCGGCGGCTTCGCTCCAGCAGGCCATCGACCAGGGGCAGATCGCAGCCTTCCTCGAGGAGATCGGGCCGCAGACGTCCTCCTACCGCAGGCTTCGCGACGGCCTGGCCGCCTACCGCCGCCTGGCCGCCGAAGGAGGCTGGCCGGTCGTGCCGTCGGGGCCGACGCTGAAGCCCGGCGCCGCCGATGTCCGCGTGCAGGCGCTGAGGCGCCGCCTCGTCGTCACGGGAGACCTGGTCGGCGGGGAAGTGCGCGACGACGGCGCCCTCCAGGCCGCCACGCGCTATGACGACGCGCTGGTGGACGCGGTGCGCGTCTTCCAGGCCAGGCACGGGCTGGCTACCGACGGCATCGTGGGACCGGGAACCCTCCAGGCCCTCAACGTCCCGGTCGAGGATCGCATCCGGCAGCTGCGCGTTTCGCTCGAGAGGGCGCGCTGGGTGCAGGGCGACCTGCCCCCGCGTTTCGTGCTGGTCAACGTGGCCGGCTTCCGCATCTGGTTCATCGACCAGGGCGAGAGGGTGTGGGAGTCGCGCGTCGTGGCCGGCAAGCCCATCACGGCGACGCCGATCTTTCGTGCCGACATGAAGACCGTGGTGCTCAACCCCACCTGGACGATCCCGGCCTCCATCGTGAAGGGGGAAGTGCTGCCGGCCATGAGCCGCGACCCGAACTATCTCGCCCGCAAGGGCTACCGCGTCATCGACGGCAAGTACGTGCAGCCGGCCGGTCCCGACAACGCCCTCGGGCGCATCAAGATGGTGTTCCCGAATCGCCACGCCGTCTTCCTCCACGACACGCCGAGCAGATCCCTCTTCGGCCGCGAGTCGAGAGGGTTCAGCCACGGCTGCATCCGCGTGGAACGTCCGGTGGAACTGGCGTCCCTGGCCCTCGGCGATTCCGCCTGGAGTGTGGAGGCCCTGGAAAGGGAGATCGCCACCGGCAAGACCCGGTCGATCCAGCTCGCGAGTCCGGTGCCCGTCCTCGTCCTCTACTGGACGGCTGCCGTCGAGCCCGACGGCCAGGTCCACTTCCTGCCGGACATCTACAAGCGCGATCCGGCCCTGCTGCGCGAACTCGACGCCGCACCGCAGCCGCCGAAGCCCCGCGCCGCGCTCCGCCGCTGACGCGTCCCTCGAAGCGTCGCGAGCTGATTGCCGCCGAGGGCATCCTGGGGTAGCGCTCGGCTCGTCCCATGCACGACCTGCTCCACGACATCACGCTGTGCATCGCGGCGGCCTGGCTCCTCGGGCTCGTGGCCCAGTTCCTGCGCCAGCCCGTGCTGCTGGCTTACCTGGTCGGCGGCTTCGCGCTTGGGCCGGCGGGCCTGGCCCTCATCGAATCGGCCGAGAGCATCTCCGTGATCGCCGAGCTGGGGCTGATCTTCCTGCTCTTCATGATCGGTCTGGAGATCGACCTGAAGAAGATCGCCAGCGCCGGCCGCTCCATCACCGTGACCGCGCTGGTGCAGATCGCAGGAGGCGCCCTGCTGGGACTGGCCTTCTTCCGGGGGCTGGGCTTCGGGCTCGGCAGCGGGCAGTGGGACGCCCTCTACCTGGCGGTGGGCGGCGCACTCAGCAGCACCGTCATCATCGTCAAGGTGCTCTACGACAAGCAGGAGCTCGACACGCTGACCGGGCGAGTGACCCTCGGCATCCTCGTCCTGCAGGACCTGGCCGTGATCCTCTTTCTCGCGGTACAGCCCAACCTGGAGAACCTGGCGCCCGGCATTCTCGGGTTTTCGCTGCTGCGCGTGGTCGCGCTGGTGGCGGTGGCGCTGGCGGTCAGCCGCTACGTGCTGCCGCCGCTGTTCCGCCGCGTGGCCCGGCTGCCCGAACTGGTGCAGGTGGGAGCCCTGGCCTGGTGTTTCCTGGTCGGCGAGCTCGGCGCCCAGCTCGACCTGTCGCGTGAGATGGGCGCGCTGGTGGCCGGCGTGGCCCTGTCCACCTTCCCCTACGCCCTGGACGTGACGGCCAAGGTGACCAGCCTTCGCGACTTTTTCGTCACGCTCTTCTTCGTCGGCCTCGGCATGCAGATCCCCATGCCGACCGCCAGCCTGGTCGGATGGGCCCTGGTGTTCTCGGCCTTTGTCGTCGTGACCCGCGTGGTCCTCACGTTCCTGCCTCTGTACCTGCTCGGCCAGGGCCTGCGCATGAGCGTGATCCCGTCGATCAACCTCAGCCAGGTGAGCGAGTTCTCGCTGGTGGTGCTGGCCCTCGGCGCCCAGTCCGGGCACCTCGCGCATCCGGCCACCAGCGGCATGGTGGCTCTTTCCTTCTCGCTGCTCGCCGCCGTCTCCACCTTCGGCATGGCCGAGTCCGACCGCCTCGCGCGCGCCGCCACCGCCCTCCTGCAGCGGCTGGGCTTGAAGGACCTCGACGACTGCGGCGACGACGTGCACGCCTCGGGCGGCGACGGGCACGGCAGCTCGCGCATCCTCTTCCTCGGGTTCCACCGCACGGCCAGTTCCCTTCTCGAGGAGATGCAGCGCCACGCTCCCGACCTCATCCAGCACGTGGGCGTCCTCGATTTCAGTCCGGTGGCCAGGACGGGACTGATCGAAAGGAAGATCCGCGTGATCTACGGCGACGTGAGCCAGCGCGACACGCTGGTGCACGCGGGTGTGGAGAAAGCCGAGGTGCTGGTGTGCACCATCCCGGATTCGCTGCTCAAGGGAACGACCAACGGGAAGCTGGTGCGCCTGCTGCGCGGCCTCAACCCCAAGGCGACCATCATTGCGACGACCGAGGTGCTGGAGCAGGCCGGGGAATTGATGGAGGCCGGCGCCGACCACGTCTCGATGGCGCGCCTGCTCGAAGCCGGCGACCTCCTGGAGGCCGTGCGCGGCGCTACCAAAGGCCTGATCGGCGCCAAACGCCGCGCCCTCAAGGCAACGCTCGCCGGACGCCGCGAAGTCCTGGACTGAGCCGCCGCCTGCCTAGAACGGAATGTCGTCTTCGGGGGGCGGGCCGCTGGAGCCCATGTCGTAGCCGCCGCCTTCGCTCTCGGAGCCGCGTGCGCGGCCGCCACCGCCGCCGCCGCCTCCACCGCCGCCCGCTCCGCCGCTACCGCCCACGAACTGGACGCGGTCGGCGACAATCTCGGTGGTGTAGCGGTCGTGGCCTTCCTTGTCCTGCCATTTGCGGGTCTGGATCCGGCCCTCGACGAAGACGCTGCGGCCCTTGGAGAGGTACTGCTTGCAGTTCTCGGCTGCGCGGCCCCAGACGACGATGGAGTGCCACTCCGTTCTTTCCTGGCGCTGGCCGTTGGCGTCGTTCCAGGTGTCGGTAGTGGCGACGCGAAGGGTAGCCACGGCCTTGCCGCCCGAGGTGTTGCGCAGTTCGGGGTCCTGGCCGAGATTGCCAAGGATGATGACCTTGTTTACTGATGCCATGTTGTCCTCTTCGGTGGTCGCCTGCGCGGTCGCGGGGTGAAAAACTGCGGGGAGGCTAGAGCCGGCCATGGACCGAGTCAATGACACGGACGTGCTGAAGACTGCGGTGAGGACGCGTTGAGGCTCGTTGTCGCCTACCTGCGGCTGGTCGTGTTCTTCAGCTTTAGCGCGGTCATGCTGACGGCGGTCGCGCTCGCGGCCGCCTTCCGGCCGGGGACCCTGGCCTACTGGGGTCCCTCCGAGATCTGGATCCGCGGGATCCTCAGGATCTTCGCCGTCCAGCTCGAGGTCTCCGGTCGTGAGAACCTCGACCCCGGGCGCACCTACGTGGTGATGGCCAACCACCGCAGCCAGCTCGACCCGGTGGCGATGGGCGTGGCCGTACTGCCCCGCGTGACGCGCTGGGTGGCCAAGAAGGAGCTTCGCCGCGTGCCCATCCTCGGCTGGGCCCTGGAACAGTCCGGGCAGATCTTCATCGACCGCGGCGATCGCTCGTCGGCCGTCTCGGCGCTGGGCCGCCACGCCGGCGATCGCGACGCGCTGATCTGTTTCTTTCCCGAGGGGCACCGCTCCTCCACCTACGAAATGCTTCCGTTCAAGAAGGGCGCTGCGGCCTTCGCCATTTCCTCGGGGATGTGGGTGCTGCCGATGGCCGTTTCCGGCTCGGAGCTCTGCATCGCCAACCACTCCATCATCTCGAATCCGGGCACCATCCGGGTGGCCTTCGGCAAGCCCATCGACACCAGCGGGATGACCGAGGCGGACCGCGAACGGCTGACCGAGGAGGCGCGGGTCCAGATCCAGTCCATGCTGCTCGCTCTCGAAGGCCGACGGGCATAGGACGTTCGCATGCCGAACAAGCCACCGCTGCGCATCGTTCCCCTCGGCGGACTCGGCGAGTTCGGCCTCAACTGCATGGTGATCGAGCGCGGTGACGACGCCATTGTCGTCGATTGCGGCGTGATGTTCCCCGACGCCCAGTTGATGGGCATCGATCTCGTGATCCCCGACGTCACCTACCTTCGCGAGCTCGGCGACCGCTTCAAGGGCTTCGTGCTTACGCACGGCCACGAGGATCATCTCGGCGCCTTGCCTTATGTGTGGGGCGAGTTCGACGTGCCGGTCTTCGCCACCCGTTTCACGGCAGGGCTGCTGCGCGAGCGCCTCGGCGACCATTCGCGGCTGGCGAAGAAACAGGTCGAGCTCTACAACGACACCGATCGCTTCCAGCTCGGCGGCTTCGACATCGAAGGCATCCCGGTCACCCACAGCATCGTCGATGCCTGCGCCCTGGCCATCCGCACCTGCGGCGAGATCGTGATCCACAGCGGCGATTTCAAGATCGACGAAACGCCGATCGACGGGCGTCCTTTCGCCACGGAACGCTTCCGTGCGCTGGGCGACGAGGGCGTCAAGCTGCTGATGTCGGACTCGACCAACGTGGAGACCGAAGGTTCGAGCGGCGCCGAGCGCCTCGTGCGCGGCATGCTCGAGCCGATGTTCGCCGCCACGACCGGCCGCCTCTTCGTGGCCACCTTCGCCTCCCACATCCACCGCGTGGCGGCCATCCTGTCGCTGGCCCACCAGTTCGGGCGCAAGGTGGTCATTCTCGGGCGGCGCATGGAGTCGAACACGGTGCTGGCCAACCAGACCGGCCACCTCGGCTTCCCCGGCGACCTGATGATCGATGCCCGCACCGCCCAGAGGATGAAGCCGGGCGAGGTCTGCTACCTGCTCACCGGCTCCCAGGGCGAACCGCGCTCGGCGCTGTCGCGCATTGCCTTCGGCAACATGGCGGGCGTGGTGCCCGGCGTCGGCGACGCGGTGATCTTCTCGTCCAAGGTGATCCCCGGCAACGAGAGGCCCATCGGCGCCGTCATCGACCAGCTCTACCGCCTCGGCTGCGAGGTCTACTATCCGAAGTACGCCAGGGCCCACGTCTCGGGCCACGCCTGCAAGGAAGAGCTGCGCACCATGCTGCAGCTGGTGCGCCCCGAGTACTTCGTTCCCGTCCACGGCGAGTACCGCAACCTCGTCCACCACGCGCGCCTGGCCGTCGAGACCGGCGTTCACGAGCAGAAGATCTTTCGCATGACCGACGGCGACGTCCTGGAGGTTGACGACCGCGGCGGTCGCCGCGCGGGAACCGTCACGGCCGGCCGCGTGCTGATCGACGGCGGCGTGGTCGGCATCGACGACGAGGGCGTGATGCGCGACCGGCGCAACATCTCGCGCGACGGCATGGTGCTGGCCGTGCTCGCCGTGGCCCAGCAAAGCGGCGCCATCCTGTCGGGCCCCGAGTTCCTCATGCGCGGCGTCGTCACCGGCGACGAGGCCGAGCCCGACGTCGAGCCCCTGCGCCGCGCCGTCGTCAACGCCATCGACGCCATGCCCAAGGCCGCCATCCGCGACGTGGACGAACTGGCGGAGGAAGTGCGCCTCGCGGTGCGCCGCTACTTCCGCCGCCAGCACGGCTCCCGCCCCGTCGTCGTCCCCTACGTCGTCGAACTCTAGGAAACCCGGGACAGGTACAGGTTTCCCACAGGGAAACCTGTACCTGTCCCGGGTTTCGTATAACCTCCGCGGGTGGTGCGGTGGTGGAGAGTGGGCAGGTGCTGACGGTCTGGCAGGCCATTGTCCTGGGCATCGTCCAGGGCCTCACCGAGTTCCTCCCGGTCTCCAGCGACGGTCACCTCGTGATTGCCCAGGAGGTCTTCGGCCTGAGGCCGCCCAACGCCCTCGCTTTCGACGTTCTCCTCCACCTCGGTACCCTCGTCGCCGTCCTCGGCTACTTCCGTCGCGAACTCTACGAGATGACGCTGGCCCTGTTCGGCGCCGCCGGCCCCGAGGCCGAGGTTCGCCGTCGCTGGATCTGGCTGCTGGCCCTCGGCACGGCCCCGGTGGCCGTTGTCGGGCTCCTCTTCGAGGACTGGTTCGCCGAGACCTTCCATTCGACTGCCTGGGCGGGCGCCGGGCTCCTCCTTACCGGGACCCTCCTGGCCTTCATCCACGGAAAGGGCGCCACCGGTCGCCTCGACAAGGACCTGACCTTCATGGACGCGCTGAGGATCGGCGGCATCCAGAGCATCGCCCTGCTGCCGGGCGTCTCCCGGTCGGGTTCCACTCTGTTCGCGGCCCTCAGCACCGGCGTCGAGCGCACGACGGCCGCCCGCTTTTCCTTCCTGTTGTCCATCCCCGCCATCGCCGGGGCCCTCGTCCTCAAGTCGGGGGATCTTGCGGTCATGGCGCGGGAGGGCGACGCCCTTCCTCTCGTCCTCGGGCCGCTGGCGGCCTGCATCACCGGCGTCCTGGCCATCGAAGTGCTGATGCGCGCTGTGCGCAGGGGTAGTCTGAAGGGGTTTTCTGTATACTGCTGGACGGTCGGCGCCTTGACGCTGGCGTGGAG
>JBHEPB010000335.1:0-15089 GCA_046260515.1 Binatia bacterium
TGCTGAGCGAGGTCTTCGGCTACGAGATCGTCCTGCCGCCCGACATGGCGCGCTGAACCCCGTTCACTCCTTGTCGGCAGCCAGGCCGGCCGCCACGACGGCGGCCGGGGTGTGCTCGCGCCAGTCGGCGGCCTCGTAGCCGTCCTGAAGGACCTCGCCGTCCAGGTAGAAGTGGCGGACCTGGCCGCACATCCACGTGTCTTCCAGGAAGTCCACGACGCCGGTGGCCACGTCGTACATGCCTCCGATCAGCCCGAGCTCGCCCTTCTCGATCATGGAGCGCAGCACCATGCTGCGCTCGATGATGCCCTCGACGCTGCGGCGCACCTGGATGTAGGCCACCTTTTCGACGAAGTCGGCGTTGGCCGAGCTGCGGTCCGCGGTGATGCTGCGCTCGTAGTAAACCGACGGCTGGATGCGGTTGATGAGGGTGGACAGGTTGCCCAGCTGCACGTTGTCGCAGGCTCCCTTGATGGCCCCGCAGTTGGAGTGCCCGAGCACGACGAGAAGCTTCGAGGCGGCGATCCTGCAGGCGAACTCCATGCTTCCGAGGATCTCGTCGCAGAGTACGTTGCCGGCGATGCGGATGGAGAAGATGTCGCCGAGGCCCTGGTCGAAGATGAGCTCGGCTCCCGTGCGCGAATCGATGCAGCTGAGGATGGTGGCGAAAGGCCACTGGCCCTCGCGCGTCTCGTTCACCTGTTCGAGCAGGTCCCGGTTGGCCTTCAGGTTGTGGACGAAGCGGTGGTTGCCTTCCTGGAGGTAGGCCAGCGCCTTCTCGGGAGTGATGGTGGCCTGGGTGTCGCGGGTGTGGGTACGCATCGTGGCGCGATGCTATGCGCGCGCGCCGAGCACTTCAACGTTGGTTCGTCCTTCCGGCCGTGCGACGTGGCGGGCGGCGGCGCAAACGAAACCGGCCCCGTGCGCGGGACGCGCACGGGGCCGGTTTCGTTTCGATCGGCTCGCGCCGTCAGAAGGTGAAGATGGCGTCGAACGCGAAGGCGCCCTGGTCCACCGGAACGCCCGCAGTGTTGACGGTGGGGTCGTCCTCGACTTCCGGGCTCCACTGGTAGCGGAACTCCGGACGCAGCATCAGGTTGGGCAGCACCTTGAAGTTGATGCCGGCGGTGAGAGCGTAGTAATCGGTGTTGTTGCCCCTCCACCACTCGACGCGGGTGCCGAGGCCGATCTTCTCGGTCAGGGCGTAGATCAGGTACTGGTTGACGCCGATCGTCTCGTAGTTGGCGCCCTGCTCATCGACGTCTACGTAGTCGGACTGGAAGACCCAGTTCAGCTTCTCGGTGACGTTGACGTCGGCCACCAGGCTGTGCGAGTAGCCCGATCCGATCCAGCCCAAGTCGCCGGCGGTCATCGTGTAGGTGACCTTCGCCCAATCGGCCGGGGTGAGGGCCACGCCGCCGAGGAAGTTGCTGCCGTCGTTGTACTGGTCGAAGCCGGTGTCCCAGCCCGCGCTCCAGCCGCCGAAGATATCGACGCCCTCGATCCCGGAGTAGGTCGCCAGGAAGCCGGTGTGCGTGAAGGGCTCGCTCAGATACATCGTGAAGGCGTGGCTGTAGAAGAAGTTGTCGGGGGCCGTCACGACTTCATAGCCGACCGGGGTGTAGAAGTGTCCGGCCTTGATCGAGATGTCCTTGTATCCCACCTCGGCGTAGAGCTGGGGGAAAGCCGCCCCGTACTTTCCGTCGTCGAGACCGTTCTGGAAGTCCCACTTGCCCGGCGTACTGCCGAAGGCCTGGGTGTCGGCGCCGTCGGTTCCGAACATCGCGTCGAAACGGAAGCCCCAATCGAAGCCCTCGCTCGTGTCCATGGACTTGGCCGTGTAGAGCCAGAGCTGCGTCATGTTGACGTTGTTGTGGGAGTTGAAGAGGCCGGTCTTGTTGCTGTTGTAGCCGACGGCCAGCCAGCCCCCGAAATCGTAGGCGCTGTCGGGGCCGAGGATCGAATCCGACAGGTCGTAGCCCTCGTCGTCGTTGCTGAGCACGCTGTAGACGGGCTCCATGGCCCCGGCGAGTCCTCCCTTCGCCTCCGCTTCTTCAGCCTGCGCTGACCCGGCACCCGCGGCGCACACGAGCGCCGCCGCCACCACCACATTGGACCTCCAGTTGCTTGTTCTCATCTCGTCCCTTCCTCCTTCATCGGGGTGTTTGCTGCCGCCTGGGAAATGGCCCGTTGCCCTCTCTATGCAGCGTGCAGACGTCGTCAGGCGCCGGTCCTGGAGCAATCACCGTGCCGAGCCGGGGGCCGCTCTTCGCGGTGGGCGAAGGCTGGGGATGTGCCTGCGATTCCCGTGTCGGGGCTGGAGCTTACGTGCCCCGTCCGGGGCGGAGGGCTGTTGCCGGTGGTGACGGCTGGTCGGCCTGCCTCGGGGTAGCTCACCTCTGTCTGCCCGGATATCGAGCAGCTGCCCAGATGTGCGTCACTGTCGGTTCGGCCGTCGAAGGGCCGAGACACGACGTTGCCAGGGCCCGGGTTATGGATCGCCGAGGTGATCGGCGCTTTGCGGTTTCTCAACCGTATCCGCGCGCCGCAAGGTGCGGCGAGACTGCGCCTGTGAGATGCAACGTGGCTGGAAACACGCGTCCCCGGACGCCCAGCCCCCCAGGAACCCATGGACACTCTTCGCCGCGATCTTCCCGCTTCGCTCGTCGTATTCCTCGTCGCCGTACCGCTTTCCCTCGGCATTGCCCTGGCCTCCGGGGCTCCCATCATCGCCGGCCTCATCGGCGCGGTGGCCGGCGGCATCGTCACCGGCCTGCTCGCGGGCTCTCCCCTTCAGGTATCGGGCCCCGCGGCGGGGCTGACGGTGGTCGTGGCCGGCCTGGTCGCAGACTTCGGCTGGGAGACGATGTGCCTCATCACGGCCTGCGCGGGGCTGCTGCAGCTCGTCCTCGGTTTCGCCAAGGTGGCTCGCGGCACCCTCGTCATCGCACCGGCCGTCGTTCACGGGATGCTGGCGGGCATCGGCATCTCCATCGCACTGGCCCAAGCCCACGTTGTCCTCGGCGGCTCGCCGGCCAGTTCGCCTCTGACCAACCTGCTCGCCCTCCCTGAGCGGGTGGTTGGCCTTCATCCGGGTGCGGCCGTCCTCGGCGTCCTCACCGTCGTCATCCTGTTCGCCTGGCGACGGCTGCCCTGGGCGGGCCTCCAGTCGATTCCCGGGCCCCTGGTGGCGGTGGTGTCGGTGACCCTGGCCTCGGTGGTCTTTGCGGTGGACGTGGAGAGGGTGGACCTACCGGAAACGTTCGAGTTGACGCAGCTGAAGCCGGCCGCGGATTGGGGCGCCTTCACCGTGGCGGTGCTGACGGTCGCGATCATCGCCAGCATCGAATCGCTGCTGTGCGCGGTGGCCACCGACAAGCTGCACTCCGGCGTGCGCTCCAACCTCGACAAGGAACTGGCGGCCCAGGGCGCGGGCAACATGGTCTCGGGCCTGCTGGGCGGCCTGCCCATCACCGGCGTGATCGTGCGCTCCTCGGCCAACATCTCGGCCGGCGCGGCCAGCCGCTGGTCGGCCGTGCTCCACGGCATCTGGGTTCTGCTCTTCGCCCTCTTCCTCGGCAGCCTCATCGAGACGATTCCCCTGGCGGTGCTGGCCGGGCTGCTGGTCTTCGTGGGCGTGAACCTCGTCAACCTCCACCACATCCGCGAGCTGACCAAGCACAACGAGATCCCGATCTACTACGTCACGGTGCTCGGCGTCACGTGCATCAACCTCCTCGCGGGCGTCGGCCTCGGCGTGGCCCTGTCGGTGTTCTATGCCATTCGCCGCCTCTCGCTCACCGAAGTCCGGATCGAGGAGCGCGGCGACAAGTGGCACGTGATCATCGAGGGCACCATGTGCTTCGCCTGCGTTCCCAAGGTGAACGCCGAGCTGTCGAGGATCCCGCCGGGCAGCCATGTCGATATCGACCTGGCGGTGGACTTCATCGACCATGCGGCCTTCGAGGCCCTGCACGGCTGGAGGCAGAACCATGAACTGACCGGCGGTCACGTCGATATCGACGAAACCCACGAGGAGTGGTATCGGCCGGCCGTCGAGGGCCGGCCTCGTCTTTCGAAAACCCTGCGTCGCACTTCCTCGGCGGAGGCCTGATCCTCCGTCGAGGACCAGCACCGGCGCCCATGGACACGTCGCACGATTCTCCAGCAGACCCCGGCGCCGGTTTTTCTCCCGGACTGCGTGAGCTCGAAAAGGCGGTGCTGGACGCCGCGCACCTGCTACCGGCCCAGGGCCCCATCGGCGTATTCATCCACCACAACACCCTGCACGCCTTCGAGCACCTTCCCTTCGACGAGGCGGTGCGCGAGGGATCCCGCGTCTTCGGCTGCGAGCCCTACCTGTCCGAGGACCGCTATCGCGAGGAACTGACGCGGGGACGCATCCTGTTCGCCGAACTGGCGACGGTGCTGAGGAGGGACCTCGGCGCGAAGGCGGACGAGGCGCTGCACGGCCTTTCCACGCGCCTGGATCTTCGCCTGGCCATGCTCGAGCACCCCCTGCGCAGCGGGGAGGGCGCCGAACTCGACTGGTTCATGGCCGAAACCGACGCCCTCCTCACGTCGCGGCGCGACGTGTCCGAGGTGCAGAGGCGCAAGCTCATCACCGAGACCCGTCACTGGGTGATGCGCCGCCTGCGCGGCTCCCTGCCCGACGTCGAGAGGCCGCCGTGGATCGGCGCCCTGTTCACCCGTTTCAAGGAAACGCGCATCGAGGAATGGAGCGAACGGAGGTGGGAGGCCTTTACCCTTTCCGCGCTGTGGGAGACCTGCAGCGAGGGCGTGAGACTGGCGGGAGAGAGGACGACGGCGTCGCCGCGCCTGGTCCGTCATCGCGATTTCCTCCTCGCCGCGGGCGGCGAGGACACCGACCTGATGGTCAACGACGTCCTCATCCGCTTCTGCGCCTCCTTCCTCGACCAGGGCATCGCGCACTGGGACCTTCCCGACCGCGAAGCCGGGTTCTACCGTGCGTTCTGCGCGCTGCACTGCCACGGCGGCGGCGCCTCCGCCTGGTGGCTGGGAGGGCTGCGGCGCGAGGTGGAGGGTCTGCAGGCTCGTGGCGTCGGCGCCCTGGCCTCGATCCAGGAATCCCTCGACGACTTCGGCGTCGGGGAGGATGAACGCGCCGGCTTCCTGTCGGCCACCCTGCTGGCCCTGAGGGGGTGGGGCGGGATGATCCGCCACGTGGAGCAAAGGGCGGACCGCGTTCACCATCCGGTGCCGGAGGGCAGTCTCGTGGACTTCGTCGCGGTGCGGCTGCTGCTCGAGCGCCTGGCGCTGCGAAGCGCGACCCGCGCCTCCTTCGGCTGCGAGACGCCGCTCGCGGATCTTCGCGGCGAACTCGCGCGGCAACTTCCCTCCACCCGCGTGACCAGCGACAAACAGAGGGCGTTCCTCCTTTTTCAACTGGCGCAGATGCTCGGCTGGACGCCGGAGCATCTCTTCCACCTGGACGCCGAGGCCTGGGCGGCCCTCTTCGACGAGGTGGAGGGCTTCGATGAGCTGGCCAGGCGCCGCGTCTTCCACCTGGCCTATGAACACCGTTTCCGGGCCCAGACCCTCGACGCCCTATGTTCGGTCCCCGGGCGCGAGGCGGAACCCGCGGATCGACCCTCCTTCCAGGCCATGTTCTGCCTCGACGAACGCGAGGAATCGATTCGTCGCCACGTGGAGGAGCTGGCTCCCACCTCCGAGACGTTCGGCGCGGCGGGATTCTTCGGGGTGGTGATGTACTACCGCGGCGCCGCCGCCGCCGACTTCGTTCCCCTCTGCCCCGTGGTGGTGCGTCCCCAGCACTGGGTTTCCGAGAAGGTGGACCGCCGCCTGTCGGAGGCCGAGCACCGGCGCAGCAGCCACCGCCGCCGCCTCGGCATGGCCCTGCAGGGTTTCCACGGCGGCAGCCGGCGCATCGTGAGCGGGGCCTTCCTGTCGGCCTCCCTCGGCCTGCTGGCCACCGTGCCGCTGGTGGCGCGCGTGGTGTTCCCGCGGCTCACCGCGCGTTTCCGCGGCTTCTTCGGCAGCTTCCTCGCGCCGCCGCCGGTCACTCGTCTGGTGCTCGAACGCGCCGTGGCCGAGCCGGGTCCGGAGGAGGCGGGGCACGGCTTCGTGCTGGAGGAGATGGCCGGCATCGCCGAGCGCCTGCTGCGCGACGTGGGCATGACCGCGCGCTTCGCCCGCATCGTCTTCGTCTTCGGCCACGGTTCCACCAGCATGAACAACCCGCACGAGTCGGCCCACGATTGCGGCGCCTGCGGCGGCGGCCGCGGCGGCCCCAACGCGAGGGCCGTCGCCGAGATGCTCAACGACGCGCGCGTGCGCCGGGCCCTCGCGGAGCGCGGCATCGCGGTGCCGGCGGACACGGTGTTCGTCGGCGGGATGCACAACACGGCCAACGACGGCCTGACGCTCTACGACGTGGACCGCGTGCCGGCCACCCACCAGTTCGAGTTCGAGGTGGCCGGCCGCGCCCTGCACGAGGCCGCCGTGCGCAACGCCCACGAGAGGGCACGCCGCTTCGGATCGGCCTCCCTCGGTCTCAGCCCCGAGGGAGCCAAGCGCCACGTGGAAGGCCGCGCCGAGGACCTCTCCCAGGTGCGCCCGGAGTGGGGACACGCCACCAACGCCATCTGCATCGTGGGGCGGCGCAAGAGGACGAGGGGGATCTTCCTCGACCGGCGTGCCTTCCTGGTTTCCTACGATCCCGACCAGGACGACGAAGCGACCACCATCCTCACGCGCATTCTCGGCGCGGTGGTGCCGGTCTGCTCCGGAATCAATCTCGAGTACTACTTCTCCTACGTGGACTCTCCCGGTTGGGGCAGCGGCTCCAAGCTGCCGCACAACATCACCGGCCTGCTCGGCGTGATGGACGGTGCGGCGAGCGACCTGCGCACGGGCCTTCCCTGGCAAATGGTCGAGATCCACGAGCCGGTGCGCCTGCTCTTCGTCATCGAGACCACGCCCGAGGCCATGCAGCGCATTCTCGAAAGGAATCCCGTCATCCGCACGATGGTGGGCAACGGCTGGGTGCAGCTGGCGGTGATGCATCCCGCGACAGGCGAACTCCTCGTCGTCCACGACGGGGAGTTCGAGGCGCATCCCCGCGAGGCCGGACCCCTGCCCGTCGCCGCTTCCTCCATGGAATGGTACACGGGCTGGCGCGACCACCTCGAATTCGCCGAGATCGTCGCCCCGCAGGGGCGCGAATCGATAGCTCCGCAGGGGCGCGAATCGATAGCCCCGCAGGGGCGCGAATCGACACCCCCGCAGGGGCCGGGCTGAGCCGCGCCATGCCCGCCGCCGTTTCCCTCCTGCCCATTCTCGGACTCCTCGTCGTGGCCGCCCCTCTGTCGCTGCTGGCGGTCTTCTTCGTGGCCTTCCTGTGGGACCACTGCATGAAGGAAGAAACGGTCGGCGCCCTGATGCAGGGCACCATTGCGCTGAGCCTCATGGCGGCGCTCGCTGCCGCGGTGACGATGCTGGCCCAGGGCCTGCCCCAGTTCGTCATCGAGCTCGGCGATTGGGTGATCACGCCGACCTACCACGTCAAATTCCAGTTCATCCTCGACCTGCTGTCGGTTTCCTACGTGATCCTCACGCTGGTGCTGTGCGCCACCATCGCGGCCTTTTCCACGCGCTACCTCCACCGCGAACCCGGCTACAACCGCTTCTTCGTGCTTTTCGCCGTCTTCCTCCTCGGCATGGTCACCGCCGCGCTGTCGGACACGGTCGAGACCCTGTTCGCCGGCTGGGAGCTGGTGGGCCTGTCGTCGGTGCTGCTCATCGCCTTCTTCCACGAGAGGCCGGCCCCGCCCCGCAACGGCCTTCGCGTGTGGGTGGTCTACCGCGTGTGCGACGCTGCCCTCATGCTGGCGGCCATCCTGATGCACGAGATCAACGGCGCCGGCGATTTCGACCACATCGTCGGGACCCATGCCTGGCCGGAGCACGATCCCCTGCTGATCGGGCCGCACTTCGCCATGCTCGGGGTGCTCTTCGTCATCGCCGCGGCGGGCAAGTCCGCGCTGGTTCCTTTCTCCGGTTGGCTCCCGCGCGCGATGGAGGGGCCGACGCCGTCGAGCGCGGTGTTCTACGGGGCCCTCTCGGTGCACCTCGGCGTGTTCCTGCTGCTGCGCATCAGCCCGGTCCTCGACAGCGCGCCGTGGCTGTCGGTGCTGGTGGTGGTGATGGGCCTGTTGACGGCCGCCTTCGCCTACCTGGCCGGACGGGTGCAGACCGACATCAAGTCCGCGCTGGCTTACGCGTCGCTCACCCAGGTCGGCATCATCGTGGCGGAGATCGGTTTCGGGTTCCGTTACCTGGCCCTCTTCCACCTGCTGGGGCACGCCTGCCTGCGCACCCTGCAGTTCCTCAGGGCCCCGAGCCTGCTGCACGACCACCACCAGCTCGAGGACGCCATCGGCACCCGTCCCCGCGAAGTGAAGCTCCAGTGGGAGCAGCGCCTCAGCCCGGGGGCCCAGCGCTGGCTCTACCGCTTCGCCCTGGAACGCGGCTACCTCGATTCCATCCTGGAGAGGGGCGTGGCCCGTCCCTTCCAGTTCGCGTTCCTCACCTTCGACGCCTGGGAGCGCCGGTGGGCGAACTTGCTGGAAGGCGAGGGCACCGGTCGCGGACCCGACGATCAACCCGCGACGGGAGAGGAGCCCAGATGACTCCGTCGGACCTGCCCTGGCTCGGCGTCACGATCATGGCGCCCCTGGTCGGCGCCGCGGTTGCCTCTTTCCTGCGGTCGCCGGCCACCGCGTGGCGATGGTCCCTCGGGGTGGCGGTGGCCACCCTGGCCGGGGCCCTGGTCACCTGGGCGGATTTCGCGTTCTCGCCCGGCGCTGCCGGCCTCGAGGCGGGAGTCGGACTCTTCCATGCCGACGCCGTCGCCGCCCCGATGCTGCCGGTGCTGGCGGCCCTGCACCTGCTCACCCTGCTCGGCACCTCCAAGTCGCGGCTAACGCCGCTGTTCTGCACGCGGCTGCTGCTCTCGGCCGCCGCCACCCTGGCCCTCCTCACCTCGCGCAGCGGGACGGTGCTGGTCGCCCTGATGGTTTTCGTCTCCCTGCTGCCGGTGTGGGACCTGAAGTCGCGGGGAAGCCGCACGCGCGGCTTTCTCTTTTACATGGTCCCTTTCATCGCGCTGCTGCTGGTCGGCTGGACCTTCTCCGACGGGCCGAACGTCGCCTGGGCCACTGCCCTGGTACTGGTGGCCCTGAAACTGTGCGGGGGCATCGTTCCCCTGCACGGCTGGCTTCCCACGCTGTTCCAGCGCGCGTCCTTCGGCGCTGCCATGCTGTTCGTCCTTCCCCTCGTCGAGGTGGTCGCCGTGCTTCGCCTGCTCCTTCCCCATGCCTCCGAAGGGATGCTCCACGTGGTGAGTCTCACCTGCCTGGTCACCGCGGTGTACGCCGCGGGCATGGCCGTGGTGCAAAGCGAGGCGCGGCGTTTTTACGCCTTCCTCGCCCTCGGCCAGACCTCGATGGTGATGTTCGCGGTGATGCTCCACACGCCCACCAGCCTGACGGCCGCACTGAGCCTGTGGATCTCCGTCATCCTGTCGCTGGCCGGGCTTGGGTATTCGCTGCGCGCTCTCGAGGCCCGCTTCGGGCGCCTGTCCCTGCGCGAGCACCACGGCTACTACGAGCAGGTGCCGGGCCTGGCCGTCCTGTTCCTGATCGCGGGCCTGGCCAGCGTGGGTTTCCCGGGCACCATCGGCTTCGTGCCGATGGAACTGCTCATCAGCGGAAGCGCCCAGCACGGGCTGGGCTACAGCGTCACGCTGGCCCTGGCCTCGATGCTCAACGGCATCGCCATCCTGAGGGCTTACTTCTCGCTGTTCACCGGGCGGCGGCCGACCACCTCGGTCTCCCTGCAATTGACGGCAAAGGAGAGGGTGGGCGTCGTCCTCATCGCGGTGCCGGTGCTGCTGGCCGGATGGTTCTCGCCCCAGGTGGTGGCCTCGCGACACCGGGTGGCGGAGGAACTGCTGGAGGCGCGCGCGGCTGCGCTCGGCGGCGCCGCCGTCTCCCCGCCATCTCGCCGGCGGCCCTCACACTGAGAGCGCTCCCCCGCGAGGCAAGGCTGCGCGCCGGGCCGCCGCTTCAGAACGAGAAGTCCCACTGCAGCCAGTAGCGCTGCTCTGCCTGGCTTGCGATGGTGAGCTGGCTGACCTGGAAGTTCACCTTGTTCAGGTGCCCGTTGAAGTAGTAGGTCATCACCCCGCTGCCTTCCTCCTGGCGGTCGCCGCCGAGGTCGGTGTCGGGATCCACGAAGGCGTAGCGACCGGCGAGCTCGAGGCCGGCGGGGACCATGTCGACGAGGACGTGGGGGAAGAAGCCCGCCTGGACCAGCGCGCCCAGAAGATCCGTCTTCCTGGTCGGATCGGAAGGGTCCTTCAGCGTGTCGACGACTTCCTTCCAGTGCATCTCGTGCTGCAGGGAGAAGCCGCGCCACTTGAAACGGACCTCCTCCATCATCTGGTCGACCTGGTACTGGCCATCCGCACCCACGTCGAAGCCGGGAAGGGCCCGGCAGCTCCTGCTGTCGGTTTCGAAGGCCGTGCAGCGGCTCTGGTTGGTGGCTCCGGCGAAGGCGAAGTTCAAGGCCGGCTTCTCGTGGAACTCCACGTCGGACTGGGTGAACGGCATTTCGCCCCCCAGGGCGTTCCATTGCACACGACCCGAGTACATCAGCTTGTCGTCGTCGTTGTTGCGATCCCCGACCCCGACCCCGGTGAAGAGGCCGGCGTAGTAGCTGACATCGTGCCAGGTGCCCGGGAAGAGGTTGCCGAAAATCTGGACGCCCTGCTGGCGGTCCACGGTCATGATGTCGTTGACGATGGAGCGGTTGACGAACTGCTGGTTGCCCGAAGAGCTGACGCGCTCGTCGTTGTAGAAGACCTTGCCGCGGCCCACCCACAGCTTGGCCCAGGAGAATCTCTCCACGGTGAGGCTGGCGTCGCGCAGGATGGGCTGGGACCAGTCGTATTGGAAGTAGTACTTGAGCCAGGGCCAGTAGGCGTGCCCCCGCAGCTTGGTCCTCGCGCGGCGGATCATGAAGGAGTTCTGGTCGCGCTCGAGGTCGGCAGTCGAACGCGGATCGCTGTCGAAAGGGGAGGCGAAGCGGGTCTGGAGGCGGTTCTGGATGGCGAGGGAGAAGAGGCCGTTGTCGGTGCGGAACTCGAAGCCGTTCTTGCCGTAGCTGACGGTCGACGGCAGTCGGTCCTTGATCCTGGCGATCAGCGTTGCCGATTCCCCCGCGGCTTCGGCGTCCGCCCCCGCTACTGTCGCGGCAACTGTCCCCGCGTCCACTTCGGGCGCTGTCGGGGCCTCGGGCTGTGCGTCGGCGATCGCATCTGCCTCAGCCTTTGCCGGGGCCTCCTCGCTCCGGACCGGCTCCCGGACGGCCGCGCCGGTGGGGAGAGGCGCCTTGTCGGCGGCCGCTTCGAGGTGTTCGAGCTTCTTCAGCTTCTCGTCGAGAAGCTCGAGCTTGGCGTCCAGGCGCCTCTCGATCTCCAGCAGCTCCTGCTTGAGGCGTTCGGGATCCTTCGGCTCCCCGGCGAGCACGGGGCCGGCCAGGACCAGGCCGAGCAGGGTCGGCAGGAGGCGCCGATGGAGTTGTGAACTTTTGCTCATGACTGGACTTCCCTCGCCTGATCGAGGGCCGCCGGCCGCCCTCGTCCGCCGCGGCCGTTATCCCGAGCGGTACGGCGAAACGCCAAGGGGAGCCTGTGGGTTTCCCGGCACAGGCCGGTGATGTTCTCCTCCGGCACTAACGGGAACTGAACAATCGCCCCTCAACTTCCGCTCTCAGCCTGTGCGGAGGGACCCTGTGTTCAATCAGAGTGAGAATCGTGTTCGAGCCCCGTTCGTGATCCCCGGATGGCGACGGGCCGCGGTCGTCGGCGCCTGCCTGGCCATGCTGGTGCAGCCCACCCACGCCGGGGCCGGCGCCAAGGCTCCCAATGCCGGCATGATGCGGCTGCTCAAGATCCTGCACCAGCGCGGCTCGATCTCCGACGAAGAGTTCCAGGAACTGCAAAAGCTGGCCGAGGAGGAGGCCGACGCCGCTCCGGTCGAGGCCGGTCCGGCGCCGGCCGCGGCCCCGGGCTCGGCGACGGTGGCGGCCGAGCCCCCGGCCCCGGTGCCCGCCGCCACCGGAGGCGGCGCCGCAGCTGCTCCGGCTGCCGCCGCACCCGCGACCACCGTCGCGTCCAGCGAGCCCGCCAAGAAACCGGCCCTCGGCTGGTACGAGAAGCTGTCCATCCGCGGCTACACCCAGATCCGCCACCACTCCATCCTGGACCAGGACGGGGCCGACCTGGACGTGCCGGCCGATCGCTCGGTGAGCGACGTGGACACGTTCCTGATCCGTCGAGGCCGCGTCATCCTCTTCGGCGATGTCAGCGAGCACCTCTACCTCTACGCCCAGACCGACCTCAACGCTTCGCCCACCTCAGGGGATTTCTCCCTGCAGTTGCGCGATCTCTACGCCGACATCGCCATCGACAAGGACAAGGAGTTCCGCTTCCGCGTGGGACAGTCGAAGGTGCCCTTCGGCTGGGTGAACCTCCAATCGAGCCAGAACCGCCTGCAGGTCGAACGCCCCGACGGCCTGAACAGCGCCGTCGAGGGCGAGCGCGACGTGGGCGCCTTCTTCTACTGGGCGCCCAAGGAGGCCCGCCAGCGCTTCCGCACCCTGGTCTCCCAGGGCCTGCGCGGCTCGGGCGACTACGGCGTCTTCGGATTCGGCGCTTATTCCGGCCAGGGGCCCAACCGCCGCGACCTCAACGGCGACGCCCACTACGTCGCCAGGCTCACCTATCCCTTCCTGCTGGGCAGCGGGCAGTTCTTCGAAGTGGGAGCCCAGGCCTACACCGGCCGCTTCGTCGTCCGCACCGAGCAGATCTCGGTGAACAACGTAACGCTGACGCCCGCCCAAGGCCGCAACGGCGCCAAGGACGAGCGCGTCGGGGCCTCCTTTGTCTGGTACCCCCAGCCCTTCGGCGTGGAAGCCGAGTGGAACTTCGGGCGGGGGCCCCAGCTCAGCTCGGACGGCACGCGCATCAATTCGAGCAGCCTCCACGGCGGCTACGTGCAGCTGTCCTGGCGCTTCCAGGACCTCGCCGCGGCCGGCTACAAGCTGGGCGAGGCGACGACCTTCTCGCGCTGGAACTACTTCGACGGCGGGCGCAAGTTCGGCCGCAACGCGTCCGAGGATGAAGTGAACGAGATCGACATCGGCATCGAGTGGCAGCCGATCCCGGCCGTCGAGCTGATGCTCGCGTACACGCCGACGTTCACGAGGAGCAACACTTCGGGCTACCCCTTCCTGCGCACCACGAGCGCGCACCGCATCGGTCTTCAGCTTCAGTTCAACTACTGAGGACGTCGAAGCGGACAACGCCTTCCCGGCAGGGAAGCCCGAGAAGGATGGCGCAGGCGACGGAGGCGGCGTCGCAGGCCGCGGCGTCGTGCAAGGCGTCGTCCGGCTCGCCCGATGCCGAAGCCGGCGAGGGCAGGGGAGAGGCGGGGTGCACGCCGCTGGAAAAGCCGTCCGGGCCGGTCGCGTACCAGCACAGCGGGGAGGCCGCGCGCAGCAGTGCTGCGCGCGTTCCTTCGTCGAGGACCCCGGCGTCGGCGACGACCACGAGGTCCGGCTTCGCCCCTTCGGCGCACGCCGCCTCGCGCAGCACCCGCACGCCGGCGGCTTCGAGGTAAAGGGCCGCCTGGCGGCAGCCGCGCTCGTGGCCGACGACGAGGGCGGTCGCTGCGAGCAGTCGCTCCTGGCCCGCCGCGCCGATGCCGGGCACGACGATCTGGCGGGCGTAGCGTTCGATCGCGTCGTCGGCCAGCACCGGCCTACTCGATGATGTTCTTCTCGATCGGCTCCACCTTGACACCCTGGCCGGCGATCCATTTCACCGCGGCGTCGATCTCGGCCGGGTCGCCGTCGAGTTCGATGCCCACGATGCCGATGTGGTCGGAGACCGAGGCGGTGCGGATGTTGGTGACCACGCGGAACTTCTTGCCGATCGTGTAGATGATCGGTTCCTTGATCTGTTCCTGGCTGTAGGTGAGGTAGTAGCGGTGGACGGCCATGATTGCTCCTAGGGGGCGGCGGCCAGTTGGTGGCGATCGCGCCAGCCGAGCCAGAGGTTGGTGGAAAGGTAACGATCGCCGAAGTCCGGCAGCACGGCGACGATGCAGGCCTCCTCCAGGCCGCGGGCGACCTCGAGGGCGCCGACCACGGTGGCGCCGCAGGATTGGCCCACCAGCAGGCCATCATCGGCGGCCAGGCGGTAGACCATGTCGTAGGCGGCGTCGGTGGCGACGCCGACGATGCGATCGAGCTCCTTGGGGCGCCAGATTCCCGGCACAATCGACGACTCCATGTGCTTGAGGCCCTCGATACCGTGGAAGGCGTCGTCGGGCTCGACGGCGATCACCTGCACGGCGGGATTCCTCTCTTTCAAGTAGCGCCCGGTGCCCATCACGGTGCCGCCGGTGCCGACGCTGGCCACGAAGTGCGTGACGGCGCCCCCGGTCTGCTGCCAGACCTCGGGACCCGTCGTCAGGTAGTGGGCCTCGGGGTTGGCCTCGTTGTTGTACTGGTCGGGCTTGAAGTAGCGCTCGGGGTCCTTCGCGTACACCTCGCGCGCCAGCAGGATGGCGCCGTCGCTGCCCTCCAGCGGGCTCGAGTAGACGATCTCGGCCCCGTAGGCCGCCAGCACGCGCTTGCGTTCGCGCGAGACGTTCTCGGGCATCACCAGCGTCACCGGGTAGCCCAGGGCCGCGCCGATCATCGCCAGTGCGATGCCGGTGTTGCCGGAGGTGGAATCGAAGATCGTCTTGCCGGGGCGAAGCTCTCCGGAGGCCAGGCCCCGCCTCACCATGTTCCAGGCCGCGCGGGCCTTGACCGAACCGCTCGGGTTCGCGCCCTCGAGCTTGCCGTGGATGCGCACGCCAGGCGCCAGCTGGCTCGCGAGGCAGCGCAGTTCCACCAGCGGCGTGTCCCCGATCAGATCGACGATGCCGAAGGCGTCCGCGGTCGTCGCCAGG